>CAZLUE010000036.1:0-10677 GCA_964562625.1 uncultured Dehalococcoidales bacterium | reverse complement strand
GATCCCGAGACCAAGCGCAAGGCGATCGGCGAGGAATTCATTCGTGTCTTCGAAGAAGAGGCCAAGAAGCTCGGTAAGGTCGATTTTCTCGCTCAGGGGACCCTTTACCCGGATGTCATCGAGAGTGCTTCGTCGGGGAGCAGCGCCGCTGTCAAGATCAAAACCCACCACAACGTCGGCGGACTACCGGCGAAGATGGTACTCAAGTTGATCGAGCCGCTGCGATACCTCTTCAAGGATGAGGTCCGCGCCCTCGGTATTGAACTCGGCCTTCCTGAGGAGATGGTGTGGCGCCAGCCTTTCCCCGGACCGGGACTGGCGATTCGCATAATTGGCGAGGTTACCCGCGAGAACCTGGAGATTCTGCGATCGTCCGACTTCATCGTCATGAATGAGATCAAGCGGGCGAAACTCTATCGCCAGCTGTGGCAGAGTTTCGCCGTGCTCACCGACGTCCGCTCGGTTGGGGTCATGGGTGACCATCGAACCTACGGCTACTTGGTAGGCATTCGTGCCGTTACCAGCGAGGACGCGATGACGGCTGATTGGGCGCGAATGCCCTACGACGTACTCGCCCGGATCTCCAACCGGATTGTCAACGAAGTTCCCGAAGTCAACCGGGTCGTCTACGACATCACTTCGAAACCGCCCTCCACCATCGAGTGGGAGTAACCCCGGCGGTAACCGATTTCGCCGGATGCACGGACTTCCGACATCGGACTATGTCACCGCTTCGGTCCGATATCACTGCGTTGCGAGTGGTCGTTTGCTGCCTGAGTCCGGCGCGTTCTCAGTGGGTGACTACCCGACAATGATGTATTATACTACTTGGTGGTGATGGTGCTGACCGGATCGGCGCGGTGCCACTAGCGTCACAAGGGTTACGAGTTTGAAGATACTGGTTGTCGGCAACGGAGCCAGGGAACATGCGATTGTCTGGAAGCTGGCACAGAGCCCGCGGGTCGCGGCAGTCTTCGCTGCACCGGGTAATGCCGGCACTGCTGAAATTGCCACCAATCTTCTAGTTGACGCCGGAGACATCGAAGCATTGGCGGCGGTCATTAGGGATAACCGGATCGACCTTACCGTTATCGGGCCAGAAGCGCCGCTGGCGGCCGGCATCGTCGACCATTTCCAGACACTGGGGATACCGGTATTCGGTCCGAGTCAGCGTGCCGCCGAGATCGAATCGAGCAAGGTCTTCGCCAAGAAACTCATGGCTGAGCACGGCATTCCTTGTGCCGGCAGCATTGCCTTCACGAACCACGCCACCGCCGTTGACCACGTCCGCCGGCAGTCACCGCCGATCGTTGTCAAGGCGGACGGGCTGGCCGCCGGTAAGGGCGTCGTCGTTGCCGATTCAATGGGAGAAGCGATAGCCGCACTCGATGATTTCATGATCGGTGGTAAGAACGGCGCCGCCGGCGGCCGGATCATCATCGAGGAGTACTTGACCGGTCGCGAGATGAGTTCCTTCGTTGTCACTGATGGCGACACCGTCGTCCCGTTGGCCTCGGCCTGCGACTATAAACGTATCGGTGACGGTGACCAGGGCGCCAACACCGGCGGTATGGGTAGTTACTGCCCTCCGTCGTTTCTGACTTCGGCGCTGGCCGAAACGGTGCAAGAAAAGATAATGAAACCGACCGTTGCCGGGCTGGCCAGTGAGGGAAGATGCTATTCGGGCTTCCTCTACGGGGGGTTGATGGTGACTGATGATGGCCCCTACGTGATCGAGTACAACGCCCGTCTCGGTGACCCTGAGGCCCAGGTAGTTCTGCCGTTACTCAAGACCGACCTCGTTGACGTCATTACGGCCGTTCTCGAAGGCAAGCTCAGTAGCCTGTCGGTCGACATGTATCCTGGCGCTTGTGTCGGCGTCGCCATCGCCTCCGGCGGCTACCCTGACGCCTACCGGATCGGGTATCCCATTTCAGGCTTGGACGATGTCGACGAAGACGTAATGGTGTTTCACGCTGGCACGAAGCGGGACAATTCCGGCAAGATCATCACCAGCGGTGGTAGGATACTCACCGTGGCCGCTCGCGGCGCGACAATCGCTGCCGCAAGGGAGAAGGCCTACGCCAATATCTCGCGTATTCGTTTCGAGGGGGGTTACTATCGCAGCGATATTGCCCTCTTCACGGATGGGTAAGTCTAGCGGAAAGGGTCGTACAAATATGCCACTGGTAGCAGTTGTCATGGGTTCAAGATCTGACGAGGCCACCGTCAAACCGGCGCTCGATGCGCTCGCAGAACTCGGCATCGACCATGAGGTCTCGGTAATCTCGGCGCATCGCACGCCGGAAAAGGCGCGGCAATTCGGTCTGTCTGCCCGCGATCGGGGTATCGATGTCATCATCGCTGCCGCTGGTAGGGCGGCCCACCTTCCCGGAGTACTTGCCAGTTGGACGACCTTGCCGGTGATTGGGGTACCTCTCGGCGGTGGCGAATTGGACGGTGTTGACGCCCTCTACTCGATTGTCCAGATGCCGGCCGGAATCCCGGTCGCCTGTGTCGCCGTCGGCAGCGCCGGCGCGAAGAACGCCGCTTACCTCGCCGCCGAAATCCTGGGACTCAAGTACGACGTCATCAGGCAGGCCTACGAGGATTACCGCCGCGGCCTGCAGGGAGGCGGCAAATGATCGAACGCTATTCGCGGCCGGCGATGAAGAAAGTCTGGTCGGACGAGAATAAGTTCGGCCACTGGTTGGATGTCGAGATTGCCGTCTGTGAGGCTTGGGCGGAACTGGGCGCGATCCCGAGGAATGCCGTTCCCAAGATCAAGCTGGCGCGGGTTAACATCAAGCGGATGAACGCCATCCTCAAGGACACTCATCACGACATGACCGCCTTTCTCGGGGCGGTTGCCGAAAACCTCGGCAAGGAATCGCGTTTCGTCCACCTTGGGCTGACGTCGTCGGACGTGGTGGACACCGCTCTCAGTTTGCAGATGGTCCAGGCCAGTGAACTGCTCGCCGATGGCATCAAAGGGCTGATATCGGCTCTGGCGGTTCAGGCGATCGCGCACAAGTATACACCGATCATCGGACGTACGCACGGCGTTCACGCCGAACCGACTTCCTTCGGACTGAAGTTGGCGGTCTGGTTTGAGGAAATGAACCGTAACTGGCAGCGGCTCAACGAGGCGCGACGAGCGATTGCCGTCGGCAAGATATCAGGGGCGGTTGGAACCTATGCCACGCTGTCGCCGGAATTGGAGGAGAAGGTATGCGCCAGGCTCGGGCTCGCCCCGTCGCCGGTCTCGAACCAGATTATTCAGCGCGACCGTCACGCCCAATTCGTGACCACCTTGGCTGTGATCGCCGGATCGCTGGAGAAGTTTGCCACCGAGATCCGCGGGCTGCAGCGCACTGAGGTTGGTGAAGCCGAGGAACCGTTTGGCGTCCTTCAGACTGGTTCTTCGGCGATGCCGCACAAACGTAACCCGGAACTTTGTGAGCGTATCAGTGGTATGGCCCGCATGATGCGAGGCTATTCGTCCACGTCGTTGGAGAACATCGCATTGTGGCACGAACGCGACATCAGCCACTCATCGACCGAGCGAGTCATTCTGCCCGACGCCTGTCTCATCCTCGACTACTCACTGGCTACCTTTACCCATATTATCGAAGGTCTTCAGGTCTACCCGCGACAGATGAAGCGTAACCTGGACCTCACCCGTGGCCTCATCTACTCACAGCGCGTGATGCTGGCGCTGATCGATAAAGGTCTGGCGCGTGATAATGCCTACCGACTGGTGCAGCGCAACGCGACCCTGTCTTGGAAAGGGAACAAGAAGTTTCTTGGCCTGCTCCAGGCCGATGCTAAGATCGGCGCCGCGCTCTCTGCCGGCGAATTGGAGAACCTGTTCGATGTGCGGTACTACCTGCGATACGTCGACGATATCTTCCAACGGCTCGGCCTGACCGACGCGAAGTGGAATGGGAAGATAGGCCGGGCGAGGCGTGATGGACTGGCACCCCGGACGGTGTAGGTATGATACTCCGCCGGTTCTGCCAGGTAATCAGCCGCGGTATGCTGGCAGAAGAGGTCATTCCCGGCGTTCATCGACTGGCCATACAAAGGACGCCAACATCTATTCGCTCACCGGTGAGGCGGTGGCGTTGATTGACAACCCGCGCGACAGGCTGGCAACTCTGGCAGGGCGTCTGCGGAGTTGACACCAGACAATTCGATTGGATAGCATCTGCGTAGTGCCATGCTTAGAGTGATTGCCGGGACTGTCAAGGGGCGCCAGCTCAAGGTGCCGAGTGGTGTCTATGTACGGCCCGCGACTGATCTCGTTCGCGGTGCTATCTTTTCGATTCTGGAGAACATCGCTGGCGATTGGTCACGGGTGCTGGACGTATTCTCGGGCAGCGGCGCGATGGGGATCGAGGCTCTTAGCCGCGGTGCCGGCTGGGTGGACTTCGTTGACCGTGAGCGGCGCTGTTGTGCTATAATTAGGCAAAATCTAGACACGGTTGATTTCGCCACCAGCTCCCACGTCTACTGCTGCAGTGTCGCTAAGGTTCTATCATTGCTTGATGAGGAGTACGGAATCATATTGATGGACCCCCCCTATGCGGACACCTCGATTGGTAATGTTGTCTCTCGGCTGGCGGATTCTACCTTGGTCGGAGGAGATTCGGTGGTGATCGTCACACACTCGCCGCGGCTTTCTCTCGAACCGTCCTATGGTGACCTCGGCCTTGTCAAGGAACACCGCCATGGTGACAGTTGCATCGCGATATTCCGAAAGGGGAATGGAAGGTGACGATCGCCGCTTATCCGGGTACGTTTGACCCGATCACTAAAGGGCATCTCGACATTGCCAGGCGGGCCTCCGGTTTATTCGAGAAGCTGATCGTCGGCGTCTACGATCTCCCGGACAAGCGCATTCTCTTCAGCACCAGTGAGAGGGTCAATCTCCTCCGCACGGCCACTGCTGACTTGCGTAACGTCGAAGTAACCGCTTTCAGCGGGATGACGGTCGATTTTGCCGTCGAAGTCGGTGCCAAGACGCTGGTGCGGGGGCTCCGGACGAGTACCGACTTCGAGCGCGAGTTCGAAATGGAGCAGATGAACAAGAACCTACGTCCCGATCTGGAACTCGTCTGCCTGATGACGAGGGGTGAGTACCAGTTCGTCAGTTCAAGTCTGCTCAAGGAAGTCGCCAGGCTCGGCGGCGATATCGATAGCCTAGTGCCGGATCACGTTGCCGAGGCACTAAAGAAGAAGCTGGCCAGGCGGTAACCGGTTATGGAAGCGGGGAAGTAATCCCTGACAACAAAGGAGGCATATCCAATGGCGTACACAATCACCGACGAATGCATCAGTTGCGGGGCCTGTGAGCCCGAATGCCCTAACGAAGCGATCACTGAGGGAGAGACGATCTACGAGATCGATGTTGCCAAATGCACGGAGTGCGTCGGCTCCTTCGATTCGCCGAAGTGTGCCGAGATCTGCCCGGTAGACTGCTGCATTACCGACCCCGATAACACCGAGGACAAAGATGCCCTGCTTGCCAAGTGGAAGACGCTGCACCCGGGCGAAACGCCGTCTGCCTAGCAGCCGAAGTCGTCCTTAAGAAATACTGAAGACCATTGTCTGAACCAGGGACCTCAGTCGAGTGTTCCTGTCTTGCACGTGGTCTTGACGTACCGTAAGGGAAAGCACCCGATGGGTGCTTTCCTCAGTTGCTTTACGCATCAGCCCTTGCACGGTCTATCAACCGTCACCGAGTTCCCTGGCCCGTCGGTAGGCTGCTCGGACGGCTCGTGTTACCAGTTCATTGAATTTGCCGTTGGCCAATTCCGCAAGCGCCGCCGCCGTCGTTCCCCCCGGCGAGGTCACCATCCGTCGCAACTCCGCCGGGGCGTGCCCCGATTGTTCGACGAGACGGCCAGCGCCGAGCACCGTCGTCAGCACCAGTTCGTGCGCGACGTCGGCTGCGAGACCGATGTCCACGGCGGCAGATGCCAGCGCCTCGATGAAGAGGAACAGATAGGCGGGGCCGCTGCCGCTGACGGCGGTCGCCTTGTCGATGTCATCCTCGTTCTCGACGGCAATCTCCCGTCCCATTGCGCCGAGGATCGCCTCGGCTGTCCGTCGTTGCTCGGTGGATACTTTGACGGCGCAGGTCCAGACGGTCATCCCCTGTCCGATCTGCGCTGGAGTGTTCGGCATCGAACGAACGACGGCGGTGTGCCCGAGTCCACGCTGGATCGGCGCGATTCGGGCCCCGGCGACAACCGACAGGACGAGTTGCCCAGGTTTCAGGTTGCCGTTGAGTTCGTCCGTTGCCTTCGCCATGTCCTGCGGCTTGACGGCGAGGATGACGACGTTACTGCCGGCGACCGCCCGGCGGCTGTTATCGGTTACGGCTACGCCGAACCGCTTCGCCAGGTAGTCACGGCGTTCCCGGTTGATGTCGCAGACGGTCACTTCGTCGGCGACTGCCAATCCGGCGGTGAGCACCGCCGATAGTATCACCTCTCCCATGTTGCCGCCGCCGACGAAAGTGAGTCGCATTGTGGTTGTCCTTCCGGCTCGCTTATAACCCCCAGTATAGTACATCGCGTCGCGGCTGGTCATGTGGCGGCGCCCTTTTTGACAGTGCTGCCACACGGTGCTAGATTGTCATTGAGATGAACGGTGGAATTACCGATGTAGCGGGAATCCGCGTAGGGCACTGTACCGACCGCGAGGCGGCCACCGGTTGCACCGTCGTTCTCTGCGAGGAGGGAGCTGTCGCCGGTGTCGACGTCCGTGGCTCGGCGCCGGGAACGCGCGAGACCGATCTCCTGCGGCCGATGAATCTTGTTGACCGTGTCCATGCGATCTTGCTCAGTGGTGGTAGCGCCTTCGGACTCGATGCCGCCGGCGGCGTTGTGCGCTACCTGGAGGAGCGCGGCTTCGGCTTTGAGATAGCGAGAGTGCGGGTACCGCTCGTCCCAGCGGCAATCCTGTTCGACCTGATGGTTGGCCGTGCAGACGTCCGCCCCGGTCCCGATCATGGTTATCAGGCTTGCCTCAATGCCGAAGACAGCGGCGGCGAGGACGTCATCGCCGAGGGTTCGGTCGGCGCTGGCACCGGCGCCACTGTGGGTACGCTGCGCGGATCGAAATTGGCGACCAAGGGAGGCATCGGCACGGTTAGTGTCACCGCGTTCGGCGGGGTTACCGTCGCCGCGCTGATGGCGGTCAACGCTGTCGGTGACGTCGTCGGTCCCGATGGACGAATCGTTGCTGGCACCCGCCTCCCCGAAGGCGGCTGGGCCGACAGTTCACGACTGCTCCGCGAGGACGGCGGCTTGGCGCCGCCAGCGGCGGCTAATACTACTATCGGCGTCGTCGCTACCGATGCTGCCCTCACCAAGGAGCAGGTGAACAAGGTGGCGCAGATGGCCCACGACGGCATCGCCCGCGCCGTCAGGCCATGCCACACGATGTACGACGGCGATGTCGTCTTCGCGCTTTCGCTGGGGGACAAGAACGGCGACGTCACCGCTGTTGGCTCAGTTGCCGCCGAGGTCGCCGCCGAGGCAATCGTCCGCGCCGTGATCCGGGCGACCGGCCTGGCCGGCGTGCCCGCCGTCGGGGAACTTGCCTAGACGCTGCCGGCGGCTACTTCGCCACCAAATCGATCAGTTTTCTAGTCAGGTTGACGTAGTCTTCGCATCTAATGACGTGCTTGGCAATGCCTGCCACCGTATTGGCGACCCATTCCTTTGCCTGGCAGATGCAGATGACGGGAATATCTCTCTTGTGTGCGTAGCCTGCTTCGACACCGATGCCGACTGGGCAATCGGCATCGGCGTCAATCAGCTAGTCGGAGCCGTCAATCTCACTGAGGGTGCGATGCATCAATCCGTCCGTGGATGGTCTAACGGACCTCAGTCGCCCCACCTACTTCACCACCAGGTTGACCAGCTTGCCGGGTACATATATCGCCTTGACCAGTTGTTTGCCGTCGGTGTGCGCCTTCACCTTGGTACTGCCTGCCGCCAGTCGCCGCGCTTCGTCTTCGCCGATTATTGCCGGGACGACGATCCGGTCACGTAACCGGCCGTTTACCTGCACTATCAGTGTTACCTCCTCGTCGCGGGCGAGTTCCTTGTCCCACTCGGGCCAGCTTTGGCTATGGATGCTGCCCTCGTGACCGGTCCGTTCCCATAGTTCATCGGCGATGTGCGGTACTGGCGGCGCCAGTAGCAGCAACAGGCTGTCGATTGCCTCACGCCAGTCGGCTTCGGAGACGGCGCCGGTTTCCTTGACCCTGCTCAAGAAATTGGTGGACTCCATCAGTGCGGCGATCATCGTGTTGAAGCGGAAACGTTCGATGTCGCCGCCTACTTTACGTATCGTTTGGTGGGTGACGCGTCGTAGCTCGGTCAGCGCTTGTTCACGGGCGTGGCCATCCGCCGTGCCGGCTGTATAGCCGTCGAGCGCCAAGTTCCAGACTCGATTCAACCAGCGGCTCATCCCGCTGATGCCCGTGTCGGACCAGTCGCCACCCTGCTCCCAGGGGCCGATGAACATCAGGTAGGCCCGGAAAGTGTCGGCGCCCAGTGTCGAGACGTACTTATCGGGACTGATGACATTGCCGCGTGACTTACTCATCTTCTGGTGGTTGGCGGTGATGACGCCTTGGTTGAAGAGACGCGTGAACGGCTCACTGAAGTCAATCAGACCCATGTCTCGCAGCGCTTTGATGAAGAACCTGGCGTAGAAGAGATGCATCACGGCATGTTCCGCGCCGCCGGTGTAGAGGTCAACCGGTAGCCAGTATTTCAGTTTCTTGGGATCGAAAGCAGCCGCGGCGTAGGTGGCGTTGGCAAAACGCAGGAAGTACCATGAGGAACACATGAAGGTGTCCAGTGTGTCCGTCTCTCGCCGCGCCGGGCCACCGCAGCGTGGTCAGGTCGTCGTCACGAAAGCTTCGTTGGAGGCCAGCGGCGATTCACCGGTCGGCCGGAACTCGGCGTCCTCCGGCAGGAGCACCGGCAGGTCTTCTTCTGGCACCGGCACCGTTCCGCACTGGTCGCAGTAGACGATCGGTATTGGGGCTCCCCAGTAGCGCTGTCGTGAGATTAACCAATCTCGCAGTCGGTAGCTCACCGTTCGTTTTCCCCAGTCCCGCTCTTCGAAGAAGTCGGAAATCGCCGCGATTCCCTCCCGATTGGACTGGCCGTCGAACTGTGCCGAGTTGACCATTGTTCCCGGTTCGATGTAGGCTTCGTCGAGTTCGCTGCCGTCCCAGCCCGGTGGTGCGATAACCACCCGTATCGGTAAGTTGTACTTTCGGGCAAAGGCGAAATCGCGTTCGTCATGGGCGGGTACGCCCATCACGCATCCGGTCCCGTAGCTGACGAGAACATAGTCAGCGATCCAGACCGGTACCTGCTCCCCGTTGACCCGGTTTGTCACGTAAGCGCCGATGAATACCCCGTCCTTTTCCTTCTCCGTCGAGAGTCGTTCGATCTCGCTCTGCGCTCGCGAGCGGGCGACATATTCCTCGACTTCCACGCGTTTCTCGGGGTCTGTCAGCCTGGCGACCAGTGGATGCTCTGGGGCAAGCGCCATGAAGGTGACTCCGAAGGTGGTGTCCGGGCGTGTAGTGAAGACCCGTACCTCCTTTTCATCGACCCCCGGGTGGTCGAGGCCGAATGATATCTCGGTACCGGTGCTTCGGCCCACCCAGTTTCGTTGCATGGTCTGTATCCGTTCCGGCCAGTCGATACCGACGTGATCCTTTAGTTCGTCGGCGTAGCGGGTGATGCGGAAAAACCACTGCTCGAGGTCACGCCGGGTGACGACCGTCTGGCAGCGTTCGCACTCACCCTCGACCACCTGTTCGTTCGCCAGCACTGTCTGGCAGTTAGAGCACCAGTTGACCGGCGCATGCTGCTGGTAGGCTAGATCGTGCTCGTACAGCTTGAGGAAGAACCACTGCGACCACTTGTAGTACTCCGGCTGGCAAGTGATGATTTCTCGATCCCAGTCGTAGCTGGCGCCCAGAGTCTTCAATTGACGCCGCATGTTATCGATGTTGGCCATTGTCCAGTTGAACGGATGAACGCCTTCGCTGATGGCGGCGTTCTCGGCCGGAAGACCGAAGGCGTCGAACCCAATGGGATGCATCACGTTGTAGCCCCGCATCCGCATGAAGCGTGCCTGGACATCGGCCGGTGCCATCGTGTACCAGTGGCCAATGTGAAGATCACCCGACGTGTAAGGGAACATTGTCAGAGCGTAATATTTGGGCTTGGGGCTGTCCTCCGTGGCCCGGTAGAGACCTGCCGTGGCCCATCTGTCCTGCCATTTCCGCTCGATTTCGTGTGCGTCGTACTTGTCGGCCATCGGTCTGTTCCGCCTTTGTCTGGATTATACCGGCGCCACTGCCTCCGGGGACGGTGCCCAAAAAAAAAGCCGTCCCACTGGGACGGCTCCCATGGAGACAACCCCACCTAGCGGTGACGGCTGATAATGGTGAGCGCGAGGCTGATGTCGGTTGCCATAATAGGATCAAAGTAGCACACCGCCGGGGCGATGTCAATCACCAGCCGGCAGTGTTCAGACGGGCGGGTACCTCTCCTGTTCGTCGGAGTGAATAGGGCCAGCCAGATATTGGGCACGAGTCAAAGAGATGAAAGGGAGATATGCGAGTGT
>CAZLUE010000035.1:0-10840 GCA_964562625.1 uncultured Dehalococcoidales bacterium | reverse complement strand
GGGCTTCACTCCGTCAAACAGCATCATCGGTACCTGCAACATCGACGGTCGCAAGGTCGTTCTCGCCGCCGGCGATTTCACGGTACGCGGCGGCGCCGGCGATGCCGGCGCCGGCAACAAGCACGGCTACGCCAATCAACTGTCGCTGCGGTGGCAGATACCGTACATCCGCCTCCTCGACGCCGCCGGCGGCAGCGTCCGCACCTTCGAGCAGATTGGGCGCACCTACATCCCGACCAACCAGGGCAGTTGGCAAATCGAAGAGTTGCTCAGCACCTCCCCGGTAGTTGCGCTGGCGCTGGGTTCGGTCGCCGGCCTACCGGCTGTCGAGGTTTGCTTGTCCCATTTCAGCGTCATGGTGAGAGGCATCAGCCAGGTCTTTCCCGGAGGTCCACCAGTCGTCAAGGCGGCCCTCGGCTATGAAATTACCAAAGAGGAGCTCGGTGACGAACGCACTCAGGTGTTCGAAAGCGGCGCCGTAGATAACCTCGCCGAGACCGAGGAAGAGGCCTTCGAGATGGCGCGTAAGTTCCTCAGCTACTTGCCTCCGAGCGTCTGGAACATGGCACCGCGAGGAGAGACATCGGATGACCCGGACCGCCGTGATGAGGGACTGCTTTCGGTTATCCCCAGAGAGAGCAAGCGCGGCTACACTCCGCATGCCATCCTGAAACATGTCTTCGACTGTGACTCAATCTTCGAGATGACGCCGCACCATGGCAAATCACGGGTAACCGCCCTAGCGCGGGTCAATGGATACCCGGTCGGCGTCATGATCAACAACCCGATGTTCCTCGGTGGCTCGATGGACGTTGCCGCTGGCACCAAGGTAATCCGCTTCATCCAGCTATGCGACACCTTCCATCTGCCGATGGTCTACTTCGCCGACGAGCCGGGTTTCATGGTCGGCCTCGAAGCCCAGAAACAGGGCATCGTTCGCGCCGGCGCCAAGATGATATGCGCCACCCAACAGAGCCGAATGCCGTGGATGACGTTCGTCATCCGGCAGATCTACGGTGTGGCCGGCGGATGTCACGACCGCGGGATACGTGGCATGTTCAAGCGGGTCGCATGGCCCTCCGGCAAGTGGGGTTCGATGCACATCGAGGGTGGTGCCTCAGCCGCCTATCGCCGGGAGATCGACTCAGCAACCGACCCGGATGCCAAGCGATCCGAGATCGAGGCTCGCCTTCAGGCGATCGCTTCACCGTTCCGTACCGCCGAGGCCTTCAACATCGAGGAAATCATCGATCCGCGTGACACACGTCCGATGCTTGTCGACTTCATTGAGACGGCGCAGGCCATGTTGCGGACACAACTCGGTCCGACCTCCGGGCCCAGCTACCAGCCGTAGACAAATGGTGGAACCGGTCAGATTAGGCCTTCTTTCCGG
Organism: uncultured Dehalococcoidales bacterium; assembly: GCA_964562625.1. Classification (GTDB taxonomy): domain Bacteria; phylum Chloroflexota; class Dehalococcoidia; order Dehalococcoidales; family Fen-1064; genus CAZLUE01. The sequence continues at coordinate 9,447 of CAZLUE010000035.1, read as the reverse complement.
AAATATGTCGCGTAGCCGAGGACTATTTCCGCCAAGCCGAACGCCCGCTCTCCGGCACCGAGGCGCACGGTGAGCACACTACGGGCCAACCGCTCGATCGTCTTGAGGTCGTCACCATTCTTGAGACCATCGAGAACGAGGTCGCGAAGCAGTACCGTGTTCTCCGCCAAGCGCGATATGATGCCACGCGATTCTCTGGCACCGGCCCCGTGTGAGAAGCAGAGCAACCTCGGTTCGAGCCGACACAGCTTGTCGATGGTCGCCAGGTACTGCTCCACATCAAGCTCGGGTATCGACACCGACGGCAACGCCGAATCGCATTCGCCAGGGATCGGCACCCCAAACGCTTCGCCGCAGAACAAACTGCCCGTCCTCCGGTCAAGGATGGCAATCTGGTGGGCAGCGTGACCCGGCGCGTAGAAGAACTGCACTTCACGACCGCCGATATCCAGCGTCTCGCCATCATCAACTACCTTGATTTGTGATTCCGGGATCGGTTGTATCGCTCCGTGGGTGTCTTCAAAATCATCGCCGAAGGACAGCTTGGTGGCTGTGATGAGGCGGGTTGGATCGATTGCGTGCCTCGCCGCTCGCGGGTGAAGGATCACTGTCGCCTCGGGGAATAGTTTGGCTAAGTCGCCGCTGCCGCCAGCGTGGTCCATATGGATATGGGTCGGAATAATGTGGGACAGCCGTCGGATGCCGAGCCGCTCGATGCCGTCACGTATGAGCGGCACCAGAGCGGACTGGCCGGGTTCGATCAGTACCGCTCTGTCTTCGCCAACGATGAAGTAGGTGGAATGGCCGAGGTATCCCTGGGACAGCCCCATCGCCAACCGGTATGTGGCCTCGGCCACCTCCTCAAGCTTCGTCATCTGGTCTCGTCCAGATCTGTCATCCGACCTCGTTCGGTGCCGACGACAAGTAGCCGCAGATCAGCATCTCCGATATCGGCCACGGTTGACATCCGATTCCTCCTGATTTACCTACTCCAGCGCCTGATAGACGAGCCGCTCGAAGTCTTCCTGGTAGAGGATGCCGGGCCTGCCAGAATGGACTGGTAACTGGCTGAAACAGAGGGTCATCGGATCCTATTTCGAGTTGGTGAAATAGCTTGTCCCTGAGTAGCCGCCGCAGCCGAAACTGCCAACGCAGCGCATCAGCGAGCGCCCCATGTCCGATGGTACTATACCACGTTCCCCGACTGGACCGCCCGTTGCCCTCTGGCGTCCGTGTGCACCGAAGAACAGACACGACCGCAGGCACAAAGAGGGGCGCGTCCGATACGGGAGAACCGATCAGTGAGCATGTAGACACCATCGTATGCCGCTCGGCTACCGGTTATGTTTGTCCTCGCTGAGCCGCGCCAGCGCTCGCTCGCATTCTTGCCTGATCGGGTCGGGCAACGACAGCCGCCGGGAGTTCTCAAGTATCTCGCCGGCCCACGGCTCACCGACTGCGCCGAGTACTCTCACCGCTGTCAGTCGCCTCAGATTCCGGGGTGCCCAGGCACGCTGTACCGCTTGTGTTTCGATATCAAAAAAGCGGACGTAACCGCGGTGAACGGGTCGCCCATAGACATTGAGCGAGATCGCGAGATTTTCCGTCGGGTTCTCCATTCGGTGGATACCTTCATCCAGGGGGAGAACAAAGGTTGTCTCCCCTGGTCCGACCACCACGCGCGCCGTCTCCGTCAACTCAGCGTGGTCTGCCCGTGATCCGTCGTCGAGTCGCCGGTATTTCCGCTCCTCGAACCGGTTGAGTACCCCACCAATGACCCCCCACGCCCCGTGATCGTGGACGACGTCCGTAGCGCCCGGTTCCCAGACATAGGCAAAGACGGAGAACTCTCCGCCGGGACCGCACACCAGGCTGAATTCGTTGGGCCAGATGGAATTGGTCTGGCGGCTAAGGAACTCCCGGTCGAAAAGCAGCTTCTCCAAGGAATCGTGAAGCCAGCCAGTAGTAGCGGTGAGTTGGTTGACCAGGTTGCGGACACTGCCGATCAGTTTTTCCCGGTTATTTTCGCCATCGACGATTACCTGCATCTGCAAGCTGAACTGTTCCAGGTTCATGCCCACCACCCCGTTCCCCCCAATCGATTAATGGCGTTACCGGTTCGTCCGTTCTCGCAGGCGTCGGTCTTCCCCACATTCGAGCGAATCGCCTCTGCTAGCGTCCGTGCCGCACCGATTGCACGAGATGCAGGTCGCTGGCGACGTCTCACCGTTGCCCCAGCGCGCCACCAACCCCGGTTCACGAATCAGTGGGCGACTCAACGCCACCATGTCGGCGTCGCCGCTGGAGACGATATCCTCGGCGGTTGCTAGCCGGCGTACTCCGGCGACAGCGATCACCGGCACGTCGACTGCCCGTCCGACAGCAGCGGCAAAGTCGCGGTAAGGCGTCACCTCATCGCCCTTACAGACGGCAGGGATAACATCGCCGATACCGGTGCTGACTTCGATCGCGTCCAGCCCGGCGGTCACCATTTGCCTTACGGTCTCGATGCCCTCCTCCAAGGAGAGACCACGGTCGGAGGCGTCCTTGACGCCGTACTTAATCATCAGCGGGAAATCGGTACCGATTGCCTGCCGCACCCGTCGTACCACCTCGAGGTGAAACCGCCGCCGGTTTTCCGGACTGCCTCCCCAGCGGTCTTCACGTCGGTTGGACATCGGAGACTGGAACTGACTCATCAGGTAACCGTGCGCGCCGTGAAGCTGTATCGCATCGAAGCCGGCTTCTCTGCCCCGTACCGCCGCCGCCACGAAATCCTCGATTGTCGCTTCAACTTCATCGTCGTTCATCTCGCGGTGCGGCCTGCCGACCTCCGGTCGCGTCGATACTGCCGCGTGCATCGCGCCTTCCCGTGGCGGCAACAGCCCAAGCTGAATACCGGCGCCGCCGATCTGCACCGCTATTCTGGCGCCGTCACTGCGGGTGACGTCTACCATCCGACGCAACCCTGGTATCATCGCGTCGTCGTGAATGCCATACTGCCGGATAGCCGCCTGCTGAATGCTGGAGACGTAGGCGAAGCCGCTAATGATAAGTCCGATTCGCCCACGCCCGAGTTCCCGGTAGAGTGCCAGTGATGCTTCGGTGACGATGCCGCTGTCATCGGCGGCGGCGTCCCATGTGGCCGACCGAACAAAGCGGTTTTCCAGTTCCAGTCGACCGATCTTCATCGGTTCGAAGATGCTTGCCATACAGTGCCTCCCCTGCTGCTACCGCTGCCGTTGTCCGGCGATTGATAGTCACCGACAGTCCCGCGGCTATTGTACCACCTAGCTGGCCGAGTTTCACGGTGAACGGCAACGAGCGATTCCGGTACCTTACGGACGGCATCGCGATCAGAAGTATTTTCCGCCCTATCCACCCGTCCGTCAGTTACGTCTACAGTAATGGCCAGCCGACCATCCAGTGGAGTAGCTACACCTGGACGCGGGACCTCGAGAGCTACCCGGAAAAGCACATAATTCCTCCCGTGGGAGAATTACATGCGGGTCTACCACGTCTACGAGAGCGATCTGTGGCAATGGTCGAAAGAACCGTTCCCGCTTAACAAAGCTAAAATGAACGGCTTCAAGACCCTCTACTACCATCTGGAAGGCTGGGACGCCGCCACCGGCCGGCCGACGCGGAGCACTCTGGCGGGCTACGGCCTCGATTAGGCCGCCAACGTTCTCGAAAGTCACGGTAAACGACTCGCGCCCTGGCCGGTCATCGGCTCCGCTAGCGAGTGTTCTCCCTTTCCCAACAGATAGCGCTGCCTTCCGCCTTGACAGACCGCCGCCTCTCGGCTAGATTACTTGCCATATACCTGCTCGCGGGGACATCCTCGAACGTCACGCGTCGGTGTGGTGATTGGGAGGGTTTGAAATGGCTGCGGTTCTCGAAGGCATCAAGGTGGTTGACCTTTCACAGGTAGCCGCGGCGCCCATGTGCGCCCGACATCTCGCCGATTTTGGTGCCGATGTGCTCCATGTTGAGAATCCCCGAACCGGTGATTTCTTCCGAACTTACCTTGCCTCGATGCAAGAGATGCACATGGCGGCACCGTCGGAGTTTGACTACCTGTGGGAAAATTTCAACCGCAACAAGCGCAGTGTCACCATTGACATTACGCAGGACGATGGCCGGGATGTCATTTGCCGGCTGATTGAGGGGGCGGATGTGCTCGTCACCAACCTTCGTCCCTACGAACTCGAGCGTTACCGGATGGACTACACGGTGCTCAGCCAGCTGAATCCACAGCTGATCTGGGCGGGCATCACTGGCTATGGGAGAAACGGTCCGGAAAAGGACACCCCGTCGTATGATGCCAGCGCCCTGATAGCGCGCTCCGGGATCAGTCATATTATGACACCACCGGGCTCCAACGTCCCTGCCTTTCGCCCTGCCTTTGGAGATAACGTTACCGCGCTTGCTACCGCCTTCGGTATCATGCTCGCGCTGTACCAGCGAGAGAAGACCGGCCGTGGACAGGAAGTCGATGCCTCCCTGCTGCACACTGGACTCCACCTGATAACCTTCGACATCGCCGGCGCCCTCACTACCGGACTGGACACCAGCGACTGGCGGGACGAGCCTCCAGCCGAGGCGCTTGCCGGGGTACTTGAAGCCAGGGCGCCGATAATGGATTTCTACGCCGACAGATCCAGGAACCCGATCACCGGCGCTTATGCAACATCGGACCAGAGAGCGATTCTGCTTATCGCCCTGCAGCCGGATCGCTACTGGGAGAAGATTTGCCGAATCGTCGGCCGCGAAGACCTGGCAACCGACCCGCGTTACGCTACCTTCGAGGGCCGCGCCGAGCATTGCGCCGAACTGCGCGAGGCACTCGGCACCGCCTTCCTGACCAAGACGCTCGCCGAGTGGAAAACTCTCCTACCCGGCGTACCCTACGCTCCGTACCAAAGTCTCCAGGAGGCGGTCAAGGATCCACAGGCCAGTGCTAACGACTTTTTCGTCACCACCGACCACCCCACCGAGGGCCCGATCAAGGTCATCGCCAGCCCAGTCAAGCTCGGCGAGTCGCCAGCGTCCTACCGGATGCCCGCCCCCGAGTTCGGCCAGCACACCGAGGAGATCCTCATTGAGTACGGTTATGACTGGGATGACATCGCCCGCTTCAAGGAACAGGGCATCATAGCCTAGCAATCACTCCAACGGCCCAAGGTCATCTGTTGTCGCTCCGTCTGACGAAGGCGACGTTGAGAACTCGACTCTCGTACGGGAGTTCGGTTTCTGAGTGTGGTATAGTTTCCCTGGTGCACACGGTCAATTCAGGGGGAATGAGACACTCGCAATGGACTACATTCGCATTGACGGCAAGGCCGATCTTCGGTCCTACTTGCAGGACTTTACCGAGAGCCGTCGTTACATCATGGCGATCGATATTGAGGCCGAGTCCAACTTGCACGCCTACGGCGAGAAGCTGTGCCTGATACAAATCTTCGATGGCGTCAACCAGGTGATAATCGACCCGCTCGACATGGACGCGGATGCTCCGCGGGCATTTTTCGAAGACCGCGCCATCCTTAAGGTCATGTACGACGCTTCCAGCGATCTGTCACTACTCAAGAACACGTCCGGCATGGAGATCAAGTCGATACTCGACCTCCGCCCGGCGGTCGAGTTGCTCGACTACGAAAAGAAGGACCTGCACTCGGTGATAGCCGCCGAATTGGGCATCTTTCTCGAGAAGAAGTCGAGGTTCCAGCGACACAACTGGACGAGGCGACCAATTTCGAAACAGGCAATCGAGTACGCCCTCAATGACGTCGCCCATCTCCTGGCGCTGAAAGACGCTATCTGGCGAAAACTCTACGAGCGGCAACTTCTGGACGCCTATCTCCTGAAGAACCTGCAGGTCCAGAACAAGGACTACACACGGAACCCTGAGGATAGGTACAAGCGCACTCGCGGATACCACAGTCTGCGCGGCGCCGAACGGACGGCCTTTCGCCGTGCCTTCGATGTCCGTGAGAAACATGCGATTGCCCTTGACATGCCGCCTCACAACGTCGTCGGTAACGGTGACCTTGTCAAGATCGCCGGAGACCCGAGGTATCTCGAGAACATCCGGTTTTCGAGGGGAATCGGCAGCGAAGTGGCCAACACCCTGCGGCGGGAGTTGTGGACAGCGATCTCCGGCAACTAGCCACCGCGACTGGCCGAGACCTCCAGTCTCGCCGTAATGACCTGGATCTCCGGCCAAAGCCCGTGGGATGGGGCTTCTCTCTATCGCCGGTACGCCCTCATGCTATATAATGCGCTGTAGGCAGGCGGTGTGATTCCCATCTGAGAAAGCAGGCCATCGCACTTGGTTGAGGCGGGACTGGCCACTGGACGGTGGAAAAAGGAACGTACCCATTGTCGTCTCGATAGCTGCGCCGACCGATGCCGCAGTGGAACTGACCGAGAGCCTCGGAGTGACCCTGGTCGGTTCCGCCCGGGACGGCAAGATGAGTGTCTACAGCCATGACCGGAGAATATTCGAAGCAGCCTCATGACGGCATGCCGCGTCGGCGGCCAGTCGGCGAGCGTAGCACCTTTGGAAAGAGCGATGGCCATGGCTGACAACCGCACCAGGGTCGACGCCAACAAGCTGACCGAGTTCTCTGCCAGGTCGCTTGCGAAACTGGGAATGCCGGATGATGACGCCCGGATGATGGCGACGATGCTGGTTGCCTGCGACCTGCGCGGCGTCGAATCACACGGCGTCGCCCACCTCCGGATGTTCTACATCCGTCGAGCACGACAGGGCTTCATCAACCTCAATCCCAATATCAAGACGGTGGCTGAAGCACCGGCGACGGCCACCATCGACGGTGACAACGGCTTCGGTTTCATTGTCGGCCGCCACGCCATGAAAGACGCTCTGGCTCGTGCTAGCGAGACCAGCGTCGGCATGGTCACGGTACGCAACAGCACCCACTTCGGTGCTGCCGCCTACTACGCAATGATGGCCCTCGACAAAGACATGATCGGTATTACCATGACCAACTGCGTCGCCAGCGTCACTGCCCCCGGCAGCAGCCGACCGGCGGTGGGTACCAACCCGATTGCGGTGGCAGCGCCTGCTGGCAAGAAGCCGCCGTTCGTGCTCGACATGGCGACATCGGCAGCTGCCGGTGGTAAGCTTGAGATAGCTCGCCGTCAGGGCCAGCCATATCCCGAAGGGTGGCTGATCGACGGTGAGGGCAGGCCGGTGACCGATTCTGCCAACCATCGCCCGCCTGGTGGCGGACTGGTGCCGCTGGGCGGTATCCCGGTCACCGGGGCCTACAAAGGCTTCGGTCTGGCACTTGTCGTCGATATACTGGCCGGGATTCTCTCCGGTTCCGCGGCCAGTATCCTCCACAATCCGCCACCCGAACAACGCGGCAACTACTCGGACCATTTCTTCGGCGCACTCGACATCAGTCGCTTCACCCCGGTAGTTACCTTCAAGCAGTCGATGGACGACATGATCGATGCCCTCGAGGCATTACCGACTGTCCACGGTACCGATCGCGTCACCGTTCCCGGTCACTACGAGGCCGAGATCGTCGCCGAACGTAAGGTCAACGGGATTCCGCTCGACGATGACGTCATCAAAGATCTCAAGACGCTCAGCGAGGAGATGGGTATCCCGTTCGACATCCGATTGTCGTAGGCCGTTGTTTTCAGTTCGTCGCACGTTGCCAGCGCCGGTTTCGTGCACATCCCGACACTGCACTGATAGGGCTGACAATCCTCTAGTCTGTCTCGAAGGCTGGCTGCCATTCAACTGCGTCGAGCGGAAGGCGGTCTATCTGACTGTCCTTCATTGCTTGCTTGACAATCACTCGAGATTGCGGGCGTGGACGCTTTCTCTTATCTGCTTGGCGGGCCGATGGCCCAATCCACGCTGGCGGCTTGGGGGGCGTTATCAAGACGGTGGACATCCGTCATGAGCAGGCGGCGGTAATGATGGCCCACGCCTATAACCGCGTCACCGAACGGCCAAGAGTCTGCATCGTCGTCGGCTCGGCGGTCACCAACCTTTGGTGACCGAGGTCTACAACTCCTACTACGATACCTGTCCGGTAATGGCTCTCGGGGACGCTTCTGGAAGAACGTAGGCAGCGATGACCTCGTCGCCGCCCCCCAGCCGTGATTCTAGGTCTTTTGTCCCGAAAGGCCCTTGCCTCATCAACGCAATTCTCATTCTGGCACCTTCTCTCTCGGATTCAACTGTAACCGCCTACTCCTGCAGTATCTTGTCGATTTCGGACCGGATCTGGTCGAGGTACGCCCGATACGGCGTCCTTTGGTAGCCGAGGATGCGCTCGGATTCCTCGGTATCGTACCAATCGCACCAGCCCGGCTGTTTCTGGAAACTAGCCTCCTCGATCGGAGCTTCGAGGAGGGCGAAATAGTCCCGGACGTATTCGCGGCCGGTGGTACGCCAACTGGAACCGCCGGCTACGTTAAAGATCCGTCCCCTAGCCGCCACGGCGGAGACGGCGGCGCAGAGCGCCGCAACCGCGTCATCGCGGTGAATAAACTCGATCCGCTGTCCAGCCATGAACGGCCACACATCGGGTGGTGACTGCAGCGTTGGCACTGAAATACCGGAGATTCGCAGTATCGAGGCGTTGGGATAGCCATCTCGAAGTAACCATTCGGCGGCAATCTTGCTCTCAGCGTAGACATCGAGCGCCTGCTGGTGATGATCAACGGTGACCGGCCATTCAGAGCCAGTGGTGTCCCCGTAGGTGCTGACCGACGAACTGAAGACGAGCGGCGCCGCTGGACTAGTTTCTTTCAGCGCCTCGGCGACGGTGGCCGTCCCGACCACGTTGACAGCGAAGGTGAATTTACGGTCACGCTCACTAGCCGGAGGAAGCAAGGCGGCGAGGTGGATGGCAGCGGCGACGCCATGCGTCGCCGCTGCGACTGAAGCAGTGTTGGCAAGGTCGCCGGGAAACACTTCGATCCCATCCTCACCCTCGAGGCCGGAGTAGTCAATACCTGGGAGATCGAACACCCGCACCGTATAATCCGCTTCGCGCAGCCGCCGAACCACCAGCCGGCCGACACTGCCGGCACCGCCGGTGACCAGCACCGGCGCGATCATGTGATGACGATCCCTTCCATGTTGGACTGCTTGAGCAGCTTTTCGATGTTGCCGCGGAACCGCGTAAGGATATCGCCGAATCCGGAAAGCTCCTGTTTCTCGGCCAGTCGCTGGAGTTCGTCCACGTCCTTGCGGCAGAGGTTGGTGATCGGTATCGCCAGGTTGGTCTTGAGGAAGAATTTGGTCTTCAGCTCCTCCAACGCGGTGGCGACGCTCTCCAGCAAGTCTTTCCACTCGGGCTCAGGTTCGCCAAGAGCGGCCAGGGTCGCCCGACAAGCTGCGATTATGGCGTCGGCGTTTTCAATGCCCTTTGGAATCATAAGAATTCACCT
>CAZLUE010000034.1:0-10847 GCA_964562625.1 uncultured Dehalococcoidales bacterium | reverse complement strand
CGGTTCTGCCGGGAGCCGTGCCAGGTGCGTCACTCCCGGCAGTATAGCCTTTTCTACTCTCATCGAGACACTCGCATATCTCCCTTTCATCTCTTTAACTCGTGCCCAATATCTGTCTGACCATATTTACTCTTCGCTTTCCCGCAGCCAAGCCCGTATCACCGGTGCATGGCCTTCGAAGAGCTCTTCGCGGCGCAGGCTCTCCATGAGATCGATGTACTGCGGCTTGGTCAGCTTTGGCTTGTGGCAGGCAATCACCTGCCTCGCGTTGGTGGCACCGTCTGCGAGCAGATCGATCACCGACATCGCCATCACTTTGGCGGGATTGATAACTGCCTGGTGGTAGTCCTCGATAACGTAGTCGTCCCCGTGACTGGTACCGCTTGCCCCGGCGGCGTAAGGATGAACCGCCGGCATGATCTGGCTGATGTCGCCCATGTCGGTGGAACCGGTACCGTGATGTCCCGGAGGAAGTACCTTCCTCCTGCCGAGTACCGAATCGGCGTTGCGCCGAAGCACCGCCTGAAGGTTGCGGTCAGCGCCGAGTGGCAAGTAGCCGGGCATGGTGTTGATTCTGACGCTGCCGCCGACCGCCAAGGCTCCGGCGCGTAGCGCCCGGTCAACCTTATCGTTGGCGTCTTTGATTGCTTCCAGCGTCCTGCCACGGACGAACGTTTCCATGCGGACGTCGGCAGGGACGACGTTGACCGCCTCGCCTCCTCGGGTGATGATAGGATGCACTCGGATCGTGTCGGCGTCCTTAAACGTCTCACGTTGGGCATGGATCGCCGCGATAGCGATCATTGCCGCATTGAGAGCGTTGATGCCGGCATGAGGGGCGCCGCCCGCGTGAGCCCCGCGTCCGATGAACTGTACCTGCTTAGCGACACACCCGTTACTGGTACCGCCAATGCCCATTTCCTTACTGCCCTTCATTGCCGACGAATGCGTCATCAGTGCCATGTCAATGTCGTCGAACTCACCCAGCTTAACCAGCTCGGGTTTACCGCCGAGGTAGGAGATCTTGCCATGGCGGCAAAGATCATTGCGGTGCTCGATCTCAATATACTCCTCTGCCGGCACGGCGAAGCAGACAACCCGGCCGCTAAGGTGGCGGAGGACGTCCGCACCGGTGAGCCCGATGGCAACCCCGATCAGCATTCCGATCTGTGTGTGATGGCCGCAGGCGTGGGCGGCGCCGGTCTTTGGATCGGCTTTGACATGGCCGGGAACCACCAGTGAATCAAGCTCGCCGAGGATGGCCACTGTAGGGCCATCACCATTACCGGAGAATGTCCCTTTGACCCCAGTGATGGCCAGATTGTCTCTGTAGGGGATCCCCAGTTCTGAGAACTTGTCGGCGACCAGCCGGGCCGTCTTGAATTCACGGAAACCCGGTTCCGGATGCTCCAGAATCGTTTTCGCGACGGCGATGATCTCGTTGCCGCGGCGGTCGATCTCTTGACAGACTCTGGAACTGAGTTCTTCCTTTGACGTCATCAGCCTTCTCCCTAAGTTGGCGGTACCGAAACAGTACGAGATGGAAATCGGAAAGAGCGAGGTCTCGTCACTAACGTCCCTGGATGCGCAGTCACCACGACGCAGGTGACGCGTTAACTAGGTGACGAACGTGCCATCGTCCAACTGCTTCATCTGAGTGGCGAACTTGCTGGCTACGTTCACGTCGTGGCTGGCAACAACAACCGCCACCCGTTCCCTTTCCCCGATGTTCTTTAGCAGTCTAAAGATGGCACTGCCGGTCGTCGAGTCCAGTTCGCCAGTCGGCTCGTCGGCAATGATTATCGAGGGGCGGTGGGCCATCGCCCGCGCCACGGCAACGCGTTGTTGCTCCCCACCGGACATTTCGTAGGGGCGGTGTCCGGCACGGTCAGCGAGGCCGACCAGTTCAAGGCATTCGTTGGTACGTCGGTTGCGTTCTCTCCGATCCCACTCAGCAATGCGCAACGGCAGCTCGACGTTCTCGAAGGCGGAGAACAACGGCAGCAGGCCGAACGACTGAAACACGAACCCGATCTTCCACCGCCGCAGTTGCGCCAGTTGCCACTCGGAGAGCTTCGCCAGATCCTGCCCATCGACGTGCACCGTTCCCGAAGTGGCGATGTCGAGTCCGGCCAGGAGATTCAGCAATGTCGTCTTACCCGACCCGGAGCGGCCGGTGATAACCAACAGTTCACCGGCATAGGCATCCAATTCCACATCGTGCAGTGCCCTGATCTCCTCCGTTCCAAGAAGGAAGACTCGTTCTAGTTCTCGGGCCATCAGCAAAGACACCGTTGTCACTGTTTCTCTCCTCGCCCGTGCTCGGCAGACCAGACGGTGATGTGGTCACCGGCGTCACAAATCCTGGCCCGAGTCCCGAGGTTGAGTTGCTCGACCATATCGCGCGGTATCTGCAGACGGCCGGCGTTGTCGACGACGACAAATTCGTCGTGAGTTTCGCCGGTTTCCTCGCTAGGTCTGCTGAAGTCGGTCGTCGGGAGGCGACGGATCGTCTCCTGGCTGGTACGTCCGTCGCGGATGGTTATTACGCGATCGATGCTGTTCATGATGCGAAGGTCGTGGGTGACGATGACGACCGTGATACCGAAGGCTTTGTTGACTTGCCGGAAAACATGGAGTATCGTCTCCGCAGTCTGCGAATCAAGTTCGCCGGTTGGTTCGTCGGCCAGGAGTAGTGGAGGGTTGTGCGCCATGGCAATGGCAATTGCCACTCGTTGCTGCTCACCGCCGGAGAGGCGATCTGGCAGGTGATGGCCGCGGTGGGTGAGTCCCACCGCTTCCAGCATTTCGTTAACGCGTTCGTGCCGCCGCCGCCGCGGCCAGCCGAGCAGAATCAGCGGCAGTTCTACGTTCTGGTAGGCGGTGAGGTAAGAAATGACGTTACGAGCCGTCTGCTGCCAAACGAAGCCGACATCCTTGCGACGGTAGTCCACCAAGTCGCTGGTTGTGATCTTCAGGAGGTCGCGGGTGCCGACGCTGACACTGCCGGCGGAGGGCACGTCGAGACCTCCGAGAATGTTCAGCAGGGTTGTCTTGCCGCTCCCGCTGGCGCCGACAATGGCCATTAATTCGCCCCTCTTCACCTCGAGGTCGACTCCGCGCAAGGCGACAACTTCCAGTTCCGCGATCTTGTAGATCTTGAAAAGGTCCTCGCAGAGTATGTAGTTTGAAGTTTCCTGAGAAATAGCCATGATCAACTCCGGTATCCCGATGGACCCTCTACTGCTCTCCGATTCTCAGTGCCCGGTGGATCGCCACCTTGGAAAAGAAGAGAATGACGAGTGTAATCGTGATCAGGAAGGCAATCGCCAGTACGATGTAGGCGACTCCGATCGTCAGCCAGTCGACCATCTGCACGAACGGCGGAAGCACCCTCTGTCCCATCTCCGTTACTTGCAGGAAAGGCATCATTACTGAACTCAACTGAAGGCCGAGCAGTGTACCGATACCCATACCGGCACCGATGACGAAAGCTTGTTCGAGGCATATCAGTCCGATTATCTGGCGTAGCGAAAAACCCAGCGTTCTCAGGATAGCGAACTCGAGTTGGCGACTGCGCGCAGACAGGTAGGCGTAAACGACGAAGCCGAGTCCGCTGACGAGAACGACACCGAGGAAAGCGATCAGCAGGATGCCTCCCCAGCCGGCCGCGACCAACGGGTCGGCCTTGGCCTCGTCGATCAGCTCCTCCTGGATGAATATCTCGTGGGCGCGGTAGCGGCCAACTCCTGCTGCCTCGTAGGTTTCCTCACGGTCTTCCTTGTCGCCAGTTAACGTCATCCAGACTTCGTTCGGATAGAAGCGCACTCCGCCCGAAAGTACCTGGTTTCTGATACTGATCAGCCGGTCGATGTTGGTCAGTGCGAAACCTTTCAGGTCTGGGTCGAGTGTTGGGAAATAGGTCACAGTACCCACTATGACGGCGGACAAGAACTGCCCCGGCAGACGTATCGTCAGGTGGTCACCAACCGATTTGCCGGTCATCTCCAGTAGTGATTCGCTGGCAATCATCGAGATTGGTCTGGTGTCCACATTCGGGAAGACTCCCCGGTAGCCGAAGCTCCGTGACGTTACCCAGTTGAAACGACCTGAGGCTTGGCCACTGTGGAAGACGTCACCGGTGGTGCGGAAGCTGTCGTTGCTTGGCTGGACGCCGGCGGCGCCGCCCGCGGCTGATTCTTCGGCGATCGGGATCCAGTTGACGCTTCCCTCGAAATCCTCGATGACGAGCGGTTGCGCGGAGAAAGAGCCGAGCACCTGAAGGTCGTCCAGATAAATCCCGGCAGGGTTATTACGTTGCCCGAACCCGATCTCTGTCTGCTTCAGCCGGGCGTAGATGGACTGGATTGTCAGCGGTGACGTTGGCAGCGAGTCATGGCCCGGCTGGATCAAGCTGGTTTCGAGGTAGTGCCAGTTCTCAGTCGGCGCCTGTCCGAGCTCGAAGTCTGTGTAGTGCCCGTCGCCGTCCAGGATTCTGACGTTCAGCGTCAGGCCGGGATGCTCGCCTGTCGGAAACGCCCAGATACCGATGCTCTCGGTACCTTCGGGTAGTACCAGTCCGCTCGTTACCGGCTGGTCATTAGCGATAATACCCAGAAGTTCCTGAAAGGGCATCGCCGAGAAATCCTCGCGATACCAGGCGACGCCGCCGAGGGTTGTCGGATCGACCGCCAGCAAGTCAAAGTCAATCTGAGTAAGGAAGCTCCCCACGGTGGCGTTTCCGCGGAAAGCGACGCTTATCTGGTCGGCGGTTGGCAGTTCCGCGTAGCGGTTGGTGATGGCGCCTTTGCCGCTGCGGTATTGGTAGATGCCGGATAGTCGAAGGTCAGTGCCGGTCTCGTACTTGGCGCGTTCGTCGTAGCTGCGATTGAGCGTACCGAGAAAACTAGCGGCAAACATCCCGACGCTGGCGGTCATCATCAGCAACAGTATCAGGCGGCCGTAGTGGACTGGGTTGCGCGCCATGTAGCGCAGGCTAAGAATGATCGGCGTGTTGTTCGAGTAGCGGCTGATCCTAGAGATCAGTCTGACCAATAACGGAAAGAGCCTGAGGAAGATGACCGCGGCAGCGACCATGAACAGGATCGGCGCCAACAGCGAGATGATGTCCAGTTCCTCCTTGCCGCCGAAGAAGCTCTCGGTAACCATGGTGCCACGCTGGCGGAGTTGGAAATAGAGAGGAATTCCGATTGCCAGCAGGGCGATATCGAGATACATTCGCTGCCAGAAGGGTGCTCGCGGCGGGCGGGCGGCATGTTGTCTCTGACTGACGACGCCGACTCTCGCGGCGCGCATCGCCGGCAACAGCAGGGCGATCAGGCAGAGGGATGCCGAAGCCGCCGCCAGGTAAAAGACCATCGGCGTGAAACGTACCTCAAGGAGTCCGCCGCCGGTCAGATTGAAGAAAGGCGCTGTCATTCCCAGCATGGTAAAGACGACCGCGCCGAGGAAGGGGCCGACCAGCCCGCCGAAGACGATGATAACCAACCCTTCCATCAAGTAGACACCGAAGATCTGGCGCGTATTCGCGCCGCGACTTCGCAGCAGGGCGATCTCTCCGGTCTGTTGGTCAATCACCATGTTGGCGACGGTCACCACGTAGTAGAGGACGATGGCGACGATCTGGAAGATGAGCATGAAGAGAGGAATCTGGGTGAAGAGTAGTTTCTGCTCGTAGCTGCTGATGACACTCCGTAGCTGGGTCATTGACGAGCTGCGAGGCAGTTCGGCGACCAGTTGGCGCCCCATGCGCTGCACCCCGGCCGAGACGACGCTGGCATTGTCCGGAGTTATCAACTGGGGATCGACCCAGTAGTACCAGTTGTATGAGGCGGTCATGCTCGGCATCAACCGACTCACTCCATCGAAGAGAGTCTGTTCGGGAACGAATACCGGCGCCATTGGAGGTGGTTCGACCACCGATAGCCCCCCGGGCTCATCCTGGGAGGTTTGATGGAAGACATCCGTCTTGAGGAACCAGAATTCTTCCCCGAGGTCGTTCGGCTCGATGATACCGGTGATTCTAATGGTGATCTGGGTGGGGGGGTTTCCCCATCCAGAAACGAAGACGAGTCGGTCACCAGTCCAAATGTCGAAGTCTTCGGCGACTTCGGCACCGAGCAGCCCTTCCACCTCGATCCCGGCACGCATGTATTGCTCCGGTTCGAGTCCGGCAGGGAACGGATTGGGATAGCGTCCGTCGATCAATCTGACGTGGTCCTTGAGGTTGCTGAATACCTGGAAGTAGCCGATCGGTCGTTGCCCCACGGTGGGGATCGGGCGATCCGCCCAGCCGGCAAAGAAGGTCTGGCTCTTCAAGAACCTTTCCTCGTTGTGGATGATGCCACCAATGTTGCTGGTGACCTGACCGCGGATGTACTGCCAGTCTCGCTGGTAGGATTCCAAGCTGACTGGGTAATGGGGTACGTAGACGTGCGCGTCGAGCATCTCTATCGGCTTTTCGTGGAGGGCGCGCGCCAGCCCGAGGTCGTTCAGGGTATTGGAGAAGAGCGGGGTACTGGATACCAGCGCGACCGCCACCAGGACGCCAATGACGACACAGGAAAGAAGACGCCAGTTGGCGAGGCTCCTTCTCAGCACCAGTTGAAAGGCGGAGATCAACAGGGCCATGGTGGAGCCAGTATATCAAGGCTTCGTGCCGTACGCAAGTAGATATATTCGTCTCTGGGCGTCGCCGGCGTGCTCTTGGCAGGTACTCTTCGCGCATGAGCTGCGCCGGATTGACAGCCGACGGGCGAACCATTATGATAGTCAGCAGCCAACCGCCGTTATGGCAGTGCGTTTTGGTTGTGTGGTACGAAAGCATGCCAAGATGACGTTCGCGATTCCACTGGCAACGGCTATCGTCAGTCTCATATTCGCGCTCACCGTGCTCGATCAGTTCTTCGCTCGGCGAAAGTCATACCAGTTGGTCTGGGCAGTCGGCCTCCTGATGTACTCGGTAGCCGCCGGCGCTGAGTTCTGGATGGAGTCGCGGGGGCTGATCGAAAACGAGTTGGCCTACCGGCTCTGGTACCTCATTGGCGCCATCTTCGTCGCCGCTTACCTTGGGATGGGTACCCTCTATCTCCTGCTGCGCCGCCGTCGCACCGCCCACATTATCATGAGCGCCCTGCTGGCCGTCTCAGCCTACTCCATCTACACCGTCTTTACCGCCGACATCGACCTCACCGGCATGATGGCAATCACCGGAGATGCCATGCCCGCGGTTATTCGACGGCTGACCCCGATCCTCAACGGCCTCGGCACACTGGCGCTCGTCGGTGGCGCCGCCTACAGCACCTGGATATTCTGGCGCAAGCAGATACTGCCGCATCGGGTAGTCTCCAACGCGTTTATCGCCGTCGGCGCGATACTCCCGGCCGTGGGCGGCACAAGTCTTAAGACCGGCGGCTCGACCGAGGTGTTCTACGTTCTCGAGTTGGTCGGGGTCGTCATTATCTTCGTCGGGTTCCTGCGCAGCCGAGAGGTCTTCGGCTTCTACCGGTTCCCGCTGATTCACGGCTTCGGCAGGATCGACCACGACTGATCTGGACCCGTATGATGCCAGCTGCAACTACCACCCCGCGGGCAGGTAGTTTCGGGCGGTGTCGAGCATCGCCTTCAGGTTGTCGAACTTGGCGTCGATCGGTACGCCGCAGCCAATACCAAGAATGAAACCGCCGCCGTCGCCGATGGCGTCAATCACCTTGCGCGAGTAGTCATCGACCTCCGCAGGCGTTCCCAGCGATAGTAGTGACGGCGGCATATCGCCCATGATGCAGGCGTGGTCGCGGAGTATCTCCTTGGCCTTGAAGATGTCCGTCCGGCTGTCGAGTTGGAGGATGCACTTCGCCCGCGGCAGCTCCTTCATGTAGGGCATGTTCAGCGTCCAGTCGGAGTCGAAGTGCAGAATCGGCGTGATCTCTTCGGCGACGAATGCATCGGCCATCTTCTTGATGTAGGGATGCTCGAAGCGTTCGTAGATGCTCAACGGGTAGATGAAGCCGCCGCCACGTTCCAGTATCAACTGGCGCGTCGCAATGTAGTTGGGGCCGGTCAGGTCGCTCGCCTTAGTGTCGGCGATGCTGATCTCGATCAAGTCGTCAACCATTGCATCCATCGTGGCCTGCACTTTGTCGGGGATGCGGTGCAGGTCCATCGTGAACTTGATCATCGTCCGGCTGCAGGACAGCAGCATCAGTGGCGACAGGACGTTGCCCCCGCCGTAGACAGGGTACCCCTGCTCTTGCCAGGCGACAACGCCCTTCTTGCCAGCCTCGGTCTCTCTCACGGCGCGGTTGGCGATCCGCTGGTGGTAGCCCTCGGGGTCCCAACCACGGAAGCGGGGGTAGAAGTCTTCGATGAATTTGCGCCAGCCGACATCAATGATGCGGTCGTAATCAGCCTCAGTGAGAACCTCTTCTTCCTCCCACTGGATAACATCGTCCTCGCCGATGTCCTTACCCGGCACCAGGATCTTCATCGGTGCTTCCACGATGTCACGGACCCGGGTGGTGTTGCCGGCTCCAGTGACGATGTCCCAGCCGCCGAGCTCATGGAAAACTTCACGTAGCGCCCGCGCGCCCAAGCTGCGGTCACGGAAATATTGACCCTGGGTGATTCCCCGGTAGCGGCAGGGGAATTTGTAGTCCATCGACAACGACACCGGGACACGGTCGCCCTTCTCGTGGTTGATGGCGGCCCGGACGCGAGCCATTCGGCTCTCGATATTATCCTCGTTCATCGTGACGTCTCCGATGGCTCTCGCTTTGCGATTAGTGCGGGCAGTGGTCCACGGTGGCATCGCCCATAGCCTGGCTGCGTTCACATGGTGTCGTCGCGGTGACCACTTAACTGGCCCTAGCGACAAAGCGCCGACACATCTCGACGCCTTCGAACCCGTCGTCGGTAAAGGCGTCGACCTCAGTGTGCCGTTGCACCAGTTGGGTGACGACACCGCCGCCGATGATAATCTTGACCTTGTCCCGCAGTCCGGCTTGTTTGACTGCCTCGACCGTCTCCTTCATCGAATCGAATGAGGGCGTCAGCAGGCCGGACATGCCAAGGATGCCGGCGCCGGTCTCCTTGAGCTTATCGACCAGTGCTTCCGGAGAGACGTCGGTGCCGAGGTCGTAGACTTCGAAACCAGCGCCCTTGAGAAGGACGGCGACGATGTCCTTACCGATGTTGTGGACGTCTCCCCTGACGGTGGCAAGGACGATCCTGGCCGGGGTCTTGTCGTCCCGCCCCGTCTCGAGGTGCGGTTCGATCAGCTTAGTTGAGTCCTTGAAGATCTCGCCGGAGATAATCAACTCGCTAAGAAAATAGTCGCCCGCCTTGTAGCGCTCACCGACGATGTCCATGCCCTGGCGAAGTTCTGCCAGTATCGTGGCGGGATCGAGGCCCGCGGTCAATTTCCCGGTGACCAAACCCGCCACTTTCTCCTCTTCGAGGTCGGCCAGGCCATTGGCAATCTCGGACATGAGCCCCTCCGTCATCTGTCGGCTTCTTGTAGGCACCATTATAATCCAGCCGATACAGGGACACAACGTTCCCCCGTCGACTGGTTTGTGTGTCTCTCTAATCCGCTGGATTGATAACCAGCGGACGAACCACTATAATAGTCAGCAGCCAGCCGTCCTAAGGTGAAGCAATGAGCCAGATCAACGCCTACACACCGGCTGTCGAGATCGCCAGCCTGATACGGGAGAAGAAACTATCCCCGGTCGAAGTCATCGATTCTCTGCTGGCACGCATCGAGCGTATCAATCCTATGATTAACGCCTATTGCACGCTTGTTCCCGATGAAGCTCGGGAAGCCGCCCGCCAGGCAGAGGCGTCGATCATGCGGGGTGACCATCTTGCCCCGCTCCACGGCGTACCGGTTTCGGTCAAGGATCTAGCCGCCACCAGGGGAATCCGTACCACCTCCGGTTCCCGCGTCTACCATAACTTCGTGCCCGATGAGGACGCCATTATCGTCGAGCGTCTCCGCTCCGCCGGAGCGATCATCGTCGGCAAGACCAATACCCCCGAGTTTGGCTTCATGGGACTCACCGATAATCTTGTCTTCGGCCCGACGCGTAACCCGTGGAACCTGGGGCGTCATGCTGGCGGTTCCAGTGGTGGTGCGGCGGCGGCAGTCGCCGCCGGCCTCGGGCCGCTGGCAACCGGCAGTGACGGTGGCGGCTCAATTCGTATTCCGAGCAGCTTCTGCGGAGTCTTCGGGTTGAAACCTTCTTACGGGCGAGTACCACGCGGCCCCGGCGTACCTGATTGGCAGACACTCTCCCATCAAGGCCCGATCACCCGAACAGTCGCCGACGCAGCACTGATGCTTAGTACCATTGCCGGTCGTGACGAGCGCGACCGGCACTCTCTTGCCGACGAGCAACTAGACTGCTATCCGCTACCTCAGGGAGACCTGAGCGGAGTTAGAATCGGTTGGAGTGCTGATCTCGGCTATGCCGTCGTCGATCCTGAAGTCTTGGAAACGACCGCTGCCGCAACCCTTTTATTCGAGTCGACCGGCGCCACTGTCGATGAAGCCGGGATCAGCATCGAGCCTCCCGGTGGGTTCAGCGTTATCTGGGCGGCCACCTTTGCCAGCAAGTACGCCAGCCTGCTCGACGAATGGCGTGACCAGATGGACCCGCGCCTGGTGGGGATGGTCGAACGTGCCGCCGGCATTACCGCCGCCCGCTATGCTCAGGCTGCCACCGCCCGTGAGGAGTTCTGGCAAGAATTGCGGCCATGCTTTGAGGAATTCGATTTCCTCGTGACACCGACGCTGGCGGTGGCGGCTTTCGACGTCGACCAGTACG
>CAZLUE010000033.1:0-10986 GCA_964562625.1 uncultured Dehalococcoidales bacterium | reverse complement strand
GGGATCGGTTCGGGCGAGACAGAAACTCGGGATTGAACTGGCAACTCACCATCCACGGATGGTTGGCCAATTCGCAAGCTTCAACTAACCGGCCGTCAGGAGAAAGCCCGCTGAGGATCAGCCCCTTCTCTTCAAGCCGGTCGCGAAAAGTGTTATTAAACTCGTAGCGATGGCGGTGCCTCTCGTGGATTAGTTCCTCTCCGTAAGCCTCCGCTGCCCGGCTGTGGTCGATCAGCCGGCACGGGTAGTTACCGAGGCGCATCGTGCCGCCCATCTCCTTCATGTCCTGGTCGGCCATGAGGTCGATCACCGGGTAGGGGGTCGTTTCGTCGAACTCGGTCGAGTTGGGATAGTCGGATTCGAAGACGGCGCGGGCGAAATCGATCACCATTACCTGCATCCCAAGGCAGATCCCGAGATAGGGAATCCGGTTTGTCCGGGCGTAAGCCGCCGCCTTAATCATCCCCTCGATGCCGCGAACGCCGAATCCACCGGGAACAATAATCCCCTGAGCGCTTCGCAGCGCGGCCATTGCCTCGGGACTCTCCATGTCCTCGGACTGGAGCCAGCTCAGTTTCAGATCGCGCTCATGGTGGAGAGCGGCGTGGTTCAGCGCCTCGCGCACTGAGAAATAAGCGTCCCGTAGCTCGACATACTTGCCGACGAGAACGATGTTGACCGGTTCATGCTGCGTTTTCAGCCGTTCGACTAGGTCGCGCCACTCGTCGAGGTCGGGCTCGCGGCGATCGATGTTGAGCTTGTCGACGACCAGTTCTCCCAGTCCTTCCTCTTCGAGGATCAGTGGCACGTCGTAGATCGTGTCTACGGTCGGTAGTGGGATGACCGCCTCCTTAGCGACGTCGCAAAAGAGCGACAGCTTGTCGCGGACACTCTCCGCGATCAGATAGTCGGCGCGGCAGATGATAATATCCGGCTGGATGCCGATCCGCCGCAATTCGTTGATGCTGTGCTGGGTCGGTTTCGTCTTCAGTTCCTGTGTTGAGGAAAGATAGGGCAGCAGCGTCACGTGAATCGAGAGGACGTTGTCTCGGCCTACGTCGTTCCTCATTTGCCGTATCGCCTCGAGGAACGGTTGCCCCTCGATGTCGCCGACCGTCCCGCCGACCTCGATGATAACGACGTCCGCCGCAGACTGTTCGGCGAGCCGTTTGAACCGGTCCTTTATCTCCGTAGTCACGTGAGGCACCACCTGTATCGTGCCGCCGAGAAATTCACCCCGTCGCTCCTTACCAATGACGGAACTGTATATCTGGCCCGACGTCACGTTGGAGTCGGTCGTCAGGTTGCTGTCGATAAAGCGTTCGTAATTACCGAGGTCGAGGTCGGTCTCGGCGCCATCTTGAGTGACGAAGACCTCGCCGTGCTGGTACGGTGACATCGTCCCCGGATCTACGTTGAGATATGGGTCGAGTTTTTGAATGGAAACAGTGAATCGACGACTCTTCAGGAGGGTTCCCAGCGATGCGACTGTAATGCCCTTACCTACAGAACTAACTACACCACCAGTTACATAGATGTATTTCGACATACAGGGAAACCAAATACCACGCCACAAACGAGGTCACGTCAGAGGTGATCGAGTGGGAATATGAGCAGGTACACCCTATCCGCAGTGATTATAGGGGTAGCCGGGTCTAATTGTCAAGCTCCTACACTGGGAGTGTCCGATATCTGACTGACCCTATTCACATCGGTCGCCCGGTGAACGATCACGACCCCACCCGCTGCTAGCTGATGACGCCGTCGTCACGGAGCCGTTCCACCTCTTCCGGCGTGTAGCCGAGCACCGTCCTCAGGATTTCGTCATTGTGCTCGCCAACCAGCGGCGCCGAGCCGACCACCATCTCGCTCCGGCTCAGCTTGATCTGCTTGCCCGAGACGTGGATCGTGCCGGCAACCGGGTCCGGAACCTCAACCAGCAACTCACGCTCCCAGAGCTGGGGACTCGCGGCGGCCTGGGGGATGTCGTTGACTGACGTGCACGGAACACCGGCATCGGCCATGGCGTCTACCGCCACTTCGGTCGTTCGCACCGCGAACCATTCGGCAAGTGCCACCTCGAGTATCTCGACGTTTCGCATCCGGTTGCTACGGTCGACGAAACGCTCGTCCTCCGTCCATTCCGGGTGACCCAGGCAGATGCAGAGCCGCCGCCAGATGTTCTGGTTGGGAGAGATGACCAGCGCCCAGCCGTCACTAGTATTGTAGATGTTGGTTAGCGAGCCAGGAATGCGGCTTCCCTGGCGTCGCGGTAACTCACCGGTACCTAGGTAGTGAGCGATCGGGATTTCGGTCAGACTAAAACCGGTGTCGGCCAGCGACACGTCGATCGCCTGCCCCTCGCCGGAGATTTCGCGTTCGCGGAGAGCGGCCAGGACGCCGATCGTACCGTGGAGAGCCGTGATCCGGTCAATAATCGGCATCGCCGTCATCGTCGGCGGGCTATCGGGATAGCCGGTCAACTGCATCAGTCCACAAATCGCCTGGCCGATCGGATCGAAGCCGATCCGGTCGCGGTAGGGACCATACTGGCCGTAGGCAGACACATTAAGCATGACGATGCCGTGGTTGAGGGCGCGCAGATTTTCGTAGGAGAAACCCATCTCAGCAATCGTCCCCGGCCGGAAGTTCTGGATAAGGACGTCGGAGACCTTGACCAGATCGCGCACGACTTCCTTGCCGTTGTCATTACGAAGGTCGATGGCAAGACTTTTCTTGCCGCTGTTGTACTGTACCCAGTAGGGGCTCTGACCGCGGACGGCGCGCCCGGCGAGCCCCCGGCTCTCGTCACCGCCGATCGCCTCCACCTTAATCACCTCGGCACCGAGCCGGGCGAGGACGAGACCGGCTCTCGGACCGGCCTGGTAGCGCCCGAGATCGAGTACCCTAATGCCTTCCAAGGTCGTCTTCGGAGATGTCAATGCCCCTCCATGTCACCACCCACCATGAACTGCTCTTATCGACCGGTCACTTAGATTTCCGCTTAAGGAATCCGCTGAAGCTCTTCTCCGCCGGCGGTGAGTCCACCGATCGGGCGACGACTTCAGCCTCACGACGCATCATGTCGCGCCAGCCGAGGCCGATCTCGCTGACCATGATCTCGCGGACCGCTTGGACGGCCGCGGCGTCGTTGGCCGCGATTTGCCGTCCCATCTCCATCGCCGTCGTCATCAGCTCCGCTGACGGTACCTGCCGGTTGAGCAGCCCGATCCGGGTGGCTTCATCAGCCTCGACCATCCGGCCGGTAAACAGCAACTCCTTAGCAACCGGCCAACCGACGATCAACGGCAGACTCCAGGTAGAGTTGACCCGACTGTAGCTGACCGCCAGGAAACGGAAATTGGAGCGCTCGCTGCCGAGGCGGATGTCGAAGATCGAGGACATCAGCGCCCCGCCGCCATAGGCAAGCCCATTGATAACGCCGATCGTCGGTTTACGGTAAGCAGCCAAGTGCCACAACCAGTCAGTCGGTCGCCGCAACGGTTTGCTGGCGGCACTAGTCAACTCGACCATCTCGTGGATGTCAGCGCCGGCGGAAAAGGCCCGCTCACCAGCGCCGGTGACCAGCAACACCTTTACGGCATCATCCTCTTCGAGTTCGGTCAACGCCTTATCAAACTCGCCGAAGAGCCGGCTGTTGAGGGCGTTGAGGCGCTCGGGACGGTTCAGCGTGATCAGCCCGACTCCGGTCTTGATTTCGACCAACAATGTTTCATAGGCCAAGGTCACTTTCTCCAACCACCCGTCAATTAGAACGCAGTAGCGTCCCGACCGGCACATTGCCACGCTCCGACGTTGCCGTTATCTTAACGTCTCAAGGCAGTCAGTGCAAATCGTGGATGAGCTGTCGCGCTGACCTCATCCTGCCAGCCGGATGCGGCCCTTCAGGTGTTGTCTCCGCCGTCCGGTGGTGCTACGATTGGGACGTGAAGCGACGACTCCAAGAGTTGCTCTCGCGTCGCTCGACGCGACGGATATCGGACCCCCGACGGGTGCCGGCGGCGGTGCTGCTGCCGCTCTATTTGGAGAATGGCCGCCACCACCTCCTCTTCATTCAGCGAACCAACCGCGTCCGCGACCACAAAGGCCAGATCTCGTTTCCCGGCGGCGCCTGGGAGGAAAAGGACGAGACGATGCAGGCGACCGCCTTGCGCGAGGCGTCGGAAGAAATCGGCCTGGCGGAGAGGGATGTCGAAGTCCTTGGCGCGCTCGATGAAATTCTCACCATCGGCTCCAACTATCTGATATCGCCGTTCGTTGGCGTCTTCCCCTGGCCGTACGCGCTTTGCCTCGACCAATGGGAGACTGAGAATGCCTTCGGGGTGCCGCTCGTGGCGCTGCTCGACACGGCCTGTCTCCGCGAAGGCCGCGATTTCGTCGACGGTCAATCGATTCCGTCCTACTTCTATCACTACCAGAACCGCGTCATTTGGGGGGCAACCGCTCGAATACTCCACCAGTTCCTAGACATCGTCGCCGGCATTCCGGCGGCGGAAATGCTCAGCGAACCACCTGTCGGGGAGACTGGAACGAGCTTGGGAAATGTCTTGTGACCGCGCCTGGATTCTTGCTATAATGACGTTGGTCAGGCGGGCACGGAAGATGCTTGGCCTGCGAGACGGACTCGGTAAGGCAACGTGGGATAGACAGATCCTAATGTGATACCGTCTCCGCAGCATCGGTCCAATTCCAGCAGACAGCGGTAGGATAGCGGTGGATACAGAGCAACAGATCAAGCGACACCTCTGGAGGCGAGAGTTGTTGCTGGGCGTTCTGGCGCTCGTCATCACCATCGGGCTTTGCGCCGCCGCCCTTCTCTATCAAGACCAGTTGATGAGCATCGGCTGGGTTGCCAAGTTTGGCATCATCGGCGTTCTCGTCGCCGCCTTCATCGCCGGCAGTACATTCAGTGTCACCGCGATCCCGGTTCCTTACTATCTTCTTGTGCTGACATTACCGACGATCGTCGCCCAACAGTGGGGGGCACTGGCGCCGATCTGGGTCGGTCTCCTTGCCGCTCTCGGAACCAGTCTCGGGCAGTTGATTACCTTCATGATCGGCTACGGGAGCCGCGGTTTTCCGGAGAAGGTCTCCAGCAAGATCAGCGGCCGCTACTATGATCGGGCAATCTCGTGGGCGAAACGCCACGGATCGCTGGCCGTTTTCCTAATGTCGGCAGTCTTCAACCCGCTCCATCTGCCGATGACAATCGCGATCGCGATGCTACGCTATCCACCGCAAAAATTCTTTGCCTTCTGCTTCCTCGGTAGTGCCGTGAAGAGCCTCGCCCTTGCCTTTGCCGGCTACTATGGCGTGGGTTCGTTATTCTCCTGGCTTGAGCGGTAGCCAAGAATGGCGAGCAATATGGGTCTGACAATTCTCTATCTGTTTCTGGCGTTGCTCGGGGCGCTCGGTATCTGGCAGCTGGCCGTCTTGGCCTTCGAAACGCGCGACAAGAACCGGAAGTTCCAGGCAGCTGTCGACCAGGCCAGAAACGAAGCTGGTCTGCTACTGGTGGTCGGCGGTCCCTGGGGTATCAAACCGGCCCGGCGCTGGCTCAATAAGCCGGCCCACGGCCCCGGTGATGTCTGCCTCGACATCGACCCGAAGGCAATCCAGGACCATCCCGCCGGAGTCGTCGCCAGCGCCACCCACATTCCATTCGCTGACGGCGCCTTCGGTACCGCATTTACCAGCCATCTGTTGGAGCACTTGCCGACCATCGAAGAGGCACGTCTGGCGCTCGATGAACTCCATCGCGTCGCCGCCAAGGTCTTCATTGTCTACCCGTCACGACAGTCGATTGGAGGCTGGGTCGTCCCCGAGCACCGTCTCTGGGTCTGGCAGAAGGAAGGCGACATCTACCTGAAACAGCGAGACCAATCTGGTAAGCTAGAAGTATACCGCCACTAAGAGGACATCAGGCATGAACGGCGATGAAATCAGTCTGGAAAGGAAAATAGAGGAACTGTCCAGGCGATCTCACGGGAGACACCGAAAGAAACGGATCGAGCTTACCACCTGGCTTTGGAACGCCTACCGGGCGGGCAAAGACAAGCGGTTCCTCGTGATCCACAACCCCGGCGGCTGGGGAAACGCTGGGATTAACCAACTCCTCGACTGGGAGAGGAGTGTCATCGACGGTGTCGGCGCCACCATGAGCGATCTGGGACACTCCTGGGCTATGGTGCAGTATTTCCGCTGCGGACGGGGCTACCTACGGACCATTATGGAGACCAGGAAAGAGACTTTCTTCGCCACCGGGAGCTCCCACTCCGCCCGGGTACTGGCCGCCGCATTGAAGCTGCTCAACCGCCACCTGCCGGGGTCAACCTTCCTGCTGGTCGGCGCCAGCCAGGGCGCTGCTTTCGGTAACGCGGTGATGCGCGAGATGGACGGCAATACCTTCGTCTACAGCATCGAACTAGGTATGTTCTTTCCCCACGTACCGCATCGCGTCATAACCGAGCGGACGCTAGCGATCGACTGCAACGGCCTCTTGCCGGATCCGATGTTCAAAATTGATTTATGGGTCGGCGCCAAGTCCTATTTCTGGGCTTTTCTCGAGTGGTTCCGGTACCTTCGCCATGGGGAATTGGTCAAGTTCGTCACTTGCATTCACAACCGCGGCCATGAGTACTACTGGGAATACACCGCCGTGCACGGCGGCATCCAGCGCTTCCTGAAGGACCGGTTCGGCGCCGCTCGGAAGTAGAGCGAAGGCCGAGGGAGGAGACGACATGCAACAGGACAGGTTTACCGAGCAGGCCAGCGAGGCAATCGCGTCTTCGCAGCAGTTGGTCGGCCAGTTCAGACATAACCAATGGGATGTCGAGCATGTCTTGCTCGCCCTGCTGATACAGGAGCAAGGGCTGGTCGGTGAAATATTGCGCGATCTAAGTGCCGACGTTGCGCAAGTGAAACAACAAGTTGAAGCCGCCTTGGAGAGACTCCCAAAAATCGCCCGCGGGACCACTCAGATCTACCCAACGCCGCGCATCCCGGCACTGTTCAGTGCCGCCGACGTCGAATCTTCCCGGATGAAGGATGAACTGATCGCCACCGAGCACATTCTGCTCGCCATCGCCAGTGAGGACAATGGTGAGTCGGCAGCAATACTGAAAGATCAGGGAGCCGACAAGGAACGCCTCTACACGGCGCTGCAGAAACTGCGCGGCGGCCACCGCGTCACCGATGCCCGCGCCGAGAGCAAGTACCGCTCGTTGGCCAAGTATGGCCGCGACCTCACCGAACTGGCCCGCGAGAACAAGCTCGATCCGGTGATCGGCCGCGATGACGAGATCAAGCGGGTGATGCAGGTGCTGACACGGCGTACTAAGAACAACCCGGTAATCATCGGCGAGGCGGGCGTCGGCAAGACGGCGGTCGCCGAGGGGCTCGCCCAGAAGATCGCCGCCGACGACGTTCCCAATTCGCTCAAAGGGCGCAAGGTCATCGCCCTCGATATGGGAGCGCTGGTCGCCGGCACCAAGTTCCGCGGTGAGTTCGAGGAACGCCTCAAGGCGGTGATGGACGAGGTTCGCGAGTCCGACGGTGAGATCGTCCTTTTCATCGACGAAATCCACACTGTGGTCGGCGCCGGTGCCGCCGATGGCGCGATTGACGCCAGCAACATGCTCAAACCGGCGCTGGCTCACGGTGAATTGCAGTGCATCGGGGCGACCACCCTCGACGAGTACCGAAAGTTCATCGAGAAGGACAAGGCGCTCGAACGGCGTCTGCAGCCGGTCTTCCTCGGTGAACCGAGCGTCGAGGTCACCATCGAGATGTTGCGTGGCCTGCGTGCCCGCTACGAGGCGCACCACAACATCAAGATCAATGACGCAGCTCTCGAGGCGGCCGCTCGCCTTAGCCAGCGCTACGTCGCCGACCGCTTCCTACCGGACAAGGCGATCGACCTGATCGACGAGGCCGCCAGCAAACTGCGGATCGATACCGAGAGCGCGCCTCTGGAAGTGAAGACGCTGGACAACCACCGTCAGCAACTGATCGACGAGGAAGAGGCCGCTTCCCAGCGCCAGGACTACGAGGCCACTGCCCAGATCAAGGCGGAGCGCCTTCGCGTCGAGAAGGATTACAACAAGGCCAAGAGCAACTGGCTGCAACAGGAAAAGATCAGCGAGATCGTCGGAGAAGAGGAAATCGCCCGTCTCATCGCCGCCTGGACGGGCATCCCGGTGTCGCAAATGCTCGAGGGTGAAGCCGAAAAGCTGCTTCACATGGAGGATCGCATCCACGAGCGGCTGATCAATCAGGAAGAGGCCGTCCGTGCAATCTCCGAAGCCGTCCGCCGCAGCCGGGCCGGGCTCAAGAACCTGCGGCGACCGATTGGCAGCTTCATCTTCCTTGGGCCGACCGGTGTCGGCAAGACCGAGTTGGCTCGAAGTCTCGCCCATTTCCTGTTTGACGACGAGAACGCCATGGTCCGGCTTGACATGTCCGAGTACCAGGAACGCCACACCGTCTCCCGTTTGATCGGCGCCCCCCCGGGCTACATTGGTTTCGACGAGGGCGGGCAGTTGACCGAAGCGGTACGCCGACGCCCCTATCGGGTGATACTCCTCGACGAGATCGAGAAGGCGCACCCTGATGTCTTCAACGGCCTGCTGCAACTGCTCGACGACGGCCGCATGACCGATGGCCATGGCCGCACCGTCGATTTCAAGAACACGGTCGTCATCATGACCAGCAATGCCGGCGTCGAATTGATAAAACGCGAGGGCGCCATCGGCTTCGCCGCCGGGAGGAGCACCACTGGCCGGCAGAGCTACGAAGACATGAAGACGAAGGTCTTGGAAGAGGTCAGAAAAACATTCCGTCCCGAGTTCCTCAATCGGCTCGATGAGATCATCGTCTTCCACCCACTCAACGAGGAACAGCTGCGCAGCGTCGTCGACCTGCTCGCCAAAGACCTTCAGGAGCGGTTGCAGGAACGTAAGCTGACCGTCGAATTGACCGATGCCGCCAAGACCTGGCTTGCCAAGGTCGGCTATGACCCGCAATACGGGGCACGGCCGTTGCGGCGGGCGATCGAGCGTTACGTTGAGAACCCGCTGGCGATTCGGGTCCTGGAGAGCGAGTTCAGCGAGGGCGAAACCATCGTCGTCGACCTCGACGGTGAGGAACTGACATTTACCAGGAAAGTGGCGGCGACGGCCTGACGGGCGGACGTCGCCACGGTTTGTCAGCGTTGCCGCATCTGTGATAGATTGAGACTACCTCGTGGGGCTGTAGCTCAGCTGGGAGAGCGCTTGAATGGCATTCAAGAGGTCAGGGGTTCGATCCCCCTCAGCTCCACCACATGCTTACTCTTGCTCCCGCCTCACACAATGAAACTGAAACCGCTGGCACTCCAAAGTTTGAATACATCCGCTATTTCCTAAAGCAACATATCACCGATTGGGAGACTCCTGACGGGAAGCCTTTGTACAACACAACCGGCTATCAAGCCCCCAGCTGCAAAATCACGAGCATTATAGGCGGAGACGGGCTACCTGTACCAGACTAGGGATGGATCGTCCCTGCTTCAACATCCTATACACCGATGCCCTGCTTGATCAGATCATGATCTGGCTCACCGAACTGCCCGCCGAGGACTAACCCGCCGGTTTCGCCACCCCGTCGTCGTCTTTTCCCGAGCTTGACACGCCCGCCGCGGCCGCTCTAACATTGCCGTGATAGCGCGTAACCGGCGATCCGCCGTCTGAGGAGCATGTGATGGAAACGCGAAAACTGGGCAAGACAGGACACATGAGCAGCGTCGTCACTTTCGGTGGCGCCGCCTTGTGGCAGGTCACTGAGAAGGAGGCTGAGGCCGCCGCTGAACTGGTGATGGAGCACGGTGTCAACCACATCGACATCGCACCATCCTACGGTCAGGCGGAAGTCTGCCTCGGACCGTGGCTCGCCCGACACTACCAGCAGGTCTTCCTCGGCTGCAAGACCCACGAGCGTAGCAAGGCGGCCGCCTGGGAAAGCCTCAAGCGCTCGCTCGATCATCTTCGTGTCGACCGCTTCGATCTGTTTCAGTTCCACAGCGTCAACGATCTCGAAACGCTCAACGTCATACTCGGCCCCGGCGGTGCCCTCGAAGCCGTCCTCGAGGCCAGGGATCAGGGCCTGGTGAGCTACATCGGCATCACCGGCCACCGACCGGCCGTTCAAGTGGAGGCGCTTAACCGTTTCCCGTTCGATACCGTCCTCTTCCCGATCAGCCGTGTCCTCGCCGCCAACCGCAACGACTACAGCGACTCCTCAGTTCTGCTCGACCGCGCCCGCCAGTTGGACGTCGGCACGCTCGGCATCAAGGCGATCGCCAAGCGGCCGTGGCCAGGGACGATGCACATGCGCCGTACCTGGTACGAGCCGTTCGACACCCAAGATGAGATCGACCGCAGCCTGTGGTGGTCCCTCAGCCAGGGAATCACGACGGCCCCGATGGCCGGCGATCTCTCCCTGTGGCCGATGATTATCGACGCCGCCGAACGGTTCCACCCACTCGACGAGGACGAACAAGCCGAGGCCGTGGCCGAGGCTAGTCGCTACCGCTCGATCTTCCCCACCGGCTGAAACGATGCCACCATTCGCACCTCTGATTTCGCCGTTTCCCGCATGCCACCGTGTGCTATAATCCGGTGTGTCCTAGGCAATGAAACAGGGGATAAAGAAGAATGGCTATCGTCTCTGGTACATTGCGCTTGTCCAACGGAGAGTTGCCCAACTACTTCTCGACTCTGTCGGAGAGCATCCGGCTGGTTACCGGCAACCTTTCCTGCGAAGGAACCATCCTCGGCGGACACATCTTCGTCAAGATCGAGGGACTCCAGGAGGAGATGCTCGATGATGAGGTGCTCCGTATCGCCGGTTACATCATGGACAACCTCGCACTTACGCAGACCGTCACCGAGGGCATCGGTACCAGCTACACGCTGGAGAACTACTGGA
>CAZLUE010000032.1:2481-11241 GCA_964562625.1 uncultured Dehalococcoidales bacterium | reverse complement strand
CTCATCCAGCACCAGATGATCGACCTCGTCGAACTCATCGTACTCGCTGGTAAACAGCGGGCCGCCGGCAACCACCTTCTTGCCGAGCGCGTGACAACGGGCAATCGTCTCCCTCGATGACTCCCGTTGCACCACCATCGCCCCGACAAAGACGTAGTCGGCCCACTTGATATCATCATCTTTGAGCGGCTTCACGTTCATGTCCACCAGCTTCTTCTGCCACTCCGCGGGAAGCATCGCAGCTACCGTCATCAAGCCCAGCGGTGGGTGGGATGCCTTCTTCGCTGCAAACTTCAGGGCGTGCTTGAAGCTCCAGAACGTATCCGGGTATTTCGGGTAGACGAACAGTATCTTCACGAATGCTCCCTTGCCGAAGCCTGATCTACAATTTTCCGTTATGCCATGACCGCCGATGGAACGAAACCGGTGACGCGCCACGCTTAGGGTCAGTATATCGCTTTACCACTGGCTTGTCCATAGCCGCTCGATATTCCGCTCTCACCATCCTTGACCACTGAAAGGATAGCTCCTTCCTCCTTGCCTTGGATTGCCATTGACGGTGCGGGCTGTGTCGGCTAAGATAAACGCCGCCACTGGCAAGAAGCGCCTGGCCGCCGAAGGCCACGGAGGTTTACATGACCCACGATTCCGACCGAGGGACAGCGGCGATTGTCCTTCACAGCGGCAACTATGACCGGGCCAGCTACGCTCTGACGCTGGCGCTGGTGGCACTGGCGATGGGAATGGACGTTCGGATATTGCTGACTCACGGTGGCTTGCGCCGCTTCAGTGGTGACCGTCTCGAGGAAATGGGGGACGACACCCCTGAGCAGGTACGCAAGGACTTCGATATCGCGTTGATGACCGGCGCAGTTAATTCCATCGGAAAACAACTCACCGACGCCAAGGAACTGGGTTTGCGACTCTACGCCTGTACCGGCGCGATGGCGGTCGCCGACATTCGCCAGGAACACCTCCGACCCGAGGTCGACGAGATGGTCGGCCTCGGAACATTCATCGAACTTGCCCGCACTGCCGCGATAAACTGGTACATTTAGCCGTCGGTGGTGTGGGGTCTACCCCGCCTGGAACGGCGGCTAGATAGTCACATTTTGGCGGAGCGTCACTAGCTCGTCGCGACTGTACACCAGCTTGCCGAAGACTTCCGCGTTGTGCTCCCCGAGCAGTAGCGCCGGCCGCCCCGCACGACCCACGTCGTTGCTGTCATCCGGAACGGAGCGTCGAGGTATGTCTGTTTGCCGGCGGCGGGATGGTCGCTGTCCTCTCAGAATCCCCTCTCGCCTGCCAGTGTCGGTCGTTGAGCAGGTCCCGGTGGTGCTGACCGGGCCGCAGAGGACGCCGGATGCCTGTCCCTTGGTGACGATCTAGTGTTTGCTGCGCTCGGCGATCCACGGATACCAGATGACGAGGAACCACTCCAGGTTAGCCGGGTCACGCTGTCCCTGAGTTGTCCCTAGACCAGGATCATCGACCAGGTCGGGCCGATCGATCATCTTGCAGATCCGATGCCAGAAGATGAACCATCGGCAATCTGAAATAAGCTGTCCTGGCGTTGGTAGACACCCGTCGGGAAACCGGACGATTTCTGTTCCGGATCGATACGATGTGTGATCTTGTCGGTGTACTGGTAAGTCAGGAGGTGCCTCATTCGCCGGTCGATGGTGGCCATCTGGCTCTCGAAAATGGGGACGTGTCGACGTGCTGCCCGGTCGTCGGCATGGGTCGAAAAGAGCACCAGCGTCGTCACGGCGGCAGTCGTCCCGCCTGGTACTGGATTACCTTGCCACTTTGCTCTAGCAGGTAGCGGTTCAGAGTGCCGGTCTCGTTCGTCGCTCCGCCCATGCCCATAGAGTATCAATTCCGACGCCTTGAAATCACCATACGGTCCGCTCTGGCCGAAGTCGGAGATCGAGTTCATCGCCAGTCTCGGGCTGATCTATTCGAGGTCTTTCCAGACGAACTCCAGGGATGGCATCACCCGCGGTGCCGAATTCTCCACCAGGATGTCGACTCCGCTGGCGGGCCGCTTCAGACCCGCCTTTGGTCGTTCGCACCTATGTCCCGGCCGATCCCTCAACTGCGGTAAGGCCGGAGACCACGGATGATGTGGTCTCCGGCCCTTGAGTTGCCTTTCGGTTATCAGGTCGTCGGAGGTTCCTAGGCGGTCGCCAGATACTTCTCTGGCTCCGCGTCAAAGGCCTTCTTGCAGCCCGCCGCGCAGAAGTAGTAGGTCTTCCCGTTGTACTCGGAAGTGGCTACTGCCGTGCTTTCCTCGATCACCATCTTGCATATAGGGTCGGTTGCCATTGCCATTGCTTTTTCCTCCTCTTTTCCTTGTTCATCCGTGGTTGACGGTCTGGCCGGGATCGTCCCGCCATCGATGGTCGGATGCATCGATGGCACAATTGTTCGTTCGATCGCCACTAGTTCCGCGGACGCCGCCACCCGCGCGCCTCCCGCGGGGCGGAACCTCTTCAGCCTGAGTGAGTTCGATAACACCGTTAGTGAACTAGTGGCCATCGCCGCCGCCGCCAGTATCGGGTTGAGGAAACCGTAGTTTCCAAGGAAGAACTGGAGCCCCGACGGCGTACCGCTCTGTCCCCATACTAGGTAGAGTACCCCGGCTGCCACCGGTATCAGCGCGGTGTTGTAAGTAAAGGCCCAGAAGAGGTTCTGCTTGATCGTCCTTATCGTGCGTTTTGAAAGAGCGATGGCGGTAACGACACCTGTCAGGTCGCCGCTCATCAGTGTGATGTCGGCCGCCTCCATGGCGACATCTGTGCCGGTGCCGATGGCAATACCAACGTTCGCCTGCGCCAGCGCCGGGGCATCGTTGATGCCGTCACCGACCATTGCCACCACCTTACCTTCCGCCTGGAGCTTCTTGACCTCCTCCGTCTTGTGCTCGGGCAGGACATCGGCCAGGATGCGATCGATGCCAACTTCCCGCGCGATCGCGCGGGCGGTGCGGCGGTTGTCGCCGGTCAGCATGATAACTTCAAGTCCCTGGCGATACAGTTCACGAATCGTCTCTTTGGATCGTGGCTTCAGTGTATCGGCCACGGCCACGATGCCGGCTAGGCGCCCGTCGACCCCGAGGAACATCGGCGTCTTGCCCTGATCGGCAAGATCGATCGCCGTCTTGTCCAGACCGTTGAGAGACAGGCCACGCTCCTCCATCAGCTTCAGATTGCCCAGCAGCACCGACCGGCCATTCAGTTTGGCCTCGATGCCGTGACCGGGGATGGCGTTGAAGTCGGTTACGTCACCCAGCGTGATCCCATTCTCGCGGGCGGCGTTGACGATTGCCTCGCCGAGCGGGTTCTCGGAACCGCGCTCCGCCGAAGCCGCCAGCAATAGAAACTCTTCTTTACCGAATCCCGCGGCGGTGACGATGTCGACAACCACCGGTTTCCCCTCGGTCAGGGTGCCCGTCTTGTCGAGGATGATGACCTGGATCTTGTGCGATGTTTCGAGGGTATCTCCGCTACGGATCAGGACGCCGTTCTCGGCGCCCTTGCCGGTGCCAACTATGATCGCCGTAGGTGTCGCCAATCCCAGGGCACAGGGGCAGGCGATGATCAGCACCGCCACGAAGTTCAACAGACCGAAAGTCAGCGCCGGGTCGGGACCGAAGATGAGCCAGACAAGGAAGGTCAGTGCCGCGATCACGATCACCGTCGTGACGAAGTAGCTGGCGATCACGTCGGCCAAGCGTTGGATCGGCACCTTGCTACCCTGCGCCTCTTCTACCAGTTTGATGATCTGAGCCAGGGCGGTGTCTCTATCGACCCTGGTCGCTTTGAACTGGAAGCTGCCGGTCTTGTTGATCGTGGCGCCGATGACCCGGTCGCCGGCGTTCTTCTCGATCGGAATGCTCTCGCCGGTAACCATCGACTCGTCGATGCTGGAGTGGCCTTTCCTGACCACGCCGTCGACCGGCACCTTCTCTCCTGGACGGACGACGATGGCGTCGCCGACAATTACATCTTCAATCGGGACGTCCGTTTCTTGGCCGTCGCGGATGATACGGGCCGTCTTCGCCTGCATCCCCATCAATTTCTTGATCGCCTCGGAAGTCTGGCCCCTGGCTCTGGTTTCGAAGAAACGACCGAGCAGTATCAAGGCAACAATCATGACCGCCGTATCGAAGTAGACTTCGCTTCCGCGACCTCCAGAGGAAGCGAACCCGGGGAACAGGATTACGGCGGCGCTGTAGAAGTAGGCCGCCGACGTGCCGACCGCGACCAGCGTGTTCATGTTGGCTGTGCGGTGCTTTATTCCTCCCCAGAGGCCCCTGTAGAACTGCCAGCCTGCCCAGAACTGTACCGGTGTTGCCAGTACCCAGAGCAGATAACGGTTGGCCAGTGACGAAGGCATCCATCCACCGGTCAGTTCGGATATCATGCCGATCAGCATGAAAGTACCGATCGCGCCGGACACCACAAGCTTGGTCTTGAGTGTGCGGATCTCCCGCTTTGTCGCCGCCGCCAGCTCATCCGTGTCCCCGGTGCCTTCCTCGGCCCAGAGACTGTAACCGGCGCCTTCGACCGCCCTCTTGAGGTCGGCCAAGCCAACCTCGCCGTCGAGGTACTCGACGGTCGCCTTCTCGCTCGCCAGGTTGACCATCGCTGAGAGGACTCCCGGCAGCTCGGACAGGGTGCTCTCTACCGTTGAGACGCAGGAGGCGCAGGTCATGCCCGTCACCGGTAGGATCGCTTTCTTCCGTTTCGTACTGTCAACAGCCACTGTCGCTGCCTCCTATCAAATCTCTGGCCGACTATCGCTTCATCGCCTTGCGGATCGTCGTCATCAACTCTCGAATATGGCCTTCACCGTGCTCGTCACGAATCGCCTCAGTGACGCAGCCCTCGATGTGACTCTTCAGGATACGCAGCGACACCTCGTCGGCGGCCGACGACAGGGCCGTCAACTGCTGGACGACGTCGATGCAGTACCGGTCCGACTCGATCATCTGCTGGATGCCTTTGGCTTGCCCCTCGATCTTGCGCATTCTGGCGAGCAGAGCCGACTTATCTTCGGTGTAGCTGTGCTGGTGTCGCGTTGATGTTGCCATTGCCTTCGACTCCTCACCTGGGTTGTCGCGGGATATTCACCCGTCCTGACATACCATATACTACCTGGGGGTACATCACTTGGCAAGTCCTGTTTTGAGACTGTACTTTGAGAATCAAAGGTGCTTCGGCAGCCGCTAGGGTGCCCTACGACCGGCAGCCCGGCCGCCAGCCACTCGTTGATACCGAGCCCCCCCCGCATCATTTCTCGCGTCTTGCCGCTGTGACAGTAGATGACGTATTTCATGCCTTTGTCGAATTCGTCGAGCTGCTCGCAGAATTCCTCGTCGTGGAAATCAATATTGTCCGCACTCTCGATATAGCGGTCCGCGATCTCTTTCAGCGTGCGCGGATCGAGTAGCGTGAAATTGTGATTATTCGCTTCGCACTGGATCATCTCGAACGTCGCCTGGGTCTTGACGTCCTCGATTACCTGGTCGATCGTCGCCAGCGTCGACTGGATACAGTCGGCAAGCACCAGACCGGCGGCCAGCAGCACCACTACTAATGACAACCAGGCCGCGAACAGCCGTCGCCGCATTCCGTGTCCCCACCGGAATCTGGTTGGTATCCTACTCCTAACTTGGTAGCCGGGGCCTACAACAGGTTTAGGGTGGTCGGCGATTGGTTCCTCTTGCTGGTCTTCGGCCGCGACACCACTTTCCTCAAGTTCATTCGCTAACGGAGCTCCTCTCACACTCTGATTTTCTCTCCGAGAGGCCTTGACAAGACGCCCATTCGTTGGTATACTCGTGGATGATTTCATGAAAACTTTCACGAAATATTTCAGGTAATGTTGCGTATTACGGAAATGGCGCGGCATACGGGAGCATCGGTGGACGAAGTTCGCTACTTGGAGCGGAAGGGCTTTCTTATTTCCATCCGTACCAGGTTGTTGCGGCGCGAGGTCAGGCAGTTCGACGAGTCCGATGCCGAGAAGCTGAGGCTCGCGATCAAGTACCGCCGCCAGGGGTTCACTTGGGACGCTTCTTGCCGGAAAGCCCAGATGGAACTGGTAAATCCTACCCTGTTCGACTAACCGGAGGCGTCATCGACGCTATGACAATCACCGACAGGAACGACACAGACTCGGTGCCGGATCGCGTCGGCGCCCGCTGGGCCTCCTTCGAAATCTGTAGCGTCGCTGTCATGATCGGCCTCTCGGTGTTGTTGTTGATGGTGGATGCCTTCCGCGAGACCAGCGACCAGGTGGTTACCTTGGCAATCTGGTTAGCCTGCGGCGTCGTCACCCTGGTGCGCTTGGTGGGGTGGGCACGGCATATCAGGCAACCCGGCGACAAACGGAGTCAGCCGGTCACTGGAGACATCCGGCAACCAACAGGAGGTGGCTGATGACCACGGTGCAACTTCACACCGGTCCCGGCGTTTTCGAGGTTCTTGTCAACGTTTGCCGAAACCCGCAGGAGGCGCTCAAACAGTTCGTTGAGAATGCCGCCGATGCCATCGAGCAGGCTGCCTCCGGAGACGGCCGGATATCCATCGAACTCCGCTATCGGCAGTATCGTATGGCGGCCACCGGACGCGCCGACGGCGCCTTGCACAGCATCACCGTCAGCGATAATGGTGTCGGCCTCACTCCGGAGAAGATGGAGCTAGTCCTGCAGCGGATCGGTGACTCCGAGAAACTGAGCCTGGTTCTCCGCGGCGAACAGGGCATCGGTCTTCTCGCCTTCGCTCAGCTCGGAGAGGAAGTCCATCTCGCATCGTCAGCAGAAGAGGGCCGGCCGTCGAACTGCCTTGTTATCAAGCGCTCCTGGCTGCGCCGCGGTTGGGCCGAGATCGTCGAGCACTGTCCCGATCACGAGCACCACCACCGCGGAACGGTCGTCCACCTCGAAAACGTCCTTACCGAAGTCTCGTCGGCGCTCGCTCGCGATCGGATCAAGGAGTATCTCGGACAGCAGTTCGCCAATGACCTCCGGGCAGACCTGTACACAATGTCGATTTCTGACGGTGGCGGCTTTGAGGAGATACACTCGCACCGCTTCCGCGGCGTCAGGGCGATGTCCTCCAGTCTGCCGATGAACGGCGCCGGAGCCGCCTTCGCTGAACTCTACGTTCTTCCCTGGGAGTTGCCTGATGCCACGATCAGCCTCTACGGCCGCGGCGGTACCCGCATCTGTTCGTTGACCGAAATTCTCGACCTGAAACGCTTGCCGTGGCTCGACCAGCGGATCGAGGGCTACATCCGCTGTGACCGCCTGAAGCGCACTGCTGACAAGACGGCCGTCGTCCAGGACGGAGTCTTCGGCGTCTTCCTCGCCGCACTCGCCGAAATCGAGCCTCAGATCCAGCAATTGATCGAGGCCATCAGTGCCGAATCCCAGGAACGGCGCTTCAACGTCATCATCAGCAAGGCTGGCAAGCTGATCGACAAGTTCCTGCGCTATCGCGACCGTGGCATTCTCGCCGATCTGCCGGTACTGACCGCTGCTGGCCTCGATCGCGGTGCCAGCGTCCCTCGGACGCAACGCTATCTACCGTTGCCGGGTGCCATTGGTAACGGTAACGGCCACTCAACCGGACTGCGTACCGCCAGCCGGGCGCCCAGCATCGCCCTGCACAGTCTGCCGCGGGAGAGAGAGTATTACCGTTCTTGGTACGACGGCGACAGCGGCGTCATCGTCATCAACCGGGAGCATTCCGAGTTTCTT
The DNA here is from genome assembly GCA_964562625.1 of uncultured Dehalococcoidales bacterium. Taxonomy (GTDB): domain Bacteria; phylum Chloroflexota; class Dehalococcoidia; order Dehalococcoidales; family Fen-1064; genus CAZLUE01. The sequence goes on along the minus strand of CAZLUE010000032.1, from coordinate 3,470 downwards.
CTCGCCCAGCGAGAGGATCGCCGTTGCCTGCGCTACCTCTTTTCAATCTGGGTAAAGGAAAGCCTCTTGCAAGAGCATGGCAGTGACGCCGAACGGGTTGCCGATGAAATGGTCGGTGTCCTCGCCGAGGCGGAACCGTTGCTCTGGTAGCGCCGGGCTTGTTTCTGAAGATACCGGTAGTTTCGGGGACGCTCGGCGAATTCCTCCGCGCCGGGCGGTCACTACTGTCCGTAAAGCTTTGACGCCACTCACCGCAGGTGGTAGAATCGTTTTCGTTCTTTGGCCGAAGAAGCCGCTCGCGAGGCCTTCCCAAAGAACGGCAGCTGGACGCCCGAGAAATAATGAAGCGAGACAAAACGACACCCGAACTGGTTGCAGGGCTTCTTGCCGGTGAACAACTTTCGCTGGCACGCCTTATTACCCTCGTCGAGCGCCCGACCGATGAAGTCCCCGAGATCATGCGCCGCATCTACCCGCAGACCGGACGAGCCCATTGCATTGGCGTCACCGGTCCCCCGGGCGCCGGTAAGAGCACTCTCGTTGACCGCCTCATTTCGTTGATCCGCGACGGTGACGGTACCGTCGGCGTCGTTGCCGTCGATCCCACCAGCCCGTTCTCGCACGGTGCCGTCCTTGGTGATCGGATACGGATGCAGCGGCATTACCTCGACAGCGGCGTCTTTATTCGCAGCATGGCCACCCGGGGCAGTCACGGCGGACTTCCACAGACGGCCAAAGATGTGATTAAGCTGCTCGACGCCTACGGGGTGGACTTCATCATCGTCGAGACGGTCGGCGTCGGGCAGGCGGAATTGGATATTATGCGGCGCTCGGACACGACCGTCGTTGTCCTCATTCCGGGTACCGGCGACACTGTCCAGGCGATGAAGGCGGGAATACTCGAGATCGCCGATATTTTCGTCGTCAACAAGGCCGACCTCAACGGAACCGAGCAGATCGTCGTCGACCTCGAATCGATGCTCGAGATG
>CAZLUE010000032.1:0-2471 GCA_964562625.1 uncultured Dehalococcoidales bacterium | reverse complement strand
ACAATCCTGCCTGGAAGGTTCCGGTGATAAAAACTCAGGCGAATGAGGGTGACGGCGTCGACCGGCTCTTCGCCAAGATCAGTAGCCACCGCCAGGCGCTGACCGAGTCCGGCAGCCTCGGCGATCGCCGTCAGGCGCAACGCCGCGACGAAATACTGGAAAGTATTCAGGCTCGTATTCAGGGCCGACTGCTCGGATTAGTCGAGCGCGACCATGAGTTCACCACAATCATGGCCATGGTGGAGTCCGGGGAACTTGACCCGTACTCGGCCGTCGAGCAGATCTTCACCAACCAGACGCTGCTTCAGAGGTGCCTTGTCAGCGACACCGACACCCCGCTCTAGCGCGTCGGTGATGGGACGGTGACGGTCAACCCGCTGTGTGAAGTGACGAAGATCTGCGCCAGGTCGACCGGATCGTCTGCTTTGGTGACAACGGTGACGCTGGGAGGCAACTCGTCGAGCAGCGAGCCAAAGCCTTCGGGCGCGTTGGCGATTATCGCCCGGTAGCCGGCCTTGACCAGTAGTTTCTGGGCGACCGTTCAGTCATTAATCCCCATTAGTCTACCAGAGGGGCGACCCGGCAAGTCCACGCGAGTCAACCAGACGTGCCCACGCTTCACCGCTGGAGCAAATTGACTCGTCAGCTTGCTGCCAACTACTGGGACGGAACCAGGATGGGAAGTCTAGACGCGAATTCCCACTCTGGCTTCTCTCGTTCCGCACCAGCCTGGCACGCCTCCCATCCACTTGACAATACTGCACCGTCGCGCTATCTAGGTAGAGATTAGTATTTATGGTACTATAATACCTACCTCATCCGGGAGTTGGAAATGGGAGACCAGATATACCACTACTACGTCGAGATGTGTAAAGTCTTTTCGCACCCGAAGCGACTCGAGTTGATAAAGCTGCTCAGAGATGGAGAGATGAACGTCAGCGAGGTCTGCCGCGCGTTGGTACTGTCGCCGGGTAATCTATCCCAACACCTGGTGATGATGCGCGAGCGGCGTATTCTCGTCTCGAGAAAGGAGGCCAACATGGTCTACTGTAGGATCGCTAATCCACGTCTGTTCGGGGCCATCGATCTCCTGCGGAGATTCTGTTCGAGCAGATCCGCGGTGACGCTGTCCTGATCGAGAGCCGATGAGACGGGTAGGAACGAGTGCCACACCGGAGTCTGGCAAGTGAAACTGGGCATCATTCTCAACAACAACGACCCGGAGACGGCTTTCAACGGGCTTCGCCTTGGCAATCAGGCGCTCGGTGGCGGAAATGAGGCCACTGTCTTTCTCCTCGGAGCCGGCGTCGAGATTGCCCGGATCGAGAGCGAGACATTCGACGTCGCCGGGATCCTGCGGAAATTCCTCGACAGCGGCGGAGGCCTGTTGGCTTGCGGTACCTGCCTCGATATCAGGCACCAGGACGCAGGGGTTTGCCCGATTTCTACGATGGCTCAACTTCTCGAACTGATTGTCGCTTCGGACAAAGTCGTCAGTCTTGGTTGACGGAGCCGGTTGCGCCTGCTACTGTCCTGATAATCGTAACGTCGACTCGCCTCGAGGCTGGCAAACAAGAGGAGGGAGCATCTGATGTGGCTATCATCGGAGGTTTACACCGTACTGCTGCTGCTGCACTTGCTGGCGATGCTTTTCATGGCGGCGCCGCTCTATATGCTGATCATCGTCAATGAGCGGGGCCGCTTCGACGTTCCACCGGGGTACAACACCGACCGTTTCGTCGAGAACATCATCAAGAACCAGCCGATCCGGTGCTGGGCGTACCTGGCCATGATCTTAGTGACCGGCGTGTTGCTCACCGTGAATAGCGGCTGGATATGGGGCTACCGGCCGCTAATCATCAAGCTGATCGCCACCAGTGTCCTGGCGGGGCTGCTCGGTTACGTACACTTCGGGATACAGCCGCACGTCGAGCAGATCATGGACAAGATTGGCCCTGGCGAGGAGGTCAACCCAGAAGATCGATCGACCCTGGGAAGATGGCGCGGCCGGCGCAAGCGGCTGGCCGGCGTCTGCCTGTTTCTCGTGATGACGGCACTGGTCATGGGAGTTCGCGTCACTTTAGGATACGCGCCGTGGCTGGCGGCAGTCTTCGTCGTGGCGGCGGCGCTGTTCGCCTGGCGAGTCTACCGCACTCCGCCACGCCTCGGCTGGTTCTAGTAGTCCGCACGGCCGGCAGACAGTCGTTCTTGTTGCTGGTAGCAGGGCCGTGGGACTCAGCCTGTCCCGCCATCCGGACGAGTGATGCTGCCTTGACTGCCGGACTTCGGTCGACTAACGGTGCTCCTGACGGACTCGGCCGGATATGGAGGTACCAGTGTGCAGACGTTCTTTAGCGCCTTCCCTCTAGCCTTCAACCGCGCCTTGGAGCTGGAACGGCCGGTCTATATCGGCTGCTCGATCGACGGCCACCTCACTCCTGACTGGTCCTTGAATGTCACGACGAGCACCG
>CAZLUE010000031.1:0-11438 GCA_964562625.1 uncultured Dehalococcoidales bacterium | reverse complement strand
GGCAGCCGGCTCAGGTTACCGGCCTGGCTCATCTCCCGGACACGTCGCAGAGCCGAGGTCCGTTCCTCAGGCACGGCCGTCAGGTCGAAGATCAGGCTGCCGTCAATCCCGCGCCCAGCAGCTATTTCGGCCATGATGGTTCGTGCCAGGACGTCTCTCGTCACTTTCGCATAGTCGGTCAGACCGTGTTTGAGAAGTACGTCCTCACCGAGCGCGTTCCTGATAATAGCTCCGATCGGTAGCAGTCCCTCGTAGAAGATCATCTTGGCTGGCTGGTCGCCCCAGCCGGTCGGGTAGAACTGGACGAACTCCATGTCGCGCAGCACCGCCCCGGCCCGGTAGGCAAGGGCGTAGCCGTCGCCGGTACTGCCGGTGGCATTGTTTGTCCGAAGATACACCTTACCGCCGCCGCCGGTCGCCAGGACGGTCGCTGTCGCCGTCGCCACCAGACTATGCCCCTGCTGGTCAATGCCGAGCACCCCGACAACCCGCCCTTCAGAGCAGAGCAGCCGGGTAACGCAAATACCCTCCATGAAGCGGACGCCAATTCCGGCGGCGTAGTGGCGCATCGGGCGGGTGATGTTGATCCCACGGTTCCGAACAACGTTAACGTGGCGCGGGAAAGAGTGACCGGGAACACGTCCAACCAGCATCGCGCCATCACGCTCGATGAAGTCGACACCAAATTCCCGGAGATCATCGACCTGCCGCCGCACTGCACTCACCATCGCCGCCGCTAACCAGGGATCGCCGATATAGCGGCCGCCGACGATAGTGTCGTCGCAGTGTACTTTGGCGGAATCGCCGTTCTTCCTCCAAACACCGCTGGTGGCGAACACGGCGCGGGCAATTGACGTATTACTGCGGAAACCGACCCGTGATTCGGAAATGATCTGGACGTCGCCGCCTTGCTGGCGAGCCGCGATCGCTGCCCGCAGTCCGGCGGCGCCGCTACCGATGACGAGTACATCGGCCTGGGTCGTCTGTGGTGCTTCGAGTCTTATCTTATTCCCTCCCGAAACACTCCACCCCATCGGCGCCCTAGACGATGCTGCGGCAGATGATCGTTTGTTCTCGTGCAGCGCCAACCGAGATTATGCTCACCGGGGAAGAGATCAGCTCCTCTATGCGGTCAACGTAAAGCCGCGCTTCCGGCGGCAACTCGCCCCGCTCGCGGACGTCTTGGGTCGGCGTTTGCCAGCCGGGCAACTCCTCGAGGATCGGCCGGCATCGTTCCAGAGCCTGAACGCTCGCTGGAAAATCGACGATCACTTTCCCGTCAAGCTCATAGCCGGTGCAGATCTTCAGCGATGGCATTCCGTCGAGGATGTCGAGTCGCGTCATGGCAATGCTGCTGAAACCATTGACCCGGTGGCTGAAGCGGGCCGCCACCGTGTCGAACCAGCCACAGCGTCGCGGCCGGCCGGTGACCGTCCCGAATTCAGCGCCGCGATCCCGGATCATCTCGCCCGTCTCGTCGTCAAGTTCGGTCGGAAACGGACCGGCGCCGACTCGTGAGCAGTAAGATTTGAAGATACCGACGACGGCGTCGATTCTCCGCGGACCGATGCCAGCCCCGAGCGCACCCGAGCTGGCCAGTGGCGACGATGACGTACCGAACGGGTAGGTGCCGAAATCCGGATCGAGCAACGTCCCCTGGGCGCTTTCGAGTAGAACCTCCTGACCGGCGTCGATCGCCTCCGCCATCAGTCGTGTCGTTTCGCAGATGTAGGGGCTGAGACGTTCGGCGTAGCCGAGGTACTCCTGGTAGATTTCGTCGAGCGACAGCGCCTCGCCGCCGAAAATCTTGGTGATGATCGCGTTCTTGTACTCGAGAACTTCCTCCAGGCGTTCACGGAATACCGCCGGATCGAGCAGGTCACCGGCTCGGATACCGAGCCGGGCTGCCTTGTCGGCAAAAGCCGGCCCGATTCCACGACGGGTGGTGCCGATCACCTGCCTTCCGCGAGCATCTTCTTCGAGACCGTCGAGCCGCCAGTGGTATGGCATGATCAGGTGCGCCCGGTCGCTGATGCGCAGCCCAGCGAGATCAATGCCGCGTCCGGCAAGTCCGTCCATCTCTTTGAGCAAGACCGCCGGGTTGATCGCCATCCCATTACCCATGACGCAGACAGTTCCCGGTGATAGTATTCCTGACGGGACAAGGCTCACGGCGAATTTACCCCGGGAATTGACGACGGTATGGCCAGCATTGTCGCCGCCGGAGAACCGGACGACCATGTCCGCCCGTGTAGCCAGCATATCGACTACTTTACCTTTGCCTTCATCACCCCATTGAGCGCCGATGACCGCAATGACCGGCATCTTCCCCTCCGTCTACCCCCTGCTGGTCTCGCGCCAGACGTGATGTAACCGCTGCGCGACCGTCAGCGCACTAAGAACGGCAATAATCCAAAGTATCAGCAGCAAAGCGTTACCGAACGAGCTCAGCAGCAGACCCAGCACCAGCAGAGAGACCCTCTCCGCCCGCGTGAAGACCCCTACCTCGCACTCGATCCCGATCGCCTCTGCCCTAGACCGGATATAGCTTACCAGCAATGACATCAGCCAGACAAGACCGACGACGATGGCGCCGCTGACCAAACCGCCGGATGCGAAGAACGCCAGCAACCCGATCAGGACGATTGCCTCGGAACCACGGTCGATGGTGGAGTCGAGAACAGCGCCGAAACGACTGATCCGCCCGGTGCCACGCGCCAGCGCCCCGTCGAGCATGTCGAACAAACTGCCGCAAAGGACGACGAATCCGCCTACGAAGAGGTGCCCGGTGCCGATCAGCACCGCCGCCGCGATGGCGATTACCAAGCCGGCCCAAGTCAGCCCGTTCGGCGTTATCGGTGTCCGCGCCAGCACCGCCACCAGCGGCCGCGTGGCCGATCCGGCGATGTCGCGGCGGGTACCTAGCGGTGCCTTCATCGCCAATCGCCGCGGAGAGGCGGCTTCATACCGGCGACTCCGAACTGATCTTCCCGCCGGCCCCGTCGATTGCCCGCAGGTAACACTCGATGACGCGCTCCGCGACGATGTCCCAGCTGTAGCGCTCGGCGGTCGCCCTTCCTCTGGTACCGATCTCCTTCCGCAACGCTTCGTCGCCCATCATTCGGAGTAGCGCCTCGGCCAGACGATTGTAGTCACGCGGTGGTACCAGCAGGCTGTCCTCACCATCGGTGGCGACGCTGGAGTAGCCGGGAATGTTGGTCGCCACAACCGGTTTGCCGAGTGCCATCGCTTCGAGGAGGACGATCCCGAAGCTCTCCCGACTGGTTGCCGGGGCACAGTAGATATCGGCCGTCTGAAAGTAGCGAGGCACGTCTTCCTGCGATACCCCACCAACGAAGACCACGTCCTCAAGGCCGACCTTCTCGACCCAGCGCTCGTAGCGTTTGCGCAGCCGGGTACCCGGCCCGACGACAAGCAGTCGCGACTCCGGAAAGTTGGGCTTGACGCGGAGATAGGCGTTGAGCAGGTAGTTCATTCCTTTGCGAAACTCGAGGCGCCCCAGGAAGAGGAGATTCAGTTTGCCGTCCATGTACTGCGGCATCGGCGCCACGTCGGCGGAAAAGTGCTCCAAGTCTATGCCGTTGGGTATCATGTCGTAGGCCCCGGGCACCACCTGACTGGCGAAATACCGCGCCGGCTCAGAGACCGCGATTCTGGCGTGGAGCTTACCCATCCTTCGCCGTATCATCCAAGTACTGATCGGACGCCCCATGTTGTAGCCCGGACGGCCCTGAGCGGCGTGGAAAGTACCAACGTTGACCGCGTCGGAGAATCGAAGGACGGCGCTGCACAACATCGGCATAAACGGCTCGTGCAGGTGGACCACGTCGAAACGTTCGCGGGCGAGTGTCTCCTTGATCGCCGAACCGAGCCATAAAGAAAGCGGCACCCGGATCACGGACTCGCTGCTCGGTATCGCAAACGGACGGCCGATCCGGATGAACCGGTCACCAAACTCGTCGATCGGACTGGACGCCGGAGCAATCACGCGAACATTGTGCCCGCTCCGCACCAACCGTCGGTCGAGGGCGCGAATATGGCTGCCAACACCTCCGGGATGAGCAAAATCGTAAGGGCTGACCAGCGCAATCTTCATCGACGGCTACCTTGGCTGCTTATTCACACGGTCGCACGAGCCAACGGCTCGATTAAGCTTTCTTCTTGGTGCGCCGTTTCGCGGGACGTGCCGCATCCTGCCGGTTGGCGACAATGAAGTCCTCGACCATCCGGCGGGCCTCGTCGTCCGAGTATTGCACCGGCGGCGATTTCATGAAATAGGCAGCCGGACTCTCAATGGCGCCGGACAGGCCGTGGTCGAGAGCCAGCTTGCAACAGCGGACGGCGTCGATGACGACTCCCGCCGAATTCGGGCTGTCCCATACCTCGAGCTTCAACTCGAGGTTCAACGGCACACCGCCGAAAGTCTCCCCTTCCATCTTAATGTGGCAGTACTTACGGTCGAGCAGCCATGGCACATGGTCGCTCGGCCCGACATGAATGTCACCCTCACCGAACTTGTAGTCCAGCTGCGAGGTCACCGCGTTCGTCTTCGAGATTTTTTTCGATTCCAGTCGCGACCGCTCGAGCATGTTCAGGAAATCGGTGTTGCCCCCAAAGTTAAGCTGGTAGGTACGCTCCAGTTTGACGCCCCGGTCCCGGAAGAGACGTGTCAGCACCCGGTGGACAATCGTCGCCCCCACCTGGGACTTGATGTCGTCACCGATGACCGGCAGTCCATTATCCGCGAAACGCTTCTGCCAGTACTTTTCACGGCCAATGAACACTGGAACGCAGTTGATGAAGCCACAACCGGCCTCGAGTATCTGTTCCACGTACCACTTGGTGGCCTCTTCACTGCCGACCGGCAGATAGCTGATGACGACGTCGGTTTCGGTCTCCTTGAGAATTCTGACGATGTCTGCGGTCGATCCCGGAGCTTTCTGGATGATCTCGGAAAGATACTTACCCAACCCGTCGTGGGTCATCCCACGCTGCACTCTTACCCCGGTAGCTTGTACGTCGCAGAACTTATAGGTGTTGTTCGGTTTAACGTAGATCGCCTCGGCGAGGTCTTTGCCCACCTTATTCTTGTCGATGTCGAAAGCCGCCACGAAGTTAATGTCGCTGATGTGGTAACCTCCGAGGTTGACGTGCATCAGCCCCGGCACGAACTCGTCTTCCTTGGCGTGGCGGTAGTGTTCCACGCCCTGAACCAGCGACGAGGCGCAGTTGCCGACTCCAATGATGGCCACGTTTATCTTGCTCAAGACCCGCTTTCCTTCCTACCCCGCCAAGCCGACTTCAGCATGGTTGGGTTCTCCCGTCAGTCGTCATCACACGGGCGCACTGAATCGCCCCGTCACGGGTAAATTACGCCTATATTCCTAGCACATCAGGCATGAACTGTCAAGTCGGAAGATCACTCGGACGCCGCCCGGCAACTCATGAGAAGACCTTGTCAGGATGCCACAGACCGGCTTCCGAATCGAAGCGCAACACTGCCAGTAGTGAGCCGTCTGCCGCGTAGGCCCGGCAATACCCGTCGCTTGCCTCGCCGGCCGGCGCGCCGACGTCGACCAGCTGACCGTTTCTGACGGCCTTCGCCAGTTCCTCACCGAGATGGACCGCCGGCCAGTACCGGAGAACGCTGTCGGTCGACAGCAACCGCTGCTGCCAATCATCCCCTTCAGAGGCTCGCAATTCATCGAGCGGCACCGCGTCCTCGAGAGTGAACGGACCGCAACGCAATCGCACAAGGCTGCTCAGCATCGCCCCGCAGCCGAGTGTCTCACCAATGTCGTTGGCCAGCGCCCGGACGTATGTACCCTTGCTGCAGTCGATTTCGACCGTCGCCAGCGGTGTCTGCCAGTCTATCAGTTCCAGGCGGCTGACATCGACTTCCCGTCGCCTTCGCTCGACCGTGATCCCGGCTCTGGCCAGTCGGTAGAGCGGTTGCCCGCAGTGCTTCACGGCGCTGTACATCGGCGGCGTCTGTTCAATCACGCCGCGAAACGGTTCCAGCGCCACCGCCAGGTCATCCCACCCAATATGGGAGACGTCGCCCCGGGCAACGACGCTGCCAGCGATATCGAAGCTATCGGTCGCCACCCCCAGTTCGATGTCGGCACGGTAGGTTTTGGTCGTATCCGCAAGGAACTCGATGACGCGTGTCGCCAGACCGCAGAACACCGGCAGGACACCTGTCGCCTCCGGGTCGAGCGTGCCAGCGTGCCCCACTCGCCGCTCTCCGGTCAGCCGTCTCACCGCGGCGACGGCCGCGAATGAGGTCATCCCCCGAGACTTGTCGATGTTCAGTATTCCGTCCATGGTCAATGCCGCACCAGTCGCCGGGAGCACTCGGAAAGGCGGTCGTGTCTGGTTTAGGTGGCGATTCCCAGGTGGCGATGCGCCGCGCCATCACTCAATCTGGGCCAACGTCATCGATCAACCGAAGCAGTCGGTCACCACGCTCGATGGAATCGTCCCACTTGAATGACAACTGGGGGATGCGTCTCAGCCTGAGACTGCCTGCCATCGCGCGGCGGAAGAAACCGGCAGCGGTCGCCAGCGCCCTCAGAATCTCCTGCCTGTCTTCGTCACCGTCGAGTCTGCTAACGTACACCTTAGCGAACTTCATATCGGAGGAAGTATCGACCGCCGTAATCGAAATGAAACCGTCGAGCCGCGGGTCCTTAACCTCACGCTGGAGCAACTCGCTCAGCGTCTGCCGAAGGAGGCTGTTAACGCGCTCGATGTGGTACCCCATGCCCCGTCCCCCGGCTAGTTAGATTCTTGGACGTTGAAAACTTCCAGAATGTCACCGACCTCGAAGTCGTTGAACCCCTGGACAGCGATACCGCACTCGAATCCGGCAGTCGCCTCACGGACGTCGTCCTTGAAGCGGCGCAGGCCGCTGATAGTCGATTCGTGGATCAGTTCTCGCTTCCGCACTACCCTGACAGAAGCGTCACGGGTGACCCTGCCCTCGGTAATATAGGAACCGGCCGCCTTGTCGCGCTTGCCCACGGAGAAGACGGCGCGCACTTCGGCGCGACCCTGAATTACCTCTTCGTAGGTCGGTTCGAGCATTCCCTGGAGAGCCTTGGTGACATCGTCGATGATGCTGTAGATGACGTCGTAATAGCGGACGCTGACGCCTTCGACATCAGCCATGAGACGCGCCCCGGTCTCGGCGACGACGTTAAAACCGATGATGACACCACTCGAGGCCGCCGCCAGCATCACGTCGCTCTCGATGACATTGCCGTTGGCGGCGTGGATGACCCGGACCTTGGCGGTCCCTTCGGTAAGTTGCTCCAGCGATGTCCGGATCGGCTCGATGCTTCCCTGCACGTCCGTCTTGAGAACGATGTTGAGTGTGCTCACCCGACCGGAGTGTACCTGGTCGTAAAGATTGGTCAGGCTGATTCCCTTGGGCTGCCCCGCTTGCTGCTCCGTGACATCGCGATGCTTGGTGATCATATTCTGTGCCTGGCGTTCGTTGGAAACCACCTTGAGCACGCCACCGACCTTCGGTACGCCATCCAGACCGAGCACCGCCACCGGTGTCGACGGTGTCGCCCGCTTGACGCGCTTGCCGACCTCGTTGAACATCGCCTTGATTCGTCCCCAGTTCTCCCCGACGACGGCAATTTCCCCCACCCGAAGGGTCCCCGAATGGACAAGAACGGTCGCCATCGCACCGCGGGAACGGTCCATTTCCGCCTCGACGATGACACCGTCGGCCGGCTGTGTCGGGTCGGCCTTGAGGTCCTCGACCTCGGCAACGACCACCAGGTTCTCCAGCAGCTCAGGAACACCAGCACCTTCGCGGGCGGAAATCGGCACGCAGACAGTCTCGCCGCCCCATTCCTCGACAACCAACCCGGCATCAGCCAACTGCTGTTTGACGAGATCAACGTTTGCCGTGGAGACGTCGATCTTGTTGATCGCCACCATGATCGGCACCCCGGCCGCCTTCGCGTGGTCGATCGCTTCCAGCGTCTGCGGCATGACGCCGTCGTCGGCGGCCACCACCAGGATGGTGATATCCGTGACCTGGGCGCCGTGCGCCCGCATCGCGGTGAAGGCCTCATGGCCGGGTGTGTCGAGGAAGGTCATCCTTTGGCCGTTAACCTCCGCCTGGTAGGCGCCGATGTGCTGAGTAATCCCACCGGCCTCCTGATCCACTATGTTGGTCTTACGAATGGTATCCAAGAGCTGCGTCTTGCCGTGGTTGACGTGGCCCATTATCGTCACTACCGGCGGGCGGGGTTTCATACCGCCATGCTCTTCGGTCCGGAGCGCCTGCCGCCTCTTCTTGGTCTCGACGATGCGGCTCGCCCGTCGTACCTTCATCGATTCCGGTCGCGGATTTAGACCGAAATCGACGGCAACCGACGCCGCCGTTTCGAAGTTGACGATTTCGTTAATACTGGCCATCACGCCGCGCCGCATCAGGCGCTTGATCGTTTCGACCGAACTGAAGCCGAGTACCTCGGCAAGCTGTTTGACGCTGATAGCCGACGGAAGTTCAACGACCTTCGGCCGCGCCGATGTTTGCTCGGTCGCCTGGTCTTGACTTGTTCCTGTCACTGCTGGCTCACTCCTTGCGAGACGACGGACTGCTCTCCGCCAGACGTTCCCGGTTCTCCCGGCTAATGTCTTTTCTCAGGGCGCGCTCCAAACGTCCTCCGGTAACGCCTGTCCGCCAGCACTCGACGTCATCGCACAAGTAGGCGCCTCGGCCTGCCTTGCGGCCACCGGGATCGACTTCGACACCTGTGGTGGTTCGTACCAGGCGAACTAGTTGCCGCTTATCCACGACCTGCCAACAGGCGACGCAGGTACGTTGCGGAACGCGACCGCCCGATTTACGGTGAAGCTCAAACTCACTCTGTACCGTCACCGATGGTTACCTCGCTCCAGTCCTTCCCATCCTACCGGCTGGGCGCCCGGTTACCAGGCGTCGGCCCACGCGTACCCTTCTTCTTGTTCTTGCCCCGCGGCTGGAGGTTCTGGTTCCGGAATGGCAGAATGTCCTCGGCAAAGCGCAGCTCTGATCCCGAAGGCAACGGCGGCGGAGTGAATACCAGCGGCGGCGCCATTTTCTCCATCTCGATCAGCTCCGGTTTCTCCTCTTCTTCCTCTTCCTCGGCAACGGTCGCTTCCGCCGCTTCCAACTCAAGCAGCTCCAGCTCGATCGACTCAAGAGACGATGCTGTCTCGTCGGCCGCTTCTCCAGCAACAGCCGGGTCGGCTGCCGGTTCGATAACGGCCTCTACCTCGACTGCTTCCCCAACCGACGTTTCGTCGATCGACGCTTCGGTAACCAACGCTCCGTCGGCCTCCTCGGGCACTTCGACTTCGGCTAGGACCGGCTCGACGGCGACGACTTTTTCCTCGTCTGTTACTCCCTCGGTATCCTCGGCAACTGCTTCCTCGGTCTCAATCAATCCCGCGGCCTCTTTTTCCTGCTCGTAGACGGACGCCGCCTTGATATCGACCCGCCATCCGGACAGCTTCGCCGAAAGCCGGGCGTTCTGCCCTTCTCGGCCAATCGCCAGGGACAGTTGACGGTCGGGAACAACCACCGTAGCCAGTCCTACGTCCGGGTCCAAATCGACATGCATGATCTGCGCCGGACTCAAAGCGCTGGCGATGAACACTGCCGAATCGGTGTTCCAGAGGACAACGTCGATCTTCTCACCGTTAAGTTCGCTGACCACGTTCTGTATCCTGATGCCGCGCAGCCCGACGCAGCAGCCGACGGGATCGATGCCTTCCTGGCGTGCCGCCACGGCCACCTTCGTCCGGAAACCGGCCTCACGAGCAATCGACTTTATCTCGACGACCCCGTTGAAGACCTCGGGGACTTCCATCTCGAACAGCCGGCGCACCATGTCCGGGTGAGACCGGGAAACAATGACGCGCGGCCCGCGAGTCGTCGGCACCACGTCAAGCAGCACCACCTTGAGACGCTGTCCCATCCGGTAGCGCTCGTTCGGCATCTGCTCGGCAGCGGGAAGCGCCGCTTCGGTCCGCCCGATGTCGACGAGTACCTGTCGCGGCTCGATCCGCTGGACGATGCCGTTGACGATGTCGCCCTCTTTACCGGCGTACTCTTCGAGAATTGCGCTGTGCTCGGCCTCGTGGAGACGCTGCAGGATAACCTGCTTGGCCGTCTGAGCAGCGATTCGTCCGGCGTTGGGCGGCGTCGATTCGACCATCACCGCCTCTTCCAGTTCGACATCTGGATTTATCCGGCGGGCCTCGTCGATTGCAATCTCCAGCCGTGTGTCGATCGGACACTCGACTGCCGTCTTCTCCGCCCAGACCTCAACACCGCCGGTGTCCGGATTGATCTTGACCTCGACGTTCTGAGTGGAGGAAAAGTTGTCTTTACGATAGGCTGAGGCGAGCGCCGATTCCACCGCGGAGAGAACTACGTCCCTCGGCAGGTTCTTCTCGGCGGATAGCTGCGTAATGGCGAGCAAAAAATCGCTCTTCATTTCAGACCAGACCTCCGCCTGACGCTCAACGCAATCTATTGGCGACGCTCGCCACGAGTCACAAAAAAGGGGGCTCCAGCCCCACTTTGCCAACCGCAGAAGTATAGCACAGCCGCCGAATCCGTGCAAGCTCTGACAACATTCCGAGGGCACTCCCGACGGTGATCGTCCCGCTACCGAAATCGCTACTTAACGGCGTATCTCGCGAGACTGGCAATCACCGGTGGCACTGAGCTATAATGGCTGGGCGGTTTCCACTCTGGAAACCGCCTCCGTTCTTCCGGTGAGGCTGGGTTGAGCACAAACGACATCAAGGCAAACATCTCCGCCGAAGTGGACGCGCTCCGTCCCCGTCTGGCGCAACTCGCCCGGCAAATCCACGATTCCCCGGAGACAGGCTTCGAGGAAACACTGGCGGCCGGCTGGCTCACCGCTTTCCTCGAATCCGCCGGATTCAACGTCGAAACTGGGGTCTGCGGCCTGCCGACTGCCTTCCGGGCAAGCTATGGTGACGGCCCGCCGGACATCGCCATGATCGCCGAGTACGATGCCCTGCCTGGCGCCGGCCACGCCTGCGGTCACAACGTCAGTTGCACGATTTCGGTCGGCGCCGCCGTCGCCGCCAGGCTGGCCGCCGACCGTTTTCACGGCCGAATCAGCGTCATCGGCACCCCCGGCGAGGAAATGCTCGGCGGCAAGATCATGATGGCGGATCGGGGTGGCTTCGAAGGCATCGACGCCGCAATGATGATCCACTCGGGTACTGCTGATTTCGCAACCACCAGTACCCTCGCCTGCCGCATTCTCGAGGTCGAGTTCTTCGGCCAGGCGACCCATGCCGCCGCTCGCCCAGAAGAGGGTATCAATGCCCTCGAGGCCCTTATCCAGTCGTTCGGCGCGATCAAC
>CAZLUE010000030.1:0-11440 GCA_964562625.1 uncultured Dehalococcoidales bacterium | reverse complement strand
TTGTGCGTTTCGAGGATGTCGACATGGTCGAAGACCGGGTAGTGGGAGCAGCGCTCGATGCCAATCTCGATTTCCTCGTCCCAGCGCAGGTTTCGCCGGTGCGGATGGGCGTAGATCATCACCCCGCCGGTCTCGTCCAGCACGCGCCGGAGTTCCTCGGTGTGGTGCATCCCGAAGCTGTAGCGGTCGAGGCCGAAGACGAGCATATGGCCGTCATCGGTGTTCATCTCGACGCCCGGCAGTATCAGAAAATCGTTCTCCTGCTGCCACTGGTCCACCGTCTCCGGTTTCCAGAACCAGTCGTGGTCGGTGACGCAGACGGCGTCGAGTCCGGACTGGCGCGCCCAGTCGACCAGTCTCGGGATGGTTATGAAGCTGTCATCGGAACCGTTACTCGTGTGGACGTGCAGGTCGATTATCAACTGGCCCGGTTCCCCTCGATCTCTCTGGCGAGCCGGTCGGTGATTTCACCGAGTGGCACCAGTTCCGATTCGGTGGCGTCGCGTCGTTTCAATTCGGCGCTGTCCTTCTCCAGCGACCGGGGGCTGACCGTCACCCGGAGCGGTATCCCGAGGAGGTCGGCGTCGTTGAACTTGACTCCAGGCGATTCCTTGCGGTCGTCGATGACGGTCTCGAGACCGGCCTGCTCGAACCGGGCGTAGAGGTCTTCGGCGACCTCTTCCACCCGGCTGCCGTCGCGGTAGAGTGGCGTGATATACACTTGGAAGGGGGCGATTGCCAGTGGCCAGATGATCCCCTTGTCGTCGTGGTTCTGCTCGATCGCCGCCGCCATCAACCGGCTGATGCCGATTCCGTAGCAGCCCATCACGATCGGTCTCGAATCGCCGTCGGGGTTGGCGTAGTAGGCGCCGAAGCTTTCGCTCTGGTGGGTGCCTAGTTTGAAGACGTGGCCGACCTCGATTCCATGGGACGATTCCAGCGGCCGGCCGCAGCGGGCGCAACCGTCCCCGGCCCGCGCCAGGGCGATGTCGGCCACGATATCGGCGGTGAAGTCGCGCCCGTGGTTGACGTTCTTCAGGTGGGCGTCCGGCTTGTTGGCGCCGCCGACCAGGTTGGTCGCCGCCGTCACCGAGTCGTCAGCCACGATGCGGATACCCTCCATAGCCACCGGCGACGCCGATCCGGCGACGATTCCGGCTTCGTCGACCTCGGCGTCGGTTGCCATTCTGAGGTCGGCGGCGTGCAGGGCGTTGCTCAGCTTGATCTCGTTGACATCGAGGTCACCCCGAATCGCCACGAAGATGAACTCGCCGTCGGCCACGTAGAAGACCGCCTTGAGCGTTTCGTTCTGAGATATTCCCAGGAACTCGGAAACTTGTTCGATTGTCGTCACCCCCGGTGTGGCCACTTCTGCGAGCACCGCCGGCTCTCCGCCGGCGGTAGCATCCGCGGGGCTCTTGGCGAAGTCCGCCTTCTCGGCGTTGGCGGCGTAGTCACAGCCGGAGCAGGTGATGATCTCGTCCTCGCCGCTCTCGGTGAGCAGGATGAACTCGTGCGAGTCCTTGCCGCCGATCGCCCCGCTGTCGGCCTCGACGGCCACCGCCGAACTCAGCCCGCAGCGGTCGTAGACGTTCCGGTAGGCGGCCAGCATCTTCCGGTAGCTCTCTTCCAATCCAGCTTCGTCGGTGTCGAAGCTGTAGAGGTCCTTCATGATAAACTCACGGGCACGCACCAGCCCGCTCCGCGGCCGTGGCTCGTCACGGAACTTGGTTTGTATCTGGTAGAGCATCAGTGGCAGGTCTCGGTAGCTCTGGACGTGGTGGCTGACCAGTTGCGTGACCACTTCCTCGTGGGTAGGTCCCAGGGTAAGCTCTCTTTCACGCCGGTCACTGAGGGTGAAGAGCACTTCGCCGAGGGCGCGGCCTCGGCCCGATGTCTGCCATATGTCCAGCGGCTGGAGCGCCGGCAGCAAGAGTTCCTGTCCCCCGGCCCGGTCCATTTCGCTGCGGACGATGCCATCGATCTTGCCGAGCACCCGCCACGCCAGCGGCAGGTAGCAGTAGATGCCGGCGGCCACCTGGCCGATCATGCCGGCCCGTAGCAACAACTGGTGGCTGGCGGTGTCGGCTTCAGCCGGAATCTCGCGCTGTGTCTTACCAAAAAGTCGTGATATTCGCATGCGGCGCCCGAGGGAAAGAGTCACACCGGGGTACAACCCATTAAACCACATCGAGGCAGACGAGTGCCAGTCGTGGCGGTGCGGGGGTTCCTGGTGGCCGCCGATGCTGCTCCGGTGACAGCATCGCGTCCCCGGAGTGCTTGCTGGCGAAGTTGGGGAAGGCCAAGGCTACAGCCTCGCCACTTCGGCCATCAGCGCTTCGAGGAACTCCGCTTCCTCCACCGTGCCGATCTGCTCGCCCTTCCTGAAGAGAACGCCGCGTCCCTTGCCACAGGCGATCCCGATGTCGGCGTCCCTGGCCTCGCCGGGGCCGTTGACGATGCAGCCCATCACGGCCACCTTGAGCGGCCGCTTGATCTCCGCCAGCCGTTCCTCGACCGCCTCTGCCAGGCCGATGATGTCGACTTCGGCCCGGCCGCACGACGGGCAACTCACCAGTATCGGCCCGTGCTGCCGCAGGTCGAGGCTCTTCAGTATTTCGTAGCCGGCGATCACTTCCTCGCGGGGGTGGGCGGTCAGTGACACCCGGATCGTGTCGCCGATTCCCATGTGGAGCAGGGTCCCGATTCCGACGGCGCTGCGGATGACGCCCGTCCGTGGCAGGCCGGCCTCGGTGATACCGACGTGCAGCGGGTAGTCCACCCTGGCGGCTATGTCACGGTAGGCCTCGATTGTCGTCGGCACGTCGAACGCCTTGAGCGACAGCTTTATCAGGTCGAAGTTCATGCTCTCCAGGAGGCGTACCTGGGCCATCGCGGCGTCGACCATTCGTTGCGCCACGGGTAATCCGGCGTTGTCCGTCGGTGGCAGGCTGCCGGCGTTGACGCCGACCCGGATCGGAACACCGCGTTCGTAAGCGGCGGCGGCCACCGTCCGCACTCGTTCCTCGCCGCCGATGTTGCCCGGATTGAGGCGCAGTCCGTCGCAGCCGGCCTCGAGCGCCGCCAGCGCCAGCCGGTGATCGAAGTGAATATCGGCGATGACCGGTATTGTCACCGCTCGTTTGATGCCTTCGATTGCCCGCGCCGCCGCCATGTCGGGCACGGCCACCCGTACAAGTTCGCAGTCGTGCTCTTCCAGTTCCCTGATCTGACTGACGGTGGCGGCGATGTCGCGGGTGTCGGTGTTTGTCATTGACTGGACGACTACCGGGGCGCCGCCGCCGACGACGGCGTTACCGATTCGTATCGGCCGGCTGTCTCTTCGCGGTTCCATCACGTCGTCCGTTCCCGGGCTGCTCGTTTCACGGTATTATCTCGCCGCCGCCGGCGATGCGGGTGATGTCGCGGAACGTTATCATCAGCAGGAAGGTGATCAGTAGCATGAAGCCGACAGTGTGGATAATCCACTCTTTTCTCGGCGAGATCCGTTTGCCGCGCCGGAAGAACTCGACGAGCACGAAGGCCACGCGGCCGCCGTCCAGCGCCGGAATCGGAAACAGGTTAATCAGGCCGAGGTTGATGCTGATCAGGGAGGCGAATTCGAGTAGCGGCACGATCCCCGCCCGGGCGACTTCTCCCGTCATCTGGGCGATGCCGACCGGTCCTCGCAAGTCGACCGGCATGGCGCCGGAGATCATCCCGACGATGCCGTTCTTGAAGAGCAGCAGTATCTCGACGCCGCGACGACCCGCCCGTGGCATCGCCTCCCAGAGCGAGTAACTCTGTCGGACAATCTCTGCGTCCACGCTGGCAACGGTAGCCCCGGTGGCGCCTTGTCCTTCCGGCGGCTTCCATCGGGGTGAGAGCCGGAAGACGTCCTCGCTGCCGTCCTCGTGGCGGACGAGAATATCTACCCGGCCGCCGAGGTTGACATAGAGACTGCGTTGCAGGTCGCCGATGTTGCCGATCGCCTGCCCGTCGATGCTGACGAGGATGTCTCCGGGTATGATGCCGACCGTCTCGGCCGGTGAGTTCGGCGCCACTTCGATGACGGCTACCTCGCCGACGACTTCGTCGTGCGGGATCATGAAGGCAATCGTCAGCAACAGTCCCGGCAGCAGCAGGTTCATCAGCGAACCGGAGCCGAGTACCAGCAGCCGTCTCGGGATACTCTTGCTCGCCAGGCTGCCGGGGGCATTCGGGTCCTCCTCGCCGGCCATCTTGACGAACCCGCCGAGCGGCAGGGCGTTGAACGAGTACCTCGTCTCGCCGCGCTTTACCGAGAACAGCCGTGGCGGGTAGAAGAAGCCGAACTCCTCGACCTTCACGCCGGACAGTTTGGCGGTGACGAAGTGCCCGAGCTCATGGGCGATGATGACCATCATCAGCACCCCCAGGAAGGAGATGATCGTCAGCATCGCCGTGCCTCACCTGCCAAAGAGGTCACCTCTTCCCGCGCCCAAGCCTCGGCGGCAATGATTTCTTCCAGCGATGGTTCGGTTACCGGCAGGTGCTCGTCGAGCGCCGCTTGGACCAGCCGGTGGATGTCACCAAAGCCGACCTTCCCGTCGAGAAACAGCCCGACGGCCGCCTCGTCGGCTCCGCACAGGACGGCCGGCCGGGTTCCTCCGTCGCGGCCCGCCGTGATCGCCGTTTCGAGGCAGGGAAACACCGCGAAGTCCGGCGGCTCGAAGGTCATTTCGCCGTTCGGCGCGTCGGCCGTCACCCAGTCGAGCCGCGGCAGGTCCGGGTTGGCCATTCGCTCGGGATAGGTGAGCGCGTACTGTATCGGTAAGCGCATGTCGGGATTGCTCAGTTGGGCCTTCACCGAACCGTCGGCGAACTCGACCATCGAGTGGACGATGCTCTGCGGATGGATGACGACATCGATCCGGTCGAACGGCACATCGAACAGCCATCGGGCTTCGATGACTTCGAGTCCCTTGTTCATCAGCGTCGCCGAGTCGATTGTCACTTTCGGTCCCATCTGCCATGAAGGGTGCGCCAGCGCCTCGGCGGCGGTGACCGTCGCCAGTTGTTCCGGCGAGCATCCGCGGAACGGTCCCCCGGAGGCCGTCAGGATGATCCTCGATGGCGGCGGCTCGCCGGCGAGGCACTGCCAGATGGCGCTGTGTTCACTGTCCACCGGCAGTATCCGGGCGCCGTTCCGTTCCGCCTCGGCGGTGATGATGCCGCCGGCCATTACCAGGGACTCCTTGTTGGCCAAGGCGACCTCTTTTCCGGCGCGGACGGCGGCCAGCGTCGCCGCCAGCGCGGCGCCGCCCGAAATGGCGACCACGACGCAATCGACCTCATCGAGGCTGGCGATCTCTTCGGGGGAGAGCACCTTCGGCCCACCGGCTGGAAGCCGGCCGGCGTTCTCTGAGGCGCAGTGGACGAACTTCGGACGGAATTCCCCGATCTGTTCGGTGAGGAGGACGGCATTGTGTCCCGCCGTCAGGGCGACCACGCGGAACCGGGACGACAGGCGGCGCACTACTTGCAGCGTCTGCCTTCCTATCGAGCCTGTCGAACCGAGAACGGCCAGTCGCTTTACTGAATCGCCCATACTACTACGTAGTATACCACGATGCCGGCGAAGACTATGCTGTCGATGCGGTCGAGAGCGCCGCCATGACCGGGGAAGACCCTGCCCGAGTCCTTGGCGGCGGCGTTGCGCTTCAGGAGTGATTCGGCCAGGTCGCCGACCTGGCCGAAGACACTGACCACCAGTCCGAGCAGCGCCGCCGACCACAGGGCGAGCCCGGAAATGTGCAGATGGTTGGCCGCCGTGAAGATCGTCCCGCTGGCAAAGAAGAGCCCCATCGCCGCGGCCCCGGCAAGACCGGCGATTGCCCCCTCCCAGGTCTTGTTGGGGCTGATCTCCGGCGCCAGCCGCCGGCGGCCGAAGCGGCTGCCGGCAAAGAACGCCGCCGTGTCTGAGGCGAAGGTGCCCAACAGCACGAATAGTACCCAGCTGCGTCCGTCGGGCAAGGCGCGCAGGGACACCAGATGGCCGAGCAGCCAGCCGGTGTACAGGATTCCGGCCACCGTCCACGCCCATCCGGTGAACGTCTGGCCGGCGCGGCGTCGCAGTACCAGCCAGGCCATCGGTAGCGCTACCGTTAGCGTCAGCAGCAGCGGTATAATCGGGGCGACGTCGAAGTGTGGTTCGAGCCAGGAGACGACGTCGGGGTTGCGGCCGACGACGAACAGCATCGCGAAGAGCATTCCGAAATAGGGCAGCGGCGAGGCGCCGGTGGCGGAGGCGAGACGGTAGAATTCGATGACGGCGCGCAGCGCGACGACGGTGATCAGTATCGTGAACCATGGTTCTCCGAACCAGGCGGCGGCGACGACTATCGGAATCGCGAGGAGCGACGTGACCAGTCTTGTCCTCAGCATCCCGGTCTACTGCTGCAGCCCGCCGAAGCGCCTCTTTCTCCGGCTATAGGACAGCAGTGCCCGGTCGAGGTCCAGTTTTCCGAAGTCCGGCCAGAGCACCTTGGTGAAGTGGTACTCGCTGTAGGCCGTCTGCCAGAGAAGGAAATTGCTCAGGCGCGTCTCATCCCCAGTCCGGATCAGGAGGTCGACGTCGGGGCTGCCCGCGGTGTAGAGATAGCTGGCGAAGGTGTCTTCGGTGATGTCTTCCGCCGTGATACCCTCGGTGACGATCCGGCGGGCCGCGTCGACTATCTCGGGACGCCCTCCGTAGTTGAAGGCGACGTTGAGCGTCATCCGGGTATTGTCCTTGGTAGTGATGGCAGCGTTTTCGATCATTGTTTGGAGTTTGTCGGGGAGTTGGTGAAGCCGTCCGATGTGGCGCAGCCGGATGCCTTTTGCGTGCATCTCATCGAGGTAGCTTGCGATGAAGGCGAGCAACAGGTCGAACAGGCCGTCGACCTCCGTGTCGGGGCGGATCCAGTTCTCGGTTGAGAAACCATAGAGAGTGACGAAGTTGATCGGGTACCGGTTCAGGTATTGCACCATTCGATGCATGTTGGCGGCGCCGGCGTGATGTCCCTCAAGCCTTGGACGGCCACGCTTCTCTGCCCATCGGCCGTTGCCGTCGGGCACGATTGCCAGATGGTTGGGAAGGAGGTCGAAATGTCTGGTGACCGCTCGTACCGCCATTGTTTTCGTCACCCGTGGCCTGGCTATACCTCCAGAATATCGGCTTCCTTTTCTTGGCCAATCCGCTCGGCATCGGCGATGAAACCGTCGGTTAGTTTCTGCAGCTGTTCCTGGAGTCGCTTGCCCTCGTCCTGGGAAATGACCTTGTTCTTCTCGTCGTTGCGCAGCTCGTCGAGTGCCTCACGCCGCAAGTTGCGCACCGATACCCGGCCCTCCTCGATGCGGCGTCGAACCACCTTTGTCAGATCCTGGCGTCGTTCCTCAGTCAAGGACGGGACGTTAACGCGGACGGTGCGCCCGTCACTGGCCGGATTAAGCCCCAGATCCGACGTCTGGATCGCCTTGACGATTCCATCGATGCTGTTCCTGTCCCAGGGCTGGATGATGATCTGATCAGCGCTCGGCACAGAGACACCGGCTACCTGGTTAAGCGGCATCACGGCGCCGGCGTACTCAACCCGGAGGTGTTCGACGAGGCCAATGGTGGCTCGCCCGGTACGGATCGAGGCCAGCTCTTTTTGCAGGGCCTCGATCGATCTCTTCATTCGCTGTTCGATTGCGACCAGTGTCTCTTCAGGCACTGTCACCCTCATTGTCCACCAACGTGCCGATCCGCTCGCCGGCGGCGGCACGTTCGATGCTGCTTTCCTCCATGAAGTTGAATACCACGATTGGCAGCTTGTTCTCTAGGCAGAGTGACAGTGCGGTAGCATCCATCACTTCCAGCCGCATGTTAATCGCATCCAGGTAGGACAGACGGTCGAATTTCTTGGCGTTTGGATTCTTGCGCGGGTCGGTATTGTAGACGCCATCGACGTTGTTCTTCGTCATCAACAACGCGTCGGCGTTGATCTCGATGGCGCGCAGCGCGGCAGCGGTGTCGGTCGTCATGTACGGATTGCCGGTGCCGCCTGCGAAGATGACGACCCGTTCCTTTTCGAGGTGCCGAATGGCGCGTCGCCGGATGTAAGGTTCGGCCACCTGCTGGACGTTTATCGCAGTCTGTATACGCGTGGTGACCCCTTCTCGTTCGAGGGCGTCCTGTAATGACAGAGCGTTGATCACTGTTGCCAGCATCCCCGCGTAGTCGGCGGTTGCCCGGTCCATTCCGGCTCGTTCCGCCTCGGCACCCCGCCAGATGTTGCCCCCGCCGACGACGACGGCGATGCTGACGCCGGTCTCGGTAACTTGCTTGATCTGCTTGGCAACCTTGGTGGCGACTGAAGGGTCGATTCCGAAATCAGCACCGCCGCTGAACGCCTCACCGCTGAGCTTCAGGAGGATGCGACGATATCCGGGAGCAGTCTTTGACCTCTCCATAGCCTCTTCGGGAGTGCGCTTAGGCATCCGCCCCGGCCGCAACATCCACCACGATTTCGGCTATGCTGGCTTCCGCCTGTCCAAGTTCGAATCGGGTGAACCGACGTACCTTGATATTTTCGCGAACCCTAACGGCTGTCTCGGTGATAAGATCACGGATCTTGAAGTCAGGATCCTTGATAAATGGCTGCAGCAGCAGACAGGTAATCTCGGGGTCGTAGTCAGGGTCATCCGGCGCCTGGGACTCGTCGATGTACACCGGTTCCTGGGCGGCGATCTGCATCGCCAAGTTGTGCGCCAGCTCGCGGAACTCCGGAGTGCGGGCGACGAAATCAGTCTCACAGTTCAACTCGACCATCGCCCCGATGCGCCCCCCGGTGTGAATGTAGGTCTCCACGATTCCTTGATCGGCAGTCCGGCTGCTCTTCTTCTCGACGCGGGCCAGGTTTCTCTCTCTGAGAATCTCCGCGGCCTTGGCTATGTCGCCGTCTGTCTCGATCAGGGCGCCACGGCAGTCCATGATCCCGGCACCAGATCTTTCCCTGAGTTGCTTGATCATGTCGATCAAGATCTTCGTGCTCATCTACTCTTCTTCGGGAGTGAATACCAGAGACTCACTGTCCGGATCGATTTCGAGGTCGCCACTAGCTAGGGCCTCAGCCTCAGCTTCGGTCTCGGCGGCTTCCTCGGCAGCCCGCTGGGCGGCGCGTTCCTTACCGGCCAGCACCGTGTCTGCCATCTTGCGGCAGACCAACCGGATCGCTCGAATCGCATCGTCGTTCGCCGGGATCAAGTGGTCAATGTCATTGGGGTCGGAGTTGGTGTCGACCACCGCTACGACCGGAATGCCGGCGCGCCTGGCTTCGGCGATGGCGATGCTCTCCTTAATAGTGTCGA
Organism: uncultured Dehalococcoidales bacterium; assembly: GCA_964562625.1. GTDB lineage: Bacteria > Chloroflexota > Dehalococcoidia > Dehalococcoidales > Fen-1064 > CAZLUE01. Next base: position 2,068 of record CAZLUE010000030.1, on the reverse strand, counting down.
TGATGAACAGCGCCGCCGGCGGTTTTGTCATCTCCTTGAAACCACCCATTTGCCGGTTCAGCTTGGCGATCTGTTCGTTGATCTTGAGGACTTCCTTTTTGGGGAGTCGGTTGAAGCTGCCTCTGGCTTGCTGGTCTTCCAGCCGGACGAGGTAGTCGATCCGGGACTGGATGGTCGCGAAGTTAGTGAGTGTACCCCCGATCCAGCGTTGATTTACATAATACATGCCACAGCGCTCGGCTTCTTCGGCGATGGCGTCATGGGCCTGCTTCTTGGTGCCTACGAAGAGGATGTCGCCGCCGTCGGCAACCGTCGCCTCGATGAAATCGCGTGCTTTACCAAGCATGCTGGCGGTGCGCTCGAGGTCGATGATGTGGATACCATCGCGCTTGGCGAAGATGTAGCTCTTCATCCGTGGGTTCCACCGGGCGGTCTGGTGGCCGAAGTGGGCCCCGGATTCGAGCAGTTCTTTAATGGTGATGGCTTCTGGCAAGCTTCCTCTCCATAGGCAGACTATAAATCAGTATAGCACACGGTGAACTAGGCGGGCAATAGTCTCGGAATGGGCGGTAGCGTGACGCTTTGTGAGTGCCGTCGGCTGGTCTTGCCGGCAAGTACGGGGGTTTTGCCAACTGCACTAGGTAGCACTACTGACGCCTGTCCTTCTAGGTACCGCCTACACTAGGTAGTATGCGAGGCCACGGAGCTGTGTCTCATGGTAGAGATGTCAGATGTGCCTGAATATGATGGTGCGTGGGGTGGTCGTTGTCCCGGTGGTGGCTGCCGAGCCAGGGTTCGAACCTGGGCTGGAGGAGTCAAAGTCCTCTGTGCTACCACTACACCACTCGGCAGGGCGTATGGAATTATAGCATTTGGCCTCGAGCTGAGCAATTTCACCGGGGTCGAATCGTCAGCATTAAGGCAACCACACTCCGACCATCTCCTCCTGCCCATTCTGAACGCGGGCACGTATGTACAGTTAGGGGATGGCCCTCATGGGGTTCGTGGAGGTGCTCCGTCTACGTGCCAATCCAGGTGTGAGCAACAGATTGAGAATCCTGCTACGTTGGGCAGATGGCACGGCAGAGGGGCCACTTTCGCACAAGATTGGGAAGAAAAGAGTGTCTCTGAAAGATGACATTGTGAAGTGAATCAAGGAGCACTAGGATATCGGACTCAGGTGGGTCAGGCACGCGATTGACAAGTCGTCAGCAACTACCCGACCTGACGTCTTAGTCGTTCGGTCATCCTTGATGTAATGCTCAGTGTTCCTGAAATACTCTCTCAGATTCGTGAGTAGTCCTGTCGGCTCAGTGAAGACATCCATTCGGTATCTTACTGCCCCCGTGGCTTCATCGAACGCTTGACCGAACCAATCGTCAATGGTGGCAAGACGAGCCCTTGACGCGCCTGGTGACAAGAACTCGTTCAAATGAGCGGTTTGCCCAGCTTCGTTGTTGCTGACCCCCTCAGCGATGAGTCCCACCAAGTGTGTTCTTGCGTAGGGAAGCCAGTCCACATTAGCAGGTCCAGTTGCGGCGATCTCACTCGCGCTCCGTCTAGCTAGTGCTGCTACCTCCTTTTTCACTCTTCTAGCCACAAGTGTAGGGGGCAGCAGCTGCTCTGCGGACATGTCTGCACTGAATATCCTGTCATAGAGTCGGGCACCAACCTCGTTGTAGGTGTCAATCAGGGGCACCGCGTAGGCCTGCTGAGACCTTGAGTAACGTCCTCTGCCAGCGCTAAGGTTGAGGAAACCGCTCTCTAATCTCCTCATTCACCGCTCTGGCCAGAAGTCTTATGGCTGCCTTGCCGCCCGGCATCCCGACGTTCGTCCGGTGCAATGCAGCAGTCGCAGCAGCCTCGAAATGGCCTCATCCTCCTCCTCCCCCCTCTCGATAGTACGCTGGGCAGAAAGCCCTTGACAGTGCAGCCTGCGTCACGCATGATTAGTTCTGGGATGGTACGCTATGTGACTAGGCAATCGTACCGAATACAATAACAGGTTGAGGAGGTGAGAATCGATGGCCTTTGGCCGCCCGGATCACGAATTGTACAAAGCTTGTGG
>CAZLUE010000029.1:10234-11755 GCA_964562625.1 uncultured Dehalococcoidales bacterium | reverse complement strand
CATGGTTTTCCGTGTTGTCTGCCTTGACTGTGCCACGGTGCTCTGCTTATAATAGTGCCGAAGCTAATACGCGGGGGAAGGTGGCATCGGTAATGGCGAACCAGATTGGTAAACGGTACAACTGCACCAAGTGTAACAGCGAGTACATCGTCACCAAGGCGGGCACCGGTGAGATCCATTGCTGCGGTAAGCCGATGGATCTCAAGAAAGTAGCCTGACGCCGAAGATCGAGGGAGGAGGGCCCATGGCAAGTCAACTGGGCAAACGATACAAGTGCGGCACTTGCGGCAGTGAGATACTTTGCATCAAGGCAGGCACAGGGGAAACCACCTGCTGCGATAAGGCAGTGGAACTTCAGCAGCCGAAGCCAATTCCGTCGTCTGACTAATCGGTATCGGTCGTCTCTTCATCTGGTGATGGGCTGACCATCGCTGCTGTCTATCTCGTTCCTATCAAAGAGAAGAACTCCGCCCGGCTGGCGCTGCGACGCCGGAATAGCCCCCTGATCGCCGAGGTTATGATGTTGCTCCCTGGCTTCTTGACGCCGCGCATCACCATACACATGTGTTCCGCCTGAACGACAACAGCGATACCCTGCGGGTCTAGTCCATCGGAAATGGCGTCCGCGATCTGGGTCGTCATTCGTTCCTGTACCTGCGGCCGCCGGGCGATGATTTCAACCACCCTTGCCAGCTTGCTGATACCGACCACTCGCCCGTTCTTGTCGGGGATGTAACCGATGTGGACCGTTCCATAGAATGGCAGCAGGTGGTGCTCGCACATCGAGTAGAACGGGATGTCCTTGATGATCACCATCTCCGTATGTCCCAGTTCGTAGCCGATCGACAACTCCTCGCGCGGGTCGATGCCGATCCCGGAAAACAGCTCGGAGTACATCTCGGCAATCCGTCGCGGGGTGCCCGTCAGGCCTTCCCGAGATGGGTCTTCGCCGATGGCTTCGATGATCGTCGTCGTCGCTTCTTCGATTAGCGCTTCGTCCAACACGATGGCCTCCTTTGATGCTGCCGGTATCAAGAATTCGCTACGTCACCGGCTGAACGTCGGTCAAGGGAGTGTCTCGACGCTTGCCGTCGGGACCTCGCAGGGCCACACTGCAAATGATAGCCAAAACCAGCAGCATCAGGCAAATCCGGAATGCCCACTGGTAACTTCCCGAGTTGTCGAATATTGTCCCTGCCAGCAGCGGGCCGATCGCGCCGCCGAGTGAGCCGCCGACTACCAGCGCCGCCGTGATTATCCCTAGCGAGCGCAGTCCGAACAGCTCTCCGGCGAGTAACGTCTGCAGCGGCATTACACCACCGTAAGAGATGCCGTAGAGAGCGGCGAAGGTGTAGAAGGACCACTCCTCGCTGGCGAACAACAGCCATCCCACTGACACGACGGTCGCTGTCAGGTGGATCGTGAGTGTCCATCCGGCACCGATCCGGTCGGAGATGAATCCAGCTAGGTTGCGGCCGATCAGGCTGACGGCGGCGAAGGTGGACACGAAAGTGGCCGCCT
>CAZLUE010000029.1:0-10224 GCA_964562625.1 uncultured Dehalococcoidales bacterium | reverse complement strand
AGGTGGGCCAGTATTACTTGCATCGTGCCTACGAAGCCGAACAACACCATCGCGAGCAGCCAGAACTGTCGAGTTCGTATCGCCTCGCGGAAAGATAGTCCGTCGCTACCGGGGGTTGGAGTTGCCGCCGCCTCGGTCGCTTCGTCGACCCCGTATGGTTCGATTCCTATCTGTTTCGGATCTCGCCTTAGCGCCTGCGCGAATGTCGTGACCAGCGTTATGTTGACGATCCCGAGGACGATGTGGGCGATTCGCCAGTCGTAGTTCGATATCAACCACTGGGTAAACAGCGGCGTCACCATCCCGCCGAGGCCGATTCCTGTCCATGTCAGGCTGGTAGCGATGCCTTGCCGATGCGCGAACCAGCGCGGTATCGTTGACGTTACCGGGACGATGCACATGCTGCCGCCGAAAGCGACGGCGGTGCCGTAGACCAGGTAGACGTGCCATAGCTCGGAGACTTGTGACATCAAAATGAAGGCGGATCCGGTCATTATCCCGGAGGTAGTCACCAGCAGTCGTGGACCGTAGCGGTCACTCAACCGGCCGGCGTAGATGCTCAGCGGCCCGGCGATCACCAGCCCGATCGATACTGCTGCCGAGAGGGCGCCCCGGGTCCAGCCGAATTGCTCGGTTAGCGGCCGCATGAAGATGCCGAAGCTGTACATAATCAGAGAGGTTGCTGCCAGAATGCCGATTCCGCTGGCAACTATGATCCAACCGTAGTGCGGGCGTTTCAATTGGCGTCGTCGAAGAGCAAGTGCTTGACGTCTTCCTTATGTTTAGGGTTATCCCGGTACCGGCTGGTGGATGGGGCTACTACCAGCCGAGCGCCGCTTCTACGGCGGATGCGTCGGCGGCGACTTGGACGATCGGACCGGTGTCCTCGAGGGCGGCGTCGTGGTCCTTGAGCCCGGTACCGGTGACGACGCAGACGACCCGCTGCCGCGAGAAATCGTGGCCTGCGGCGGCCAATTTGATCAGTCCCGCCAGGGATGCCGCGGAGGCCGGTTCACCGAATATCCCGGCCTCCGACGCCAGTCGGCGATAGGCGGCCATGATCTCGTCGTCGCTGACCGTGTCGATGACGCCGCCGGACTCATCGCGGGCAGCCTCGGCGCGTCGCCAATTGGCCGGATTGCCGATCCGTATCGCCGAAGCGACGGTCTGAGGTTCGGTGACGATCTCGCCCATGACAATCGGGGCGGCCCCCTCCGCCTGGAACCCCATCATCTTTGGTTTCTGGTTAGTGTGGCCGGTCTCGTGGTACTCGACGAACCCTTTCCAGTAGGCAGTGATGTTGCCGGCGTTGCCCACCGGAATGAAGAGGTAATCGGGGGCGTCACCGAGGGTGTCGGCGATTTCGAACGATGCCGTCTTCTGCCCCTCGATGCGGTTCGGATTGATCGAGTTAACCAGCGTCACCGGGTGCTTGTCGGTCAGTCGGCGGACGATGCCCAAGGCTTCGTCAAAATTGCCGTCGACGGTGATGATCTTCGCCCCGTAGACGACCGCCTGGGCCAGTTTGCCGAGGGCGATCTTGCCGCCGGGGACGACGATCAGCGCGTCGAGGCCACAGCAGGCAGCGTAGGCCGCCGCCGAGGCGCTCGTATTGCCCGTTGAAGCGCACATTACCGCCTGGCTGCCTTCCTCTACCGCCTTGGCAACCGCGACGACCATCCCACGGTCCTTGAAAGAGCCGGTCGGGTTACAGCCTTCTAGCTTGAAGTACAGTTTGCCACAGCCGATCTCTTTCTCGAGTCGGTTCGACCGGACCAGCGGAGTGTCACCCTCGCCGAGAGAGAAGACCGGCGTGTCCATCGTGATCGGCAGTTGGTCCCGGTACCGTTTGAGCACTCCGGATTTCATTCTTGCCTCACTCGCTGGGACGTCCGTCCGCGCTTTCCGACCAACGGACGCTCCGTCGAACGGACGCTATGTCCGACGGCACCTCATATTATTAGGGCAAACCGCCCCGTTTTTCAAGTTGAGTTGACCCGTCGATGTAACTTTGCTATTATTTCCTTCGTTATCATTGCAGCAGTGCGTCCGGGATCCCAAACGCGATTCCTGCTGCACCGACAGCGCTAATTACCTAGGGAGGTACTCACATGGAGTTTAACTACAGCCAGGAGCAACTGAAGTTGAAGAAGGAAGTTCGCTCATTCTTCATCAAAGAGATGCCGTCTGACTACCGGGCGAGCGGTCGGCTGGGACAGAGCCTTGAAACTTTCAATTTCTGGCTCCAATTGCAGAAGAAGGCTGGCGAGAAAGGCTACCTCGCTCCGGGTTGGGCCAAGGACAGCGGCGGTTTGGGCTTGAGTGACATGGAGCAGGGCGTGGTCCTCGAGGAGAGTTCCTACTGGGGGGCTGCTTGGCCTTCGACGCAGGGACTGCGTGTTTGCGGCCCGCCGCTACACGTTTTCGGCACCGAGGAACAGAAGAAGCAGTTCCTGCCGCCCATCGCCCGCGGTGAGGTGATCTGGTACCAGGGATTCACTGAGCCCGATGCCGGATCGGACGAAGCCAACGTCTCGCTGAGGGCCATCGAAGACGGTGACGACTATGTCCTTAACGGCCAGAAAACGTACATCACCGCGCCCGGTCCCGCGGATTTTCTCTATACTCTGGCGCGGACCCAGGAGGTCACTCCCAAACATCGCGGCATCAGTCTCTTCCTGATCGATGCCCACAGTTCCGGCATCTCCTATCGCGCTTTGCCAACGCTAGGTACCTTTACCGTCGAAATCTTTTTCGACAACGTTCGCGTTCCCAAGAGCCGTCTCCTCGGTGAACTGAACCGCGGCTTTTACCACGCGATGGTCACCTTCGAGTTCGAACGCAGCACCACCGGCGGTGGCGCCGGTGCCCGCCGCACCCTCGAGGATATGATCGACTTCGTCCGTAACGAGAAGCGTAACGGCCAGCCCATGATCAAGGAACCGGCGATTCGCGAGTTGATGGCCGATCGCGCCATCGAGATGCAGCTCACCTGGCTCCAGGGATGGTTCGCCGCCTGGCACTTCAGTCAACGTGACAAACTGGGTTCGCCGCCACCGGAAGCCGGTGGCCTGCACAACAAGATGGTCACCAACCAGCGCGCCGAGCAGTTGATGAATTCACTCGGACTCTACGGGCAACTGCGGCGCAATTCCAAGTATGCCAAGTACGATGGGGCTCCCGCCGCTTCTTGGGAGTCTTCTCGCAGCACCCATCCAGCCGGTACGATCGAGGTCAATAAGATCGTTCTTGCCGGTCGCGGTCTCGGTCTGCCCAGGGTACCTGCCAAGTTTAACAAGGAGATTCGGGAAGCCGTCGAGGGAAGGAGCTAGGCATGGACTTTAACTTCAGCGAAGAACAGGAAATGCTGCGAACGATGGCCCGCGATTTCCTTGAGAAAGAATGCACCGAGAAAATCGTTAGGGAAGTCGAACTCCGTGACGATGGTTACTCCCCAGAACTCTGGGGTAAGATCGCTCAACTTGGCTGGCTCGGGCTCGTTTATCCGGAGAAGTACGGTGGTAGCGGCGGCTCGGTAATCGACCTTGCGGTTCTCTACGAGGAAATCGGCCGGGCGATGCTGCCGGCGCCCCACCTTTCGACCGTCGTTCTCGGCGGACTGACCATTCTCGAGGCCGGCAGCGATGCGCAGAAGTCAGAGATACTGCCGCAAATCGTGGATGGCAAGCGGATCATCGCGATGGCACTGACCGAGCCCGAATCCAGTTGGGAAGGTAAGGCTTGGGACCCCGATGGCGTCACTGTTTCCGCTACTGCCGCCGGTGACGACTTCGTCATCGACGGCACTAAGTTGTTCGTCCATGATGCAGCCTCTGCCGATACCATTCTGGTGGTCACCCGGACCAAGACCGGCGGCGACCCAGCCGATGGTATTACTCTCTTCCTGGCCGACGCCAAGAGCCCGGGGATAACGATTACCGCATTGGAGACTCTTGCGGGCGACAAGCAGTGCGAGGTTGTCTTCGATAAGGTTAATGTGTCAAAGTCCAATATTATTGGCGAACTCGATGGCGGTTGGGTGCCATTGGCGAACTCGATGAAGATCGGCGCCGTGATGCTGTCGGCGCAGATGCTCGGTGCCGGACAGAAGCTGCTAGAGATGACGGTCGACTATGCCAAGACGAGGATTCAGTTTGACATGCCGATCGGCATCAACCAGTATGTTCAGGAACACTGTGTCCTGCTGTTGCGTGACGTCAACGGTTGCCGCTGGACGACCTACCTCGCTGCCTGGAAACTTGACGAGGGTGAGAGCGCTGATTTTGATGTTGCCGTCGCCAAGGCCTGGAGTAGTGACGCCCACGAGCGCGCCTGCTGGCGCGCCCACCAGGTTCACGGGGGCGTCGGTTACACCGTTAACGACGGTACCCTGCCGCTCTACTCGCGACGGGGCAAGGTGATGCAACTGTATCTCGGCGACACTCCATTTTACAAGGAGAAGATCGCCCAGGAGCTGGAAGGATGGCCTGAGCCGGAGCGTCCCCAGGGTAAGCCTCTCGGCCTTTGGGATAATGTCAGAAGCTCTTGGGTTCCCGGGTGGTGGGACCACTTCGACACAGGCAGCTAGCTCGCCCTTCTACACTCGGTCACAACAGAACGGCGCCCGGAAAGGGGCGCCGTTCTGTTGCGATGGATGCTTCGTCGTTACAGTTAGGTCGTGCCGCCGCCGGGTTGCGTCAGCGGCTCACCGGTGGCACATTGCGGGCAGGTCTCCGGCGAGTGCGTCTCGACATTGACCTTGAGGCAAGCGAACAGTGGCGCTGCCAAGCCGAGATCTCCCTGAGAGCGGTCGACGAGGACGCCGATTCCGATGATATTGCCTTCTGCTGTCCTGACTATGTTGATGACGTTGCGGATGGAGCCGCCGGCCGTGAGAATGTCGTCGACGATCAGCACCCGCTCACCAGCGGTGATCGTTTGGCCGCGCCGAAAAACGCGGCCGCCGTCGCTGGCGCGCTCTACGTAGACGGCACGGACGCTGAGTTGGCGTGCGACCTCGAACGCCAGGATGATGCCACCGGTGGTCGGCCCGGCGACAACGTCGACGTTGCTTTCGCGGAAACGCTCGGAGATCATCGCGCACAGTGGAACGGTGTGTTCCGGGAACTGGAGGACGCGGAACTTCTCCCAGTAGGTCGCTGAGTGCAGTCCAGAGGCCAGCAAGAAATGCCCCTTGAGCACTGCCCCGGCGGCAACGAAGGTCTCCTCGATGTCCTTCAAGTGGCGTCCTTTCTGCCGAGTTCAACGGCGGTCAGGCGACCGCTCTAGTCGGCCACGGCGCTGGCGACCCCATCGGGCGGCTGGTAGTTGTGGGTTATCCCCCAGCGGGTCGGTGGCCAGATCGAGAGCCATGCCTTGCCGACGAAGGCGCCGGCGTCGGCCATCCAGCCGTTGCGTGAGTCGTTAGTGTTGTTGCGGTTGTCACCGAGCACAAAATACTCGCCCTCGCCGATGACGGTGCTCTTGTAGTTGCGCTTGGCCGGTTCGTTGGTGTAGGGTTCGTCGAGCTCGAAGACGTTGCCGTCTGGCTGGTGGATGAGGACCTTTCCGTCAATCAATTCTACGTACTCACCCGGCAGGCCGATAATTCGTTTGATATAAGGGCTGGCGCTGGGATCGTGTGGCGGATGGAAGATGACGACATCGAAGCGTTCAGGATCGTGCATTCGGTAGACTACCTTGTTGACGAGCAAGCGTTGCTGTTCCCAGAAACTGGGTTGCATGCTCGGGCCGTAGATGATGAACGTTTGCACTGTCGTTCTCAGGACGACGAAAACGCCGACGGCAATCACCGTCATGATCAGGAGATCACGCAGTGCGTTCTTCATCGGCCTGTTCTCCGTCTCTCCGGTCGGTATCGTTTCATTATACCGTCAAATCGGTGCTTTCACCAGTCCTCAGGCCTGACAGTACCCCCATCCACCTGTATCGACGGCTTGATAGTGATGGGCTCCGTGAGTCTGCCGCCGGCGTGGCAGTGGTATTGACGAGTTGCAGACAGGCTCGGTTGAGTGTTAGAATGGCAACGCGATGGACTACATGGAAGAGGCGCTCTGCCTTGCCGGACAGGCGCGGGGTAAGGTCAGTCCCAACCCGGCGGTCGGAGCCATTGTGGTCAGGGACGGCGAGGTCGTCGGACGGGGCAATACGCGGCCTACCGGCTCAGCGCATGCCGAGGTCGTTGCCCTCCGGCAGGCGGGGGAGGCGGCTCGCGGCAGTACCATCTATGTTACTCTGGAACCGTGCTGCCACCATGGTCGAACGCCGCCATGCAGCCGGGAAATCATCGAAGCCGGTGTCACTGAGGTTCACCTAGCAATGTTGGATCCGAACCCTATGGTTCACGGCAAAGGGGAGGATGAACTGAGGAAGAGCGGCGTTAGGACAGTTGTCGGTGAACGTGAGGACGCGGCCCGGCAAATTGTCGAGGCCCACGCCCGATACATCACTTCCGGTCTGCCGTTCGTCACCGCCAAGTTCGCGATGAGTCTCGACGGTAAGATTGCCACCCGTAGCGGCGACTCCCGCTGGATCACCGGCGAAGAATCGCGACGTCACGTCCACCGTCTGCGTCGGGAGTCGGACGCAGTCATGGTTGGAGTTAACACTGTACTCGCCGACGACCCGCGGCTGACTGCCCGTTATGGTAGTGGTGGTTTCGAATGTGAACAACAGCCATTACGTGTCGTCGTCGACACCGGAGCGCGAACGCCGGCGACCGCTCGCGTCTTTGCCGGGTCGGGGAAGACACTCGTCGCCGCTGGCCGCGAGCCGGATGCTGTCCAGGCCGACTCACTTAACGAAGTTGGCGCTGAGGTCGCCGTTATGTCTTTGGCGGAGGGGCGAGTCGATCTAAACCAATTACTTGCTCTACTGGGACAGCGGGAGATCACCAGCCTGCTCGTCGAGGGCGGCGGCCGGCTCCTAGGGTCGCTGTTTGACAGTGGCCTGGTCGATAAGGTCGTCGCCTTTATTGCGCCGATGATTATCGGCGGTGATGCTGCCGAGACCACTGTCGGTGGTAGCGGCGTCGAACGCATCGCCGATGCGTTTCGCCTTGGTAGAGTCACCAGCAGCACTTTCGCCGGTGACCTTATGGTCACCGGCTACCTGCGGAGCTAAGGATGTTCACCGGAATCACCGAAGAGATTGGCAAGATAGTCCCGTCATCGCCCGGCCGGCTGGCGGTTGCTGCCCAACGGGTACCTGGTGGCCTTGAGCCGGGGGATAGCGTCGCCGTCAATGGTGTTTGTTTGACAGCGACCGAGTGTGACGGCGGCCGGTTCATGGTGGATGTTATGCCGGAAACGCTGCGGCGTACCAACCTCGGTGGGCTCAGAACCGGCGACGGCGTCAATCTGGAGCGAGCGCTATCTTTGGGCGGTCGGCTCGGTGGGCACCTCGTCCAGGGTCACATCGACGGGACCGGTAGAATGGCGGCGGTGATGCCAGACGGTGATGCTCTCATTGCCCGCTTCGATGTCCCACCGGAGGTGATGCGCTACGTCGTCTGCAATGGCTTCATCACCGTCGACGGTATCAGTCTGACCGTTATCAGTCGTAGCATCGCCTCTCTTGAGGTGTCTCTCGTCGGTTTCACGAGGCAGCGGACGACCCTTGGCAGAAAGCGTCCCGGCGACTTGGTTAATCTCGAAGTGGACATCATCGCCAAGTACGTGGAGGCTCTCACCGGCGCCTCGACCTCGGAGATTTCGAGTGAGTTCCTTCACGAACACGGGTTCGCCGTTGGCTAGTCAGGTGGAGGCAGAATGGCATTAGCGAGTATTGCCGAGGCACTGGCAGACATCAAGGCCGGTAGATTTGTCATCATCGTCGACGACGAAGACCGGGAGAACGAGGGTGATCTTACCATTGCCGCCGAAGCGGTGACGCCCGAATCGATTAATTTCATGACGATTCACGGTCGTGGTCTGATCTGTATGCCGGTCACTGGTCACCGTCTTGACGAACTTAAGATTCCGATGATGGTGGCCAATAACCAGGAGAAATTCGGCACTGCGTTCACCGTCTCCGTCGAGGCGAAAGAGGGTGTCACCACTGGCATCTCTGCTGCCGACCGGGCGCGAACGGTGCAGACGATTGTCAATTCCGCCTCCCGGCCGGAAGACCTGGTGCAACCCGGGCACATCTTCCCGCTACGGGCACGAGACGGCGGCGTTCTGGTGCGCGCCGGCCAGACAGAGTCAATCGTCGATCTTGCCCGTCTCGCCGGTCTCTACCCGGCCGGCGTCATCTGCGAGATCATGAACGATGACGGCACGATGGCGCGGATGCCTGATCTGGAATTCGTCGCCGCCAAGCTCGGACTCAAGATCATAAGTGTCGCTGACCTGATCTCCTATCGACTGCGCCACGACAAACTGGTGCACCGCGCCGCCGAGGCTAAGTTACCGACGCGACACGGTGACTTCACGGCGGTTGCCTACCGGAGTGACGTTGACGCCGACCAGCACACCGCTCTTGTCATGGGGGACATTAACGGCGATGAACCGATCCTTGTCCGTGTCCACAGCGAATGCCTCACCGGCGATGTCTTTGGCAGCCTCCGCTGCGATTGCGGCGAACAGATCGCCGCTGCGCTTGACAGCATCGCCGAGGAGGGCTGCGGCGTCCTTCTCTACATGCGGCAGGAAGGTCGCGGTATCGGCCTGCACAACAAACTGAAGGCCTACGCGCTTCAGGACCAGGGACTTGATACCGTCGAGGCCAATATCAGTCTGGGGTTCGAGCCGGATCAGCGTGACTATGGTGTTGGCGCCCAAATACTGTCCGATCTTGGCTTGAACCGGATACGTCTGCTGACCAACAATCCGCGAAAGATCATCGGTCTTGAGAGCTACGGGCTGAAGGTGGTTGAAACGGTGCCTATCATCTGCGAGCCGAACTCACATAACCGATACTATCTGGAAACGAAACGGATCAAGATGGGCCATCAGCTGGAGATACCCGGCGTCACTGACGCCGAAGGCTGAATGATTGTCGCTCGGCGTCGATAGACACCGGCGACCGGCCACAGGGAGGACAACATGGGCAAGCTATTCGAAGGTATGCTGCTTGGCGATGGTCTCAAGATCGGGGTGGTTGCCTCGCGTTTCAACGAGTTCATCACCCGCAAGCTGCTCGACGGGGCCCAAGACGCTTTGCTGCGTCACGGTGTCGCCGCTGGCGACATCGATGTTGCTTGGGTGCCCGGATCTTTTGAGATTCCGCTGGTGGCCCAGAAGCTGGCGCAGATGAAGAAGTACGATGCCGTCGTCTGCGTCGGGGCCGTCGTCCGTGGGGCGACGCCTCACTTCGAGTACATCGCCGCCGAGGTGACCAAGGGGATCGCCCGCGCTAGTCTCGATAGTGGCGTGCCGATCAGCTACGGTGTGATCACCACCGATACCCTCGAACAGGCTATCGAGCGGGCCGGCACCAAGGTCGGTAACAAAGGGTTCGACGCTGCCACCAACGCCATCGAGATGGCCAACCTGCTCAAGGGAATCAGCTAGTTGGTGATCTTGTAAACGGTATCGCCCCGCCGCACCCGGTCGGGTACCTTGATGCCGATCGCGTCTCCTGCCTTGGCGTCGATGGCGTTGACGTTGTCGATCTGCATCGAGTCCACCGTCAGTTCGATGTCGCTGGTGTGTCCCTTGATCCGAATGCGGTCGCCGGCTCTCAGGCTTGCTGTCAGTTCGATGCCGGCGACGACCGGCCGAGAGAAGAAATCACTGACCTTACCGATTACCTCTTCTGCCATTTCGACGCCTCCTACAGTTTCTCCGAGTATATTTCACCGTCCGAGGCAAAGCAAGGCGCTCGCCGGATACGGCCGAGCGTGCCGCCTTTGACATGTCGTTGGTCGTTTCATATAATTAGCCAGACCGTGAAACTGGGAGGATTGGTTCTTGGCCGAGGAAAAGGGACAGCCGGCGGCAGCCGAAAACCGGGAGGACGTCGAGCGCCTCAAGAAGCGCCTCGATGTTCTCGACCAGCGGTTGGACAACATCGACTCGATGGTAACCGCCGTCGCCGAACGCATCATGAACCGTCCCCTGACGCTTCACATCAACTGTCCCAACTGCGGTAAGAACGTTGAAGTCGACCTCATCGGCAGCAGTAAACCGGGCCGGTAGTCGTTTTCGCCACGCGGTCGATGTAACCGGTGACTGGTTGTGACAAGAGAGCCCGCTAGGA
>CAZLUE010000028.1:0-12008 GCA_964562625.1 uncultured Dehalococcoidales bacterium | reverse complement strand
TGTCCAGGCGCAACGGGTTGTCGTCGAAGACACCCATTCCGACAACCGGCCGGTCGCGCGATTGCCGCGCCATCCCGTTGAAGGAGGTATGATTATCGCGTGTTGTCTCGAAAGAGGTGATCCCTGGCAGGATGATCTTACCGCCGCCACCAAAACCGTTCATCGGGTGCGGCACTACCGAGCCGATAGCGATCCTGAGATCGCATTTCATCACTTCTTCGTTGACGTGAACATCGGTCTTGAATGTTTTGGTGGTACCGACGTGCACGCAGTTGCCGAAAGCGTTGTGATTGTAGACAGAGAAACGCTCCATCGCCGCCTCACCGAGCTTCTTGGCAAAGTGTTCCCGAGTGTAGGCGCCGTGGCAACCAACAGCGCAGATGAAGCGGATCTGCTCGTCCACGATACCGGCCGCGGCCAGCTCGTCAAGCACCGCTGGCAGCATGTCCGAGGTCCGGGTGGCACGGGTCATGTCGTCGAAGATGATAGCGACATCTTTCTTACCCCGAGCCAGTTCCCGTAGCGGTGTCATTCCGATTGGACTGGCGACGGCCACTTTTATCGCCTCAGACGAGAGTGCCGGGTGATCGTTTCCCGCCATCGCCACCGTTTCGACCTGCCAGCCGTCGGGTAACGACAACTCCATCTCCGTGCGTCCATACCACCCCAGTTGTGGCAGCTTGATCGTAGTCATCTCTCATCCCTCCCGGTCGATTTGTGGTTCGTCTAGGTGCTTGGTAATCCTAGTCCCCGGTTAGCGATGATGTTACGCAACACTTCGGTTGAGCCTGCTTGGAGACTATAGCCTTTGGATCCTAGGTACGAATGCGGCGCCATGCCGAAGATCGGGGCCCATTTCGATTCCGCCATCAATTGGCCGTATATTCCCAGAATATCGGTGGCGACGTTCGCCAGCCGCTGCTCGAAGGTGGTGCAATATGTCTTCGCCATCGCCGCTTCGACGTTCGGCGAGCGGCCCTCATCTATGACCAATACAACTCGGTATGTCAGCAGCCGTCCTATCTCGAACTCAACCTCGAGTTGCGCCAGCTTGTTACGGATTAACGGGTCTCGCGAAAGCGGCGCGTCGTTCCGTTGCGTCTCTTTAGCGAAGCGGACGATTGCGTCAAACAAGGGAAAGTTACCCATCAGTCGTTCCAGTCCGGCCCGTTCATAGTCCAGTTGGCCAAGTATCTGGTAGAAGCCACGGTTCTTCTCACCAATGAGGTACTTCTTGGGAACGCGGACGTGGTCGTAAAAGACCTCACCCCAGGCCACACTGCCGGTGATGTCGATCGTCGGCGTCACGCTGATCCCCGGTAAGCTGGCGTCGATGATAAACTCGCTGACGCCGCGGTGCTTTGGCGCGTCGGGGTCTGTTCTGGCTACCAGGTAGACGTGGGTCATATAGCTGGCACAGCTCGTCCACATCTTCTGCCCGTCGATGACGTAGTCATCGCCGTCCTCAGTCGCCTTCGTCTGCAGCGATGCCAAGTCGGAGCCGGACTGTGGCTCGCTCATACCTAGCCCGATGTGGGCTTCGCCCCGGAGTATCTGCGGCAGGAACTCCTGCTTCTGCTCTTCGGTGCCGTAAGCGATGATCGAGCGCCCGATCTGCCGGTCGGCGAACCAGTGGCAGGCCGCTGGCGCGCCGTAACGCAGCAACTCCTCGGTCAGTATCAGCCGGTCAATGTTGCTTCGCTCCTGGCCGCCATATTCCTTCGGCCAAGTGAGTCCGATCCATCCTTTGGCGGCCACCTTCCGGGTGAATTCGGGTGAATAGCCTTGTATCCAACCGTCGCAGATCGGCTGGAAAGTACCCTGACTGATCTCCGCTTCCATGAAGTCTCGGACTTCCTGGCGGAACGATTCTTGTTCCAGAGTGAAGCCAAAATCCATACGCGCAGACCCCTGTCGCCGTCCGTTACTGGTAACCGCCGCGGGCGTTTTTCGAAAACGCGGTAACGCCCGTCGGCTAGACGGCCAGGCAAGTGACCGTCCGAGAGATTCCGGTAATCGGGTGGATGACCTTGGTGACGATGTCGCCGATCTCGTTGAGCGTGTCGGCATCGATCACGGATATCACGTCGTAGGGGCCAGTGACCGCGTCAACCGACTTCACTCCCTGGAGGCCCTCCAAGCCGGTGGCGACCTCCTTGGTTCTGCCCACCTGTGTCTCGATCAGAACGAAAGCCTTGGCCATAATAGCATCATCTCCCATGCCGCTATCGGCGCCGGCCGCTTCTTGTAGAGGCGGCCTTGCACTTGCGCACCACATTATACTCCATCGCGCCGCGTCATTTCATTCCGCACCCATCTTTCCGAAAATCTCCCCATACCGATTTTCCGCCGGCTTGCAGTGGTCGCTGCGCTCGACCTATAATAGGCGGTGTCCTACCCTGGGTGAACAGATTCGTGACGACGACTCGTCATATGGTCCTATCGATGCGGTGACGGAGGAGGCTCTTGGAGTATTCCCTGACCGAGGATCAGCAGACTCTCCGGGCTCTGGCGAGACAGATCGCCGAGGAGCGCGTCTTGCCCGTTCGCGCTGAGCTGGACGAGAAAGAGGAGTTCCCTTGGGAGGTCATGAAGGATCTCGCTGACAGTGACATGCTCCGTGTCTTCATCCCGGAGGAGTACAATGGCCTCGGCGGTGGTTGCCTAGATCTCTGCCTCGTCATCGAGGAACTATCTCGCATCTGCAGTGCCGTCGCCGTCAGCTACGCCGCCAACGCCCTCGGCGCGTCGGCCCTGCTCCACTTCGGTAGCGACGATCAAAAGCAGAAGTACCTGCCGGACATTGCCGACGGTAAGCGTCTCGTTGCTTTCGGGTTGACTGAACCGACCGCCGGCAGTGATGCCGGCGGTATTCGTACCACCGCCGAGAAGACCGCCGATGGTTACGTCCTCAACGGCACCAAGCAGTTCATCACCAACGGCGGCGAAGCCGAGATATATACCGTCATTGCCCTTACCGACAGGAACAAGGGGCCACGCGGCGCCAGCGCATTCGTTATAGAAAAGGACACCCCAGGGTTCACTTTCGGCAAGAAAGAGAAGAAACTGGGCATTCGGGCTTCATCGACCCGCGAACTCGTCTTCCGTGATTGCCTCATTCCTCAAGAGAACCTTATTGGTAAGGAGGGCGCCGGTTTTATCATGACGATGCGTATTTTGGACAGCTCTCGTCCCGGCATCGGCGCCCAGGCGGTTGGCATTGCTCAGGGGGCTCTCGAGACAGCCGTCGATTACACGTCGCAGCGCATCCAGTTCGACCAGCCGATCATCTCGCTGGCTGTCGTGCAGAACATGATCGCCGAGATGGCGATTCGCACTGAAGCCGCTCGTATGCTCGTTCACGGCGCGGCACGCACTGTCGATTGCGGCGCCAGGAATGTCACCGAAGACGCCTCGATGGCCAAGGTGTTCGCCTCGGATACTGCAATGAAAGTTACCGTCGATGCCGTCCAGATCTGCGGCGGGGCCGGCTACATGCGCGACTACCCGCTCGAGAAGATGATGCGTGACGCCAAGATCACCCAAATCTACGAGGGCTCCAACGAGGTGCTGCGTAACACCATCGCCATCGGCGTGCGAAAACGGAAAGGACGCCGAGAGTGAACATTGTCGTCTGTCTTAAACAGGTGCCCGGCACCACCAGCGTCCAAATCGACCCCGAGACCAACACGCTGCGCCGCCAGGGGATCGAGAACGTCGTCAATCCGTTTGACGCCTATGCCTTGGAAGCGGCTGTCAGCCTGCGCGAGCGTTTCGGCGGTAAAGTGACCGCGATCACCATGGGGCCGCCTCAGGCCGAGGAGATACTGCGCGAGGCGATCAGTTGCGGCGCGGATGAAGCCGTACTCATCAGCGACCGCGCCTTTGCTGGTGCCGATACACTGGCGACCTCCTACACACTGTCGCGGGCGATTCAGCAGTTTGACGAGTGGGACCTGGTCATCTGCGGTCGTCAGACGATTGACGGTGACACCGGTCAGGTCGGGCCCGGACTGGCGGAATGGTTGGACGTCCCTTTCGTCGCCTACGTCAGCAAGGTGGAGGAAGTCGCTGAGGGTAACATGAAGGTGCGCCGCATGGTGGAAGACGGCTACGAACTGATGGAGATGTCGCTCCCCGGTATCATCACCGTCGTCAAGGAAATCAACGTGCCGCGCCTGCCCTCGCTGCGTGGCAAGATGAAGTCGAAGAAGGCTGAAATTCCGAACTGGACAGCCGCCGAAATAAGTGCAGACGAAGGTTTGATCGGTCTTACTGGCTCACCGACTACGGTCATCAATGTCTTCTATCCGAAGCGTGTCCATGACGCCGAGATGCTTGAGGGTGATCCCGAAGCCCAGGCGGTGGCACTGGTAGACAAGCTCCGCGAAGCGGGGATAGGATAGGTTACTATGGGGATTCGTGTTGAAACCGGTGATTGCACCGGCTGTGGCAGTTGCGTTGACGCTTGCCCCTTCGGCATCATCGAAATGGTGGATGCTATCGCCGTCATTGGCGATGGCTGTAATCTCTGCGGTGCCTGTGTTGACGCCTGCGTCTTTGACGCCATCATCATTGACGCCGTTGAGCAGGGTGAAGCGGATGGTTCCTATTCCGGGGTCTGGGTCTTTGTCGAACAGCAGGGTGGAAAGCTGAAGCAGGTCGGTTACGAACTTCTCGCCAAGGGGCGGGAACTAGCGGACAGCCTTGGCACGGAAGTGACCGCCGTCTGCCTGGGGCATAATCTCGGCGATATTTCGAGCCTGATTACCCACGGCGCTGACCGCATCTACCATATCGATGACCCCGCCTTGGCAACGCCGTTGGAGTACACTTATTCAGAGGAACTGATACGGCTGATACGGGAGCACAAACCGGAAATCGTCCTCGCCGGGGCAACCTCATTCGGACGCGCCTTCTTCCCCCGCGTCGCCGCCGTCCTCAAGACGGGTCTGACGGCGGACTGCACCGGGCTGGAGGTAGACCCAGACAAGAGACTCCTCCTGCAAACCCGACCCACTTTTGGCGGCAACGTCATGGCGACCATCATCTGCCAGTCGCGGCGCCCGCAAATGTCGACCGTGCGCCCCCGTGTCTTCCGTCGCGGCGAACCCGACGCCAGCCGCCGAGGACAGATCGTTCGGGTTGATTTAGACCGGGCGGCAGTTACGTCACGGACGAAGCTACTGGAATTCATTGAGGACATGACCGAGAAGATCAAGTTGGAAGACGCCGATATTATCGTCTCCGGCGGCCGAGGGCTGGGCAAGCCTGATAATTTCGAGATCATACGTGAGTTGGCCGGTGCCCTTAACGCCGCCGTCGGCTCTTCCCGCCCACCAGTCGACGAGGGATGGATCCCATATGCTCATCAGGTCGGGCAGACGGGCAAGACTGTCTGCCCTAGGCTCTACATCGCCTGCGGTATCTCGGGGGCGGTGCAGCATCTCGCCGGAATGCAGACCGCCGACGTCATCGTTGCTATCAACGATGACGTCGAAGCGCCGATCTTTGAGGTCGCTACTTATGGAATCGTCGGAGACTTGTTCAAGGTCGTCCCGTTGCTTGCCGAGAAACTGAAGCAGTAATGCCTTTGATGACCGCCCAATCACCCTACGACGCCTTCGCGACTATCTACAACCGCCACTGGGGTAATGAGTTCGCCCCGCGCGTCTTCCCCATCTTGGAGCAGCTTGTCCTCCGAGACCTGCCAGCCGGAGCACGGATACTCGATCTCTGCTGCGGCACCGGCCAGTTTGCCGGTACGCTCACCGGTCTCGGCTATCGCATCACCGGCGTCGACAGCTCAACGGAGATGCTGTGCTACGCTCGAAAGAATGCCCCCGAGGCTGAGTTCGTTCACGCCGACGCTCGCGCCTTCCGCCTGCGCAGGAAATACGCCGCGGTCATCTCGGTGTTCGATAGCCTTAACCACGTCCTCACTATTGAGGAGCTTGCCGAAGTCTTCGGCAACGTCTTGGCGGCCTTGGAACCCGGCGGTGTCTTCTTCTTCGATCTCAACATGGCGGCCGCCTATTCCCTGACTTGGAACGACAACTTCGGCATTGTTGAGGATGACCTCGCCTGCATCGTCCGCACTGGCTGGAACGAGGAGAGCCGGACCGCGCGTTTCGACGCCACCATCTTCAACACTCCCGATGCCTGGCAACGGGTGGACTTGACGATCCACCAGACATGCTACACGGCAGAAGAGATCGTCACGACCCTCGAGTCAACCGGCTTCACGGGAATCGAGTGCCATGCCCATGAGGACGGCGAGGGTCTGGTCTTTCTCGATGAGACGGCCCCTCGCGGTTTTTTCTTCTGCCACGGACTTTAGGCTTGGGTCGTTCTGGGCCGCCCGACCCGGAACGACCAGTGGGCTGGAACAGTCCAGTATTTGTCTTCGAACTCGGCGTCGGAGTGGACTGGACATTACCCAGAAGCTCCGGTCTCCCGTCCACCGTTCCGTGGCGGAGATTTTCCTTCCCAACCCGGTTTTCGAGGTGGTAGCGCGTGACAAAACGCCTATTGGAGGATGTAAGTGGATTCCAGAGCGCCTCTGCTGACCGCGCGGGAAGCGGGCGCAGCGGCGTTAGCTTCGGCAAACACACCTTCCGCTCCTTAAGGAATCCAGCCTTTCGCCTCTTCCTTGGCGCTCAAATGGGCCAAATGGCGGCCATGAACATGCAGATGATGGCTCGTGTCCTGCTGGTTAAGCACCTTACCGAGTCGCCGGCACTCACGGGTCTGGTCACGGTATCCTATATGCTGCCGATGCTGCTGCTTTCTGTCTTCGGCGGCGTCATCGCCGAACGTCTGCAGAAGAAGTACGTCATCGCTGCCGGTCAGGCGGCAACCGCCGTCTTCGCCTTGGTCATTGCCTTCACCCTGATTGGTGACTACGTCAGCAAGGAGGTTCCCGGTTCCTGGTGGATCTTGATCGTCGCCTCGGTTTTGCAGGGAGCCATCGGGGGGTTGATGATGCCTTCTCGGCAGGCAATCGTGCCGGAGATCGTCGGCGGCAGCGGGGAACTGCTCAATGCGATATCCCTTGGCAACGTCGGCTCGAACGCCCTTCGCATCGTCAGCCCGGCGGCCGCCGGATTCCTGATCGATGGCCTCGGTATCGACGGTTTTGGCTTTCCGGCGGTCTATCTCACCATCGCTGGCTGCTATCTGTTGGCCACCGCGTTTGCGTTGGCACTGCCCCGCACCCGCGCCATCAGCCTGCGCGGCAGCGGTACCATCTCCGAAATCGTCGCCGGGTTTCGCTACGTGAGAAGGGAGAAAACCTTGCTCTGGCTCATCGGCTTCAGCCTTGTTACCTTCATCCTGTCGATGCCCTATATCCAGTTGATGCCGTTCATAGCTCAGGACGTCCTCGGCAAGGGAGCTTCCGGCATGGGGATACTGCTCAGCATCTCCGGTATCGGCGCCATCGTCGGGTCGCTTGTCCTCGCCTCGTTGCCGAATCGGAAGCGCGGCCTGATGCTGCTCATCAGTGGGATTATCATGGGCGCCGCCCTGATCGCCTTCGCGATCTCGACCTCATGGGCGCTGTCACTGGTCATCATGGCTTCCGTCGGCCTTGGGCAGTCAGGACGGATGACGTTGAGCAACACACTCGTCCAGTACTATGTCGCTGACGAGTACCGCGGTCGGGTGATGAGCATCTACCAGATGAACTTCGGCTTTACCGCCTTCGGCGTATTCGCTGCTGGTCTAATGGCGGAGTCGATGGGCGTGCAGTGGGCGCTTGGTGGGTTTGCCGGGGCTTTGGTGATGCTCTCGGCAGTGGCCATCTTCGTCGTGCCGCGTATTCGTCGGCTGGACTGACGCCGCGCCGCAACTAGCGAATGCAACTCGCTTCGCCGACGGCCACATTGTTCCCCATTTGGTTCTCCAGCCAAACGTCGAGCCACAGCCGGTTCCCTGCCTCTTCTGACTCCACCGCCTTCACCAGACCATGAGCGGTAAGGATGTCACCGTTGATGGCGCCGCCACCGACGTAGGATAACTTGATACGACCGTGGTTGTACCAACTGTCGCCGAAATAGCCGTAGAGCATCTCAAGGATGTAGCTGAGCAGCGTCGAACCGCCGATCAACGCGCCACGCATCCCGAAATCACGGGCGTAGTCGTCGGTGTGGATGACGTTACGCGTGTTGGGATCGATCAGCATGTAGGCGGTCTTGACAAGCACAGGGATCTCGTCGCCCAGTTTCACCGGTGAAGTTGCCTTCCCCATCGCTGGCCTTCCGGTTATTCTACCCAGACGCCGGTTTCGCGACTACGCATCAGGACCTCACCGGTCTCGTTGGATGTCTCGAGTTCGGTCACCAGGTAGTTGCGACCCCGTCTGGCGTACTTATCAACCACCCGACCGCGAATCGTAACCCTGTCACCGATCTTGATCGGATTCAGGAACTCGTGCTCGCTCTTCGTCCAGATCGAGACACGCATCAGTGGCAGGGCATCAAACTTCATCCGGGAGTGCTGCGAGATAGTGATTCCCGGCGGAGCCAGTTCTCGCTCCATCGGTCTGCTGTCCTGCCAGTTGACGAGGTTCACCCGGTCGCCCACTGCCTTCTCGTCGAACACTATCTCCAGCGTGCCCAGATCGTGGCCGATTGCCACCGCATCGTAGCTCGTCTGGCTGTTCGTTATTGCCATCCATTTCCCCATCTGATAGCGTAATTATAGCAGTTGCCCTGAGTACGGTACAATGCCTGAACCGTCAGTGCAATTGGCCGTACTTGGCGGCCTACTTCGGTGAGTTTGGATTGACCGCACTTGTCGGCTGCGCTATCATCAAATGAGATGGCAGTTGGTGACCCGGATTGATGGCCCTTGAACCGCGACGTCCCCTGATCGAAGAGATCGAGACTAGCCTCGCTCCCATCAACCTGTTCGAGCTTTTCGGCAACGACCCCTTCTGCTTCTTCCTAGACAGTGGAATGGACCACCACAAGCTGGGACGCTACTCATTTGTCGGCAGCCGACCGTTTCTCGTTCTGAGGACGCGAGGCAACCGCGCTGAATTTATCGGTAACGACGGCATGACAGTCATCGAGGACTGTGATCCCTTCGATCTCTTGCGCCACTCCCTCGACAAGTACCGTCTCGATCCTGCGGAGCTACCAGTGCCGTTCCCCTGTGGCGCCGTCGGTTATCTCAGCTATGACCTCCGCCATTTCGTTGAGCGGCTACCGAAGACGACGGTCGATGATCTCGGAATCCCGGAATGCTACTTCGGCTTCTACGACCGCATCGTCGCCGTCGACAACCTTGAGGGCAGAACCTACCTCGTCTCCACCGGCTTCCCAGAACTGGAAGGGATGGCGCGGGCGGTCCGAGCCGCAGAGCGTCTCGATGATCTGAAGGAGATGATTACTGCTGCCAGTGTCGGAGCTAAAGATCCGACGGTCGCTCATCACTCGCCCGGGATCGGCATCGCCGCCGGCCTAAGTAGCGGATTCACCCACGAGAGTTACCTGGCGGCTGTTGATCGGGCGCGCGACTATATCATCGCCGGCGACATCTTCGAAGTCAACCTATCCCAGCGTTTCGAAGCGGAACTGGTAATCTCGCCTTGGGAGCTGTACTGCCGGTTGCGTCGGATCAACCCGGCTCCCTTCGCAAGCTATCTTGGTTTCGACGGCGTCACCATCGTCGGTGCCTCACCGGAGCGGTTTCTGTGTGCCCGCGGTGCCCGCGTCGAGACGCGGCCGATAAAAGGCACCCGCCCCCGTGGCACGGACCCCGAAAAGGACGACGCTTTCGCCCGCGAGTTGCTGGCCAGCGCCAAAGACCGCGCTGAGAACGTCATGATCGTCGACCTCGAACGCAACGACCTCGGCCGCGTCTGCCGCTACGGCTCAGTCAAGGTGACCGAACTGGCGACCCTTGAGATCTTCCCGACCGTCTTCCATCTGACCTCAACTGTCGAGGGGCAGCTGCGGGCCAACCGCGACCGCTTCGATCTCCTTCGGGCGACTTTTCCCGGCGGATCGATAACCGGCGCTCCCAAACTACGGGCCATGGAGATAATCGACGAACTGGAACCGACCAGCCGCGGCGTCTACACCGGCAGCGTCGGATACCTCGGCTTCGACGGCAACATGGATCTCAACATCGTTATCCGCAGCTTCATCGTCAAGAACGGTCGGGCCTACTTCCAAGTCGGTGGCGCCGTCGTCTACGACTCCGACCCCGAGTCCGAGTACCGGGAAACGTTGGACAAGGCACGGGCGTTGATGGACGCCCTCGACGCTCCGGCGGCGATCGAGCGCTAACCATGGTCATCGTCATTGACAACTACGACTCGTTCGTCTACAACCTGGCCCAGTACCTCGGTGAGCTCGGTCGGCAGCCAGCCGTCTACCGTAACGATGAAATCACCGTCACTGAGATCGAAGGACGGCGGCCGTCACACATCATCATTTCACCGGGACCGTGCACCCCACTTGAGGCAGGTGTCTCCAACGACGTCGTCCGCTACTTCGCGGGCAAGATCCCGATTCTCGGAGTCTGCCTCGGCCACCAATGCATCGCTCACGTTTTCGGTGGCGCTATCACCCCGGCGCCAGTGCCGGTCCACGGCAAGAGTTCATTGGTCTACCACGACGGCCGCACCGTCTACCGCGGCCTGCCCAACCCGTTCGAGGCAGGACGCTATCATTCGCTGGTCGTCGAACTTGATTCGGTACCGGCAGTGTTGGAGATTCCGGCGACCACGAGCGGCGGCGTCGTCATGGGCGTCCGCCACCGCGAGTATGTCGTCGAGGGCGTTCAGTTCCACCCGGAATCAATAATGACCGATACCGGGCATGCCGTGCTACGTAACTTCCTCAGCTACCGCCGTCCACGCTGGCCGAGAGATAAGACCGATGGCTGATCTCGTCCACCTCAACGGATTATTGCTACCGTCGGAGGAAGCCCGCATCGCCACGCTCGACTACGGCTTCCTCTACGGCTACGGTCTGTTCGAGACGATGCGTGCTTACGACGGTCGCGTCTTCCGTCTCGGCCACCACTTGGAGCGGCTGGCGCGTTCGGCAGACATGCTGGAGATCACCGTGAACGTAGGCACATTGGCGGACGCGATCGGCGAAACCTTAGTCGCTAACGGTTTCGGAGAAACTGTTAGCGACACCGCAGATGGTGCTCGCATCCGGCTGACCGTCTCCGCCGGAGAGGGCGACTCTGCTCCTGACCCGGCGAGCTGCGTCCGGCCCACCGTGCTTGTTGTCGCCGGCAAGTACCAGCCGCTCCCCGAAGATATCTACAAGGCAGGTTACCGCGCCGTGACGGCTTCGCTTCGGCGAAATCACCGCTCCCCGCTGGCAAGGATCAAATCCCTCAACTTTACCGAAAACCTGCTGGCGAGGCGAGAAGCCCACCGTGCCGGGGCTGATGAGGCCATTATCATCAACGACCGCGACCGCGTGGCTGAGGCGAGCATGAGCAACCTGTTCGTCGTCAGTGAGGGCGTGCTGCGGACGCCGCCGCTCGACGCCGGAGTATTACCGGGCGTGACCCGTGAGGCCGTCCTTGAGTTGGCACAGCGGCTCGGCATCGCCGCCGAGGAAGAAGATATAGCGCTCGACGAACTGCGGGATACCGGCGAGGCGTTCCTGACGAACTCAGTGATCGAGGTGATGCCGTTCACCAGTCTCGACGGCCGGGCAATCGGATGCGGTACCGCCGGCCCCGTCACCCAGAAATTGAGACAGGCATACCAAGAACTCGTACACTCCGAGACGGGGTGAATCTAGCCACGGATGATGGCGTCGGCCATCTTGGCAACACGGGCCATCTCCCGGACGTCATGGACCCGGACAATGTCAGTCCCGTTGGCGATTCCTACGGCGACCGTCGCCGCGGTCCCCTCGATGCGGTCGTTGGCCGGCAGGTCGAGCACCATCTTGATCAAAGACTTCCGCGACGTGCCGAGCAGCAGCGGCCGGCCCAGCTCTTTCAGTTCGGCCAGGCGGCGCACAATC
>CAZLUE010000027.1:0-12050 GCA_964562625.1 uncultured Dehalococcoidales bacterium | reverse complement strand
CACCATCCGCTGGTTCGAGGAGCGCGCCAAAGGCGGCGTCGGCCTGGTGATGACCGGGGCCACCCGCGCAGGTCATCTCGCCGACGGCTTGCCCCGCGGCGGACCCGGCCTGTCGCTCAATGACGACCGTTTCATCCCCGGTTTTACCCGGCTGGCAGAGGCGATACACAGCCACGGGGCCTGCATCGGCGTTCAGATCGCCCAACTCGGACCTCTAGTCGGATTCGGCGTTTCGCCGCTGCCCTACCCCGACAAGGCCAACCCGCTGGACCGCACCGCCGACGTCAACGGCCAACCGGCACCGATCCGCGTGCTCACCACCGAAGAACTGGACCAAATACCGTTCGACATCGCCGCCGCGGCCGCCCGCGCAAAGGCGGCCGGCATCGATTGCGTCGAATTACATTGCGCCCACGGCGGCGCCACCGTCCACTGCACCTCAATCTCACCGTTCTACAACCGGCGCGACGACAAGTACGGCGGCAGCCCGGGGAACCGGATGCGCCTCGCCAGCGACACGGTGCGCCGGATAAGAGAGGCGGTCGGTAATGACTACCCGATAATCGTCAGGATCGACGCCGACGAGTTGCTCGGCGAGCGCGGCATCACCGTCGAGTACGCAGTGGAGACAATCGTCCCGGCGCTCGAAGCCGCTGGGGCCGACTGTTTCGACGTCACCCAGGGCTCGATACTGCACACGCCCGAAGGAATCACGATTCCGCTCTACTACCCGCGGGGCTGCTACATTCACAACGCCGCGGCCATCAAGGGCGCCACCCAACGACCGGTAATCGGCGTCGGCAACATCTTCGACCTCGACATGGCGGAGAAGTTTCTGGTCGAGGGCAAGGCGGACATCATCTACCTGGGACGGCTGGTGACCTCCGACCCGGAAGCGCCGAAGAAATACTTCGACGGACGACCGGAGGACATCCGCACCTGCATCGGCTGTCTCGGCGGCTGCGGCCGACCGTGCTCGATCAACTACGACATCCAGGACGACCCGATTCCGCTGACGACGGCGGAGTCGCCGAAGAAGGTGGCCATCATCGGTGGCGGCATCGCCGGGATGGAGGCCGCCAGAATCGCCGCCGAGCGAGGCCACCAAGTCACTTTGCTCGAAAAGAATGCCCGTCTGGGAGGCATGGTGGCCGCCCTGGCAATGAACCCGATTACGGCCGAGTTCGGGAATGTCATCGACTACCTGGAGAACCAGATGGGGAAGCTGGGCGTCGACGTCAGGGTGTGCCGTGAAGCCACGGTGGCGGCAGTGCGGGAGCTGAAACCGGACGTGACCATCCTGGCGACCGGGTCGACGGCAAAGACGCCGGAAGCTGCGGTGGGCAAGCCGGGGGTGATGAGCCATGCCGAGGCGTCGCGCAACAGCCGGGCAATCGGCCAGCGGGTGGTCGTCTGGGGTCTGGTCGGCGCCGAACTGGCGATAAAACTCGCCGAGGAAGGCAGGGAAGTCGTCCTGGTCGGACGCGGCGGCCAGCGCTCGCTCGGCAGCGACCTCGCCGGATCGCGCCGCTGGTGGCTGGTGCGACGACTGACCGACGTCAACGTGCCGCGAGCGCGCCCGGAGACGCAGCAGTTAAGCAACCCGAAAGTCTACTTCAACACATCGGTGGAAGACATCGGCAACGGACAGATCACGATCAAGACTGCCGACGAAACGAGCGTCCTGGCCTACGACACGCTGGTGCTGTCGCAGCGTTTCGGAGAAAGGAGCGCCAACGACGCGCTTTTCGACGAACTGGCCGGCGCTGTGGCGGAAATCCACAAAATCGGCGACTGCGCCGATATCAAAGGCATCCGCGAGGCGATCTGGAGCGCCAACGAGGTCGCCCGGAATATCTAGGCGGACACGACGCGCGCCGCCACTGACTGCGGCGACGCCGGGCTCGGTGCCGCTGGAACCACCGCGGCAAGCCATCCGGCACCAACGCGGGCCGTGTCGCTTCGAAGGGGAGGGCTGCCATGGACGACTCGATCAGGGAACTAAGCGCCCGGCGTAAGAAGGCCGCCGAGATGGGCGGCGAGCGACGTGTCGCCCGCCAGCACGCCCGCGGCCGGCTGACCGCCAGGGAGAGAGTCGAGAAGCTGCTCGACCCCGGCAGCCTACTCGAACTGGGGATGCTCGCCCACGCCGATATCCCCGAACTGGAGGCCCTGAGTGCCGCCGACGGCCGCGTTTGCGGCGTCGGCACGATCGACGGCCGCAAAGTGGGCATCATCGCCCAAGACAGGACTGTCCTCGGCGGGAGCGGAGGGCCGATCGGCGGCCAGAAATCACAGACGCAACGTGAACTGGCGCTGGACGGCGGCTACCCGATAATTGAGCTTGGCGACGAACCGGGCGGCGTCAGGATTCAGAACGTGATGGGCTCCCGGGGATGGGTCGGCAAACAGCTGGGGCGGAGACGATCAAGCAACATCGAGCCGGACACACGAGTGACACCTCGGATCGAGGCGATCATGGGCGAGTGCTTCGGCGAACCGTCGTGGAACGCCGCCTGGTCGGACCTGACGATTATGGTCAAGGGAACGGCAATGGGGGCCGCCGGACCGAAGATGCTGGAGAAGTCGATCGGCCAGGAGATTACAGCCCAGGAACTGGCCGGCTGGGAGATACAGGCGGCTGTCACCGGCCAGGCGGACGCCATCGCCGAGGACGACGAAAACTGCCTGGCGATCATCCGTGATCTTCTAAGCTACCTGCCGTCGAACAACCAGGAGGAAGCGCCATACCGGGAGACCGATGACGACCCATGCCGACGGCTGGACAACATCGCGAAGTTCGTCCCCACCCAACTGAACCAAGGTTACGACATGTACATGGTCGTCAAGCAGATCGCCGACGACGGCCGGTACTTTCCGATCAAATGGGACTACGCCCAATCGGTCATCACCTGCCTGGCCCGTGTCGGCGGCCGAGTGGTCGGCTTTTACGGAAACAACCCATTTTTCAACGCCGGGGCGCCCGACGTGCCCGCCTGCGAAAAACTGACCCAGTTCCTCTGCTTGTGCGACTCGTTCAACATCCCGCTGGTATCGCTGCTCGATATTCCGGGAATGTTCCCCGGCCGTGACGCGGAGCGACTCAAGCTGCCGACGAAGATCATCGTTCTCCTCCAAGCGCAGAACCTGGTGACTGTACCTCGCGTCCACGTTATCGTCCGCAAATACTACGCTATGGGGGTCGTCGCAATGCAGGGCAACCGCCGCAACAGCGACATCACGGTCGCCTGGCCGACGGCGCGGATGAGCTTCGTCGAACCGGATATCGGCCTCGGTCTGGCAATGGAGAGCCGGATCGCGGAGGCAGCCGACCCGGAGGCTGAGAAGAAGCGCGTTTTCGAGGAATGGACCGAGGGGAGCGCCCCGTGGGACGCCGCCGGGCTCTACGGAATCCACGACATCATCGACCCGCGGGACACCCGGAAGATCATCTACCAGTCGCTGGAAATGCTGCGCGGCACTAGGGACAAGGCCATCGGCAAACACCGCCTGCGGGACTGGCCGGTCGGTTTCTAGCAGGGCCACAGACGCCTCGACACGCCAAGTGAGGACACTCCCTGCTCCGGGCTCCCATTTGTCAGCCGCCGGCCAGCAACGCCTTTTGACGCCCGCCGGTGACCGGTGCTAACCTGATGGTCGCGACAGCCAACCAGAAGCGAGGAGGACGGACATGAGCCGGCTTTTCCAACCGATCGAGATTCATGGCATGGAAGTACCGAACCGGATCGTCTACCCGGCGATCCAGATGAACATGGGACTGACGAACCGACGAGCCCGCGCATTCTACGCGGAACGTGCCCAGGGTGGGGCCGGCCTGATAATCACCGCCAACACGGCAATCGACAATCTAGCCTCGGAGGAACTCTGGGGAGGGCCGGAGGAGTTGGCCGGATTCATCGGCCGGCTGGGCAAACTGGCCGACGAGGTCCACGAGGCCGGCAGCAAGATCGGGGTGCAGCTGTGGCAGGCGAACCGATTCCCGCAGGGACGGGGGACCCAGATTGCCGACAAGGAAGCCGATCCCGACAGCGGCGACCGGACAGCACCATCCGCCCGCGACGACATGCGCGAGCTGACCATCCCCGAGATCGAGGCGATCATCTACCGCTTCGCCAAGGGGGCGCGCAACGTCCGCGACGCCGGTTTCGATTGTGTCGAGTTGCACGGAGCGCACCGTTACCTCGCCTGCCAGTTCACCGCTCCGGAGACGAACCGGCGCACTGACAAGTACGGCGGTGACTCCCACCGCCGGATGCAGTTTGGAGTCGACCTGGTAACCGCCGTCCGTGCTTTCGTCGGTCCAGACTTCCCGATACTATACCGGCTCGGGGCACTGGAGACCAACAACGGCGAGACGCATCCCGACAGCATCACTTTCGCCGCGGAACTGGAGAAAGCAGGCGTCGACTGCCTCGACATCTCGACTGGCGGATTCGGCAAAGCGCCGGTATTTCCGATGAAGCGCAACGAGATGGCTACCCTCGTCTTTCTTGCCGAGGCGATCAAGAAAAACGTCGGCATCCCCGTTATCGGCGTCGGCAAGATAAACACACCGGAAGTCGCCGAAGCGGTGCTCGAACAGGGCCGCGCCGATATGGTCGCCATCGGACGACAACTGATCGCCGACGCTTTCTGGCCGAAAAAGGTACACGCAGGCCGTTTCGACAAGGTCGTCGCTTGCGACAGCTGCAACGTCAATTGCTGCTCGCCGGCCTTCTACCGGCGTCTGCCGGAAGGGGCACCGCTGTGCAAGTTCAACGAGCGCGTCGGCCACGAGTGGGAAGTACCGTCGCCGGAAATGGCGGGCGCCTAACTGGCTGCCGGAAAAGCACCTGCGCGCCTCTATCAGGCACGGCTATTTGCCACGGAAGACCGGCTCGCGTTTTTCGACGAATGCCCTCGCCCCCTCGGCGTGGTCATCGGTATTACGCAGTTCGCCAACGGCGGCGCTGGTCGCCTTCAGTGACGTCTCGAGGTCGGCGCCCAATCCTTGATAGATCGCGCGTTTCGCCTTCTGAATCGCCAGCGGCGGTCCCTTAGCCAACTTCTCGGCCAGCTCCCAAGTTGCGCTCTCCAGTTCGTCGTGAGGAACAACGGTGGTCACCAACCCAATGCGTTCCGCTTCATCGGCACTGATCATGTCGCCCGTCCAGATGATCTGGCAAGCGCGGTCGATACCGACCAGCCGCGGCAGGAAGAAGATACCGCCCATCGCCGGTATCAGACCGCGCCGGATGAACACCTCGGCGAAGCGGGACTGGCTAGAGGCGATACGGATGTCGCAGGCCAGCGCTAGGTCGAGCCCGCCGCCGACAGCGACGCCATTGATTGCAGCGATGACCGGCTTATCGAACTGGTGAAGGAGCAAGGGTAACGAAACGTGATCGCTGCCGCCCTCGCCACCACCACCGGGCTGACCGACGCCAGCTGACATCGCCTTGACATCGGCGCCAGCGCAGAAAGCCGAGCCGGCGCCGGTGAGGATCAGCACACGGACATTACCGTCACCAGCAGCATCCTCGACGGCGAGGCGGATACTATCCGACATCTCAGCGCTGAAAGCATTTCTCCGCTCCGGTCGGTTGAGCGTTATCGTGACGATACCGTCTTCCTTAACGTAGCGTATGTCCTGATAATGCATGTTAGTATGCCCTTTCTGTCCCACCAGATCTGGCTGCACTCTACCACGGCCAGGCGAGGCAATCAAGGATGGCCTCCGCGCCAAGCCAACGGCTTTGACAGCGATCCGATAAGAGGCTAAGATCGTACCAGTCGAGACACCAGCAGAGAGCGTGATGAGGAAGCTATCACCGGCTGAGTGGGAAAGAAAGTACGTCGTCGGGGCAGTCGAACGCTTCGACCAGAAGTACACAATGTTCAACCGGCCCGCCTGGGACTCGGAGGTCACCGGGCTGCTCGACGACTGGTCGTTCGCCGGCAAGGCGAAGGAGCGTTCGGGCTACACGCCTTGGGAGCACGCCCTCAACCGGGCAAGCTCGCGCGCCACCCAACTGTCCCTGTTCAACGTGCACAAACCGAACCCGAGTACAGCAACGGTAGCGCTGATGACAGCGATGGGCCGCAGAAGACGGCAGTCTCGGCCGGCGTGGCTCTCTGGTAACGGCGCCCGCGCGGACGTCAGTGATGCGGTGACCGTGACCCGCAATATCAAGAAAGCGGCTCGCTATTTCGGCGCCGACCTGGTCGGCGTTTGCCGACTCGACCGGCGCTGGGTTTACTCGAACAGCTTCGATGGCAGCACTTTCGAAGGCGGAACCGCCGCCGGTGGTAACGGGGCATCGCGCCCACAAGATATACCCGAGGAGTACCAGTACGCGGTCGTAATGGGTTTCGACATGGATTACCAGATGATTCAGCGCTATCCGAGCTATATCGCCGACAGCGCCACCGGAATGGGCTACAGCCGAATGGCGATCGCCAACACCCATCTGGCGGCCTTTATCCGAGGTCTCGGCTTCAAGACAATCGATTGCAGCATTAACGACGTCGCCCTATCGGTGCCGCTGGCGTTACTGGCCGGCCTCGGTGACCTCGGCCGAAACGGCCTACTGGTGACGCCCGAACTGGGCCCTCGCCTGAGGTTGAGCAAGGTGCTGACCAATCTACCAATGGCAACGGACTCGCCGATCGATTTCGGAGTCACCGAGTTCTGTCAAGCGTGCCAGAAATGCGCCGCACTCTGCCCATCGCAGGCGATCTCCAACGGCGAACGGACGACCGAGCCGCGGACGGCATCCAACGTCTCCGGAGAACTGAAGTGGCCGGTTCACGCCGAGAAGTGCCGGATGTACTGGTCACAGATGAAGAAATCCTGCTGCAACTGCATTGCCGTCTGCCCCTACAACAAGCCGGACACGCTACTCCACCGTGCGGTGTTCCGCCTGACAGATCGCGTTCGCTGGGCCGACCGGCTCTACGCCAAGGCAGACGACATGCTCGGCTACGGTAAGCCGATCGTAGCGCAGGACTTCTGGGAAGACTGGCAGCCACAACGAAAGCAGTCGCGCCTCTTCCCGTAAGGTTACCCGCCGGAGACCAACGTTCTGCTGGAAAAGTGACAGCCGGCGACGAAACCGGCTAGAATATGGTCACCACACTACGGAACGGAGTGCCACGGCCTGACGTCCGGCGACTGCCTATCCGGTCGAGAAGAGCCGTACAAGATGCGTATCGGACTGATAACCGACACCCACATTCCAGACGTGGCGACAGAACTGCCACCGCAAGTCACGGAGGTCTTCGAAGGGGTCGATCTGATTCTGCACGCCGGTGACATTTACGATTTGTCCGTCCTCGACGATCTGGAACGGATAGCGCCGGTGCTGGCGGTACTCGGCGATGACGATCACTCCAGCATCGCCACGGACGATCGTATCAAACAGAAGCAAGTATTAGAACTGGCGGGGCACCGGGTATGGCTGATTCACGAGGGACCGTGGTTCGACCGAATGCTGGTGCGGCAGCAGGACTACACGCCAGACGTCATCGTCCACGGGCACAGCCATGCTGCCCGGATACGCGATATTGACGGCGTCATGGTAGTGGGTTCGGGCAGTGCCACTTTCCTCAACTACAACCGTGGCCCCGGATCAGTAGCGATACTGGAACTGGGGCCCGACGGGCCGAAGGCGAACATCGTCAGACTGTAGAAGCAGTTAGCCGCACCGCCGGTAGTAGTCGATGACTTTAACGGCCGCTCTGGCGGCGCGCTCGATGTTGGGGTAAATCGGCACGCCGGCGGTAATGAAACTGGACCTGACTTCGGCCGCCACATCTGCCAGGCCATCGCCATCAGCGACATACCGGCCGTCCTCGCTCATCACCACCATCATCGGCTTGCCGTTCATGTCACCAAGGTAGTACTGCTTGACGACACTGTTGGCGGTGACATCACCTCCGCCGCCGAAGTGACTGTGGACGAAGGCAATCAGCAGGTCAAAGTTATCGTCGGCGGCCATCATCACCAGCATCTCGCCGGCACCGGAATCACGGTCAATGCGGATTGACATGTCCGCCGGGTTGCCGATCCAGTCCCAGATTGGGTTGCCTTGCGCTTTAAGATCCTGTCGGATCTGATCCGGAAGCGGTATGACATCAAGCCCGGCTTCTTCGCAGATGTCAGCGGCGATGACACTACTGCCACCAGCCCCACCGGCGACGCCCACTCTCAGTCCGTGGATCGATCCCAAGTGATGGAAGGCGCTGGCGATATCGGTCAGTTCTTCGATGTGCCGCGCCGAGACTGCCCCGGCCTGAGTGATAGCGGTCTCCCAGACGTCCATGGAGCTGGTCAACGAGGCGGTGTGCGAGGCGGTCGCCCGGATCCCAGACTGTCCACGACCACCTTTGACGATGACGACCGGCTTGGTGAGAGTCGTTCGCCGGAGCAGGTCGAAGAAGCGCCTGCCGTCACGGACGCCCTCGACGTACATCAGAACCATATTCGTATTCGGATCCTGGGAGAAGTATTCCAGATAATCGCACTCGTTGAAGTCGAGGGCGTTGCCGTAGCTGATCGCCTTGCTAAAACGGAGACCGCTGCGCGCCACCTGGCCCACGATGTCCATGACCACCGAACCACTCTGTGAGACGACGCCAACCGACCCTCCCTCCTTCGGCATATCGCTGTTGAAAGAGATCCGCCCGTCAGGGTAATAGACGCCCATGCAGTTGGGTCCGATCAGGCGAATGCCTGCCTCGCGCGCCCGTCGCAGTATCTCTCGCTCCAGATCAGCCGCGTCCTTGCGCCCGGTCTCACTAAAACGGGCGGTGTAGAGGTGGATCGCCTTGACCTGCTTCTCGGCGCAGTCGGCGATCAGTGGAAGCACCTGCGAAGCCGGAACCGACGATATGACATAGTCAACGACGCCGGGTATGTCCCGAACGCTAGGGTAGGCCTTGAGGCCCATGATCTCGAGATATTTGGGATTGACCGGGTAGATCGGCCCTTCAAAACCCAGCGCGATAAGCGATCCAAGAAAGCTCGACGACCTTCCGCGGTCGCTCGCCGACGCACCAGCGACGGCGATTGCCCTAGGATGAAGGATTTCCTCAAGTGGATGGACTGCCATTAACTGAACCTCCTGCGATGGCGGCCTCATTCGAGGCCATGCGTGTCTGGCGTCGGAAACAGCGGCTCTATTCATGCTAGGGCCCCAGACGGTCGACTGTCAAGGCAGCGATCAGGCCGTGCCGGAAAAAACTAGAGGATGGCGCCGTCCTCCTTGAGTTCGGCGATATGATCCCAGTCGTAGCCCAACTCAAGGAGGATCTCCTCAGTGTGTTGTCCGACTTCCGGCGCAGGCGTTCGGATCGACGCCGGATCCTGGCGAAAATTGACCGGAGTGTTGACCAACTTCATCTTACCACCGACCGGATGGTTAACCTCGGTGAAGAAACCGTTGGCCAGCGCCTGTGGGTCTGTGGTCACCTCGAGCGGCGTCTGGACACGACTGAAGATACAGTCGTTACGACGGAGGCGATTCTCCCACTGCTCAATCGTCGCCGACACGAAAACGGCTTCGAGCAAGCTGACCAGTTGTGCCGAATTCTCCTGGCGAGCTTCCATTCCATCGAAACGAGGGTCGGTCTCAAGTTCGGGTCGGTCGATGGCACGGCAAAGATCGGACCAACTGACGTCCGACTGAACCATCGAGAGCCAGAGCCAACGATCGTCACTGGTACGATAGGTATTCCAGAGCGGGCTATCCGGCTCGGTGCGGTCATGCTTCGTCATCGGCCGGTTGATCAGGACGGACTGGATATCTTCGGCCAAGGTCCAGACGCCGGCGTGGTACAGTGAAAACTCCAATTCCTGCCCCAAGCCGGTCCGTTGACGACCCAGCAGCGCCGCCAAAATACCAGCGACAGCGTGTTCCCCGGCGACCCGATCCATCATGCCACCACGCGGCGGCGGCGGCGGACTGCCCGGTTCCCCGATGAGGTACTGCATCCCGGAATGAGCCCAGGCCGCCGAAAAATCGAACCCGCGTTGGTCCTTGTCCGGACCGACGGCACCGTAGCCGGTAAGGACAGCGTAGACGAGTCGAGGATTGATCGCGCTCAAGGCAACGTAGTCCAGGCCGAGACGCCGCAGTGCCCCCGACTCGTAGTTGGACATGAAAACGTCCGACTCAGCGATGAGTTTGAAGATGACTTCCTTACCGGACGGCTTCTTGAGATCGAGCGCCAGACCGCGCTTGTTGCGATTGAGCATCTGGACGATCCAGTTAACTTCGCCGCCGGGATACTCGATGACGCGGTCAGCGCCGCTCACGCGAACGGCTCCGCGAAGCATCTCACCGGTCAGCGGTTCGACCTTGATGACTTCGGCGCCCCAATCGGCCAAGGTCGCACCGGCCGCCGGAATGGCGACGAAGTGACCCATATCGATTACCTTGATGCCTTCCAACAATCCCGCCATATCGTCCCACCCCGACCGGTGACATGACACCGGCAATCAGTCCTGGCGCGCTAGGCCACCCTGCCATTACGCCCTTTCCAGAATCGCTCACGCAACTCGCGTTTTAGTATCTTGCCAGTGCCTCCCTTGGGAAGGCTATCGAGAAACTCGATGATGCGAGGCACTTTGAAGCCGGCCAGCTTGGCCCGGCAGAAGACAGTCAAGTCCTCCATGGAGAGAGTCTCGCCGTGCTTGAGCACCACCAGAGCCGCCGGGGTCTCCCCCCACTGGTCGTGAGGGGCGGCGACAACAGCACACTCAAGCACCGCCGGATGGCTGATGATGGCGTTGTCCACCTCGGTAGCACTGATGTTCTCGCCGCCGCTGATGATGATGTCCACGGTGCGATCAACAATCCGGACGTAGCCATCCTCGTCGATGGTCGCCATGTCGCCGGTGTGGAACCAGCCGTCAATGATCGCCTTATCGGTCGCTTCGGGACGTTTCCAGTAGCCATCGATGATGTTGTTGCCACGAGCGATGATCTCACCGACCTGTTTACCATCGCGAGCGACGTCGTCTCCCTGTTCATCGACGACACGCACCGTGAAGAGCCAGCCGCCGCGTCCGGCACTGCGCAGTCGTTCCACCCGGGCATCACCAGAAAGAGTTCCGTGAGGTAACGGCGGTCGCGAGTATGTCAGGATCGGGGAGGACTCGGTGAGACCGTACCCGGCGCAAATCGCGCAGCCAAGTTTTTCCTCGAGTTCGAGAAAAAGCGACGCCGAAAGCGGGGCACCACCGACGGTAATCTGCTCCAGGCTAGAAAGATCGTGCTCGCGGAGTTGCGGGTAGTTAACCAGCGTATTCGCCATGGTCGGCACCATGAACATATTGGTCACCTGTTCTTGCTCAATCGTCCGACAGACTATTTCAGGACGGAACTCCTTGAGCATAACGTGTTTGCCGCCGACCGCTGTCAGGAAATGAGGCGTTCCCCAACCGTTGACGTGAAACAGCGGAATACTGTGCAGGAAGGTGGTCCGCTCATCCACCGGGGCGAAGAGCGCCATGCTGATCGCGTTGAAGTAGAGCATCCGATGGGTCAACAACATCCCCTTAGGACCAGCGGTAGTGCCGCTCGTATAGCACATTTCGGCGGGATCGTTCTCACCGATTTCGACAAGCGGCGGGGCTGATGACGCTCGGCTCAGCAAGTCTTCATAGTCAGGGCCATCGACCTGGTTTTGCCCGCGTTTGCCGTCACCACGCAGCGTCACGAAATGCCGTACCGTTCGCAACTGATCCAACGGCGGCAACAAGTCTGTCACGTCCTCATTGACAATAACGCAACTGGCCCCGGAATCGTTGAGAATGAAGGCGACATCGGCCGGACTGAGACGAATGTTGATGAAGAGCAGGATGGCACCGATCCGAGGAACACCGTAGAAGGCTTCGAGCAAGCGATGGGTGTTGAAATCGATGATGGCGACGCGGTCACCTCTGGCGACGCCCAATTCGAGCAACGCCGAAGACAGTCGCCGAGTACGCTCGGCGTACTCGGCGTAGGTGAACCGCCGATCACCATCGACGACGGCAATCCTAC
>CAZLUE010000026.1:0-12212 GCA_964562625.1 uncultured Dehalococcoidales bacterium | reverse complement strand
ATTGACGAATGCTAGCACCCACGAATTACCTGCAGCAATTGACAACGGCCATTAGCAAATTATTGGCAAATCATTGAATGGCAGTGAATCGTGGTTGAGGAATTAGGAACTTCCGATCCTAGCAATGGAGCCAGCGAGAGGAGTCGAACCTCCGACCTGCGGTTTACGAAACCGCTGCTCTGCCAACTGAGCTACGCTGGCATTGAGGCTAATTCGTCCGCAATCTTCGCTTGAAGACCCGGAATTAGCGACGATTTGGCGACGGATTTCTGACTGACTCCTTCCAGGAGCACCTCGTCGAGTAGCGCCATGGCGTCGCTTTGCATCCCGTCAATTATATGGCTGTAGACATCCATTGTAAAGGCTACCGAACTGTGTCCCAGAACCTCGCTGATGACATTTGGCTTCGCCCCGCGTAGTAGCATCAGGCTTGCAAAGGTATGTCTGAGGTCATGGAAGCGGACGCCCACAAGCCCCGCTTCCCTGGCTATCCTGTCGAAGTCACGGATCTCGCAGTATAGGCGACCGCTGTGCTTATGCCTGAATCATCTCTTTGCCTTGATAGTGACCCGGGGATCACGCAGAATACTGGCTAACTAAGGCGGATAACTGAATGCCGTTGACCACTGATCAGAGCGGTTGCCACTCACGAAACGGAAGGGTACGGAAGGGTAATGAATCCATTCCGCCGGATGATTCAGACCGACGTCGAAGCACGCCTGGATGCGCAACTTAGAGTCAATTACTCTAACCACTGAGCTATATGGGTATAATCCGTTCCGAATTATGGCAGGTTTCCTTCTTGTCAGTCACCGGTCCGTATTGCTATACTAGGCTCATAATCCCTCCAGACACCCGGTTACGAAGGATGACTCTGATGGTTTGGCAACCCGAGATCGAAGAGCTAGATTACCGGCGGCAGATGGCACGAAGGATGGGCGGCAAGGAGGGCATCGAGCGCCAGCATTCACGAGGCAAGCTGACCGTCCGCGAGCGAATTGACTCCCTAGCCGATCCGGGGACATTCCAAGAGATCGGCAATCTCGCCGGCGCCGCCCGCTACGAAAACAATAAGCTGGTCGGCTTCACGCCGGCGAACAGTGTCACCGGTTCATGTGATATCGCCGGACGGCGGGTAGTCCTCAGCGGCGGTGACTTCACCGTCCGTGGCGGGGCCGCGGACGCCGCCATCGGCGACAAGTGCGGCCATGCCGAACGAATGGCGCGATCATGGCGACTACCCTACATCCGCCTCCTTGACGCCACCGGCGGCAGCGTCCGTACCTTCGAGCAGATCGGCCGGACCTACGTTCCGGGACGCGTCTCTGCCGCACCGGACATGGAGATGCTGAGCATAGTGCCGGTGGTATCGGCGGTACTCGGTTCGGTAGCCGGACTACCGGCAATCGAAGCCTGCATGGCCCACTTCAACCTCATGGTCAAAGACACCACCCAGATCTTCGTTGCCGGTCCGGCGGTCGTCAAGGCAGCCCTAGGCTACGATATCACCAAGGAAAATCTCGGTAACGATGGCATCCAGACGACCAACGGCGTCATCGACAACCTCGCCGAAAACGAGGCGGACGCCTTCGCCATGATCCGCCGCTTTCTTAGCTACATGCCGCAGAACGTCTGGGAAATGGCGCCGCGCACCGAACCCACTGACGACCCAGGTCGCCGCGATGAAGAGCTTCTCTCCATCATCCCGCGGTCAAGTCGGCGCCCCTACAATCCTTACGACCTTCTCAGGCACACCCTCGACCGCGACTCGTTCTTTGAGATCGCACCGTTCTACGGGCGCTCGCGCATCATAGGCCTTGCGCGGATTAACGGCTACCCGGTGGGATGCATGATCAACAACCCGGGGCACCTCGGTGGCTCTCTGGACATGACCGCCGGTGACAAGATTATCCGTTTCATGCTGATGTGCAACACCTTCCATTTACCAATGGTCTATTTCGCCGACGAGCCGGGATTCACCGTTGGTCTCGAAGTCGAGAAGCAGGGCATCATCCGCGCCGGAGCGCGCGTTGTCTTGGCGACCCGCGAGACGCGGATGCCGTGGATCACGATCATCACACGCCAGATCTACGGCGTCGCTGGCGGCTGCCACGTCCGCGCCGGCGGCATGTTTCGCCGCTACGCCTGGCCTTCCGGTAATTGGGGTTCGATGCACATCGAGGGTGGGGCGGCTATCGCCTACCGCCGCGAGATCGAGAACTCAGCCGACCCCGCGGCGAAACGGGCCGAGATCGAGGACCGACTCAAGGCGATAGCCTCTCCTTTCCGAACAGCGGAGGCATTCGATATCGAAGATATCATCGACCCGCGGGACACTCGCCCGTTACTCTGCGAATTCATCGAGACCGCCCAGACGGTGCTGCGGACGCAACTCGGTCGCAGCCCAGCCCTTAGCTACCGTCCATAGCAGGCACCCAGAGAACCAATCGACCGGTCGTAGGGAAGAGGAGGAACCTGATGGTCTGGCAGCCGGAAATCGACGAACTCAGGCGTCGCAAGGAACTAGCCGCGCAGATGGGAGGTACGGAAGGAATCGAGCGCCAGCACAAACGGGGTAAGTTAACGATCCGGGAACGGGTCGAGAAATTCGCCGACCCCGGCTCGTTTCGCGAGATCGGCTCAATCGCCGGTAGCGGCCGCTACGAAAACAACGAACTGGTGTCGTTCCTGCCTGCCAACTCGGTGGCCGGTGTCTGCGATCTCGACGGGCGTAAGGTAGCTTTCAGCGGAGGCGATTTCACAGTTCGCGGTGGCGCCGCCGATGCCGCCGTCGGTAACAAGAGCGGCTACGCCGTCTGCCAGGCCCTCGAATGGCAGATGCCATACATTCGCCTACTCGATGCCACCGGCGGCAGCGTCCGCACTTTCGAGCAGATCGGCCGAACCTATATACCGGACGCCAACGACCACTGCGCCGAGGCGGGGCGGCTACTCAGCGTTGCCCCTGTCGTCTCGGCAGTGCTGGGCTCGGTGGCCGGTCTACCCGCCGTCGAGGCTTGCATGGCCCACTTTAACCTGATGGTCAAAGGGACTAGCCAGGTCTTTCCCGGAGGGCCGCCGGTGGTCAAGGCGGCGCTCGGCTACGATGTCACCAAGGAGGAACTCGGTGACGAGCGGACTCAGGTCTACCAAGGCGGCGTCATCGATAATCTGGCGGAAACCGAGGAAGAGGCCTTTGCCATCATCCGCCGTTTCCTCAGCTATCTCCCGAGCAACGTCTGGGAAATAGCGCCGCGCACCGAGCCCACCGACGATCCCAACCGCTGTGAGGAAGGGCTACTCTCGATCATCCCGCGCAAGCGCACCCGCACTTACAACCCGCGCAAGATCCTCGACTGGGTGCTCGACCGCGATTCGTTTTTCGAGATTGCCCCTCACGCCGGACCGTCACGAATCACCGGCTTCGCACGGCTGAACGGCTACCCGGTTGGGTGCATGACGAACAACCCGATGCACTCCGGCGGTTCCATGGACCTGGCCGCCGGACAGAAAGTGATCCGCTTCATGCAGATCTGCGACATCTTCCACCTGCCAATGATCTACTTCGCCGACGAGCCAGGTTTCATGGTAGGACTCGAAGCGCAGCGGATGGGAATCGTCCGCGCCGGAGCGCGCGCCGTGCTGGCCACCTGCAACACCCGGATGCCGTGGGCGACGGTCATCACACGCCAACTGTTCGGCGTCGCCGGCCAATTACACAGCCGGCCCGGGGGTATGTTCAAGCGGGTCGCCTGGCCATCTGGTCACTGGGGCTCGATGCACATCGAAGGTGGCGCCAGCGCCGCCTACCGGCGCGAAATCGAAGCCGCCGATGACCCTGAAGCCAAGCGCGCCGAATTCGAGGCGAGGCTGCAGGCAATTGCGTCACCGTTCCGCACCGCCGAGGCGTTCAACATCGAAGAGATCATCGACCCGCGGGAGACACGACCGTTGCTCTGTAATTTCGTTGAACTGGCGCAGAACGTGCTGAAGACTCAACTGGGACCGACCTACGGCCCGGCGTTCAGTCCCTAGACCTTGGGCGCAGGCCGATGGTATACTGTGCCAGTTGTGGGCAACGGCACTACCGACAATGGCCGTTACCGT
Organism: uncultured Dehalococcoidales bacterium; assembly: GCA_964562625.1. Classification (GTDB taxonomy): domain Bacteria; phylum Chloroflexota; class Dehalococcoidia; order Dehalococcoidales; family Fen-1064; genus CAZLUE01. The sequence continues at coordinate 8,105 of CAZLUE010000026.1, read as the reverse complement.
CCGCGCGGCAGCGCATCTAGTTCAAGGAGGCAGACCGGATATGTTAGTACTGATAGCCAACCTGACAGTCGCCGAGGGCAAGGGCAACAATGTCATCGAGTCGTTCAAGGCGGTGGTCCCCAAGATTCGCCAGGATCCGGGAACGATCGCCTACAACATCTTGCAAGGGAATGATAACCCCGACAAGATTACAGTCCTCGAGCGCTACGAGAATGAGGAAGCGCTCAAGTACCACGGACAGACTGAGCACTTTAAAGCCTGGCAGGAGTCCCTCCGCGGCAAAGGGCTCTTCTCTGGACGACCAGAACTGCTAATGTACGAAGAGGTCGTCTAGCGGCCCTTCTAAATCCCCGTCCGGAACGGTGCCAAAGAACCCGACTGACGGTCAGGTCGGGCGAGATCTTTGCTGCCTTTGGTGACGCGGCGCGTGGTAATCGTCCGTCCGAGGCACCATAATACGGAGAAATCTGGAGGCGAGCGACCTTGGAGAAGACATCGGTGGCGCGAGTCGCTGAACTCGGTGCCAGGGTCAAGGAGAACGTCGAACGAGTGATCGTCGGCAAGGAAGACGTCATCGAGTTGACCCTTGTTGCCTTGATCTGCGAAGGACACCTGCTCATCGAGGACGTACCGGGTACCGGCAAGACGATGCTCGCCAAGTCGATCGCCCGCTCGCTGGGTTGTACCTTCCGCCGCATCCAGTGCACCCCCGACCTGCTGCCGACAGACATCACCGGGACCTATATCTTCAACCAGAAGGCATCTGATTTCGAGTTCCGCGCCGGCCCGATTATGGCCCAAGTGGTCCTCGCCGACGAGATCAACCGGGCAACCCCGCGGACACAGTCGGCCCTGCTAGAAGCGATGCAGGAGTCACAGGTGACCGCCGATGGCGAGACGAAACAGTTACCCCGCCCCTTCGTCCTGATCGCCACTCAGAACCCTATCGAGCTCGAGGGGACCTTCCCGCTGCCCGAGGCGCAACTCGACCGTTTCCTTCTCAAGATAAGCATCGGCTATCCGAGTGAAGAAAACGACCACCGGATTCTGGCCCGCTTCCGCCAGTCAGAACCACTCGAGGAATTGGCGCCGGTAATCGACGCCGATCAACTCCTGTATGCGCAGGCCGACTGCCGCAGAGTGCACGTCGCCGGCGACGTCGAGGACTACATCGTTCGCCTCATCCGCGCCACCCGCCAGCACGAGGCCCTGCAACTCGGCGCCAGCCCCCGAGCGATGTTGGCGCTGTATCATGCCGCGCAGGCACTGGCGGTACTTCGCGGACGGGGTTTCGTCATCCCCGACGACGTCAAATACCTCATCCCCTTCGCACTCGTTCACCGCGTCATTCCACTGACGGAGAGCTACCTGCGCGGTCGCACCGTCGAGGAGATGATCGCCGAGGTGGTAGAATCAGTGTCGGTACCCGTCGAAGAGGAAGCGACCGCCAGGGAAGAATAGCCGATGCGAGGCGGCTACTGGCCTCCGGTCGTCGTAGCGCTGTTCTTTATCGGCCTAGTAACTCATCAGTTTCTGCTACTCCTGGTAGCCCTGTTGATGATGGTGGTCTGGGGCGTCACCCGTCTCTGGGAGCGGTATTGTCTTACCCGGATTGAGTACCGGCGGCGGTTGAGCCAGAAGCGGGTCTTCTTCGGTGAAGAAGTCGAACTCGAGTTGGAAGTCACCAATCGCAAGCCGCTGCCGCTGCCGTGGCTTGCGATCGACGACGAAGTGCCGGAGGGAATCGGCTACGGTCACGGCCATCTCTCGCAGTCGCATCGTCCTTCCCGGCTGCTGCTGACCAACCTCTTCTCACTCGGTTGGTACCACCGGATACGGCGGCGTTACCGGCTGCGTTGCGATCAGCGTGGTAGCTTCATCTTCGGACCGACCCGGATTCGTTCCGGCGATCTGTTCGGTTTCTCCGAACAGGAAATAGGTATCTCCGACCTCAACCAACTGACAGTCTATCCCCGGGTACTGCCGGTCAACACTTTCGGGATTACATCCAAGCAGCCACTCGGTGCAATCAAGGCGAAGCGCTACATCTTCGAGGATCCTATCCTGAGCATGGGCGTTCGCGAATATCACTATAGCGACAGTCTGAAACGGATACACTGGAAGACGAGCGCACGCATTGGTCAGTTACAGACCAAAATCTTCGAACCAACAACCAGCATCGACATCGGCATCTTCCTCGATGTCCGCACCGTGGTACCGCCGACCTGGGGAACGATCAGCCATCTGCAGGAACTGGGTATCATTACCGCAGCCTCGATCGCCAACCAGGCGATGGCCGCCGGCTACCGGGTCGGCTTCTACGTAAACCAGACGCGACAGCATACCGGTGAGCGGATCAGGCTGGCTCCAAGCCAGCACTCCGAACAAATGCTACGAATATTGGAAGCGCTGGCGCAGATTCACTCCTCGGTTGAGAGCGTTCCGGCCGCTCGGTTCGTCGCCGCTGAGAGCCGAAATCTTCCTTGGGGAAGTGCGGTTCTGATGATCGCCGCCATACCCGGCGAAACCTTGATCGCCAGTCTACTCAGCCTCAAGCGCGCTGGACGCAGCGTTACCCTGGTGCAAGTCGGCGGCGAGGCGGCGCCGTCTGGTCGCGGCAACTTGGTCACCTACCGCGTCGCCGATGACGTCAACTGGCAGAAAATGGAGGTGCTCAGCCTGAGGAAGGTGATGTCATGAAACTGTCATACCGTCTCCTCAACGTCAACTGGATATCACTCGCCCTGCTACCGCTGGCCATCATCCTGATGGAGGTCTTCTGGATCTACCCATGGATCGTTTGGACGGGCCAATGGCAGATGTTCGCCGACGACCGACCACCTCTCGGCCTGATCTCGGTGCTGGTGATGTTCGGCGGCGCCTTCGTCGCCACTCGCTACCTACTCGGCCGCCAGTGGACGGTCGGATGGGTCCGGTTCGGAATCATCGGTAGCGCCCTGCTATTTGCCTACGCTGTGATCCGCACCGAGTTCCACGGCGGCTATGGGCTGCTCGATGAAGATTGGTTCGGCTATATCGGCCGCCGAATTCTGGACACCTTCGGCGAACCCGATCAGCTAATGATCGCAATGCCGGCGGCGGCCTATCTATGGTGGCGCGGCATCATCCGCGGGCGACGGCCGGCGATGGTCAGTGATATCTACCGAACGTTCATCGTCGGCATCGTCGCCTTCGTTCTCTTGATCGTCATCTGGCAGAGCAATCAGAGACCCGGTTCGCTCGAGGAATTCGCCTCAACAGTAGCGCCACAGATGGCCGCCTTCTTCTTCTTCGCACTTGTGGCAATGGCGCTGACCAACCTCATGGGCATCCAGCAGCGGATGCCGCGGGAGGAATCGATCGGTACTTTCAACCGTCGCTGGCTTCCAACGTTGGTGATCATCATCGGCGCGATGGTACTCGTCAGCCTGGCCGTTGCTGGCATCTTTTCACCGGAGTCCATGGTTTTCTTGAAACGACTCCTCGACGCTACTTTCGAGATCGTCCGCCAGGCGATCTACTACATATTAATCCCGTTCGGCTACATTGCTACCGCGCTCGTCTGGATAGGTAAGTGGTTGCTCGCCCTCATCCGACGCGATACCACCCGTGAGATCGAGTCCGACTACGGCGCCGCGGCGGTAGAGCCGGAGGAGCTGCCTCTCGGCGACCCGATCCCGGACACCGTCGTCATGATCCTAAAGTGGGCCTTGTTTGCAGCGGCGGCGCTGGTGGTCATCTATTTCCTGGCAAGGACGGTGTCCCGTGTCCGGGCGTCACGGCGTGGCGGCGAGGCCGGCGACATCAACGAATCGCTGTGGAGCTGGCAGGGATTCAAGGGCGACATACGGCTCTTTCTCATCGCGCTGCTTAGCCGGTTCCGTCGTAAGCGACAGTCAGCTGCCGGCGCTACCATCCCCAACTGGTTCCTCGAGGAGACGGCCGAGGGCCGCCTCGACGTCCGCGAAATCTACCGCCGATTGTTATGGCAGGCGGGCCGCTACGGCAGCGGCAAGCGTGGTCATGAGACGCCATTCGAGTACAAACGCCGGCTCGGTTCTACTCTGCCCGACGGCGGCCGGCAACTCTCGGAATTGACCGATCTCTACGTCGGCGTCCGTTACGCGGAAGAAGATGCGCCCGCTGCCGAGGTAGATCGCGCCAACGGCCTTTGGGCCAGCCTGAGTGGTATCCTGAGACGATCGGGGAACCCACTGTAACCGGAACTCACCTGGCGTTCCGGCGAGCGGTAACCGCTGTTTGACGACCACGGCGCTATCTGCTATCTTGCTCTGGTAGCCTGCCCGTACGCAAAGATCACCCGGAGCAAAGCCAGACAATGCCACTCACCCTCGGTTCCGTCATCAATGAAAAGTTCAGCCAGTGGGTCCGCGGAAAGGATGCCGTCGCGGCGCGGATCAGTGTCTTCGAGGGCATCCGCGAGATACCCTACGCGGTTGTGCCCGAACTTATCGACGCCGGGCGCTACACCGAGATACTCGAACTGGGAAGGGGCTCCTGTTCGCCGAAGCACTTCTTGCTGTACGAGATGTTCCGCCGGCTAGGGCTACCGGCGCTCTTTGTCGTCTACCCGTTCCGCTGGGGTGAGCGCGCCGAACTTGTCGCCGATTTCCCCGAACGTTTGCTGAAACTGGCCAGCGAGATGCCGCTCAGCCATCACTTGGCTTGCCGCGTCGAGATCGATGGGCGCCTCGTTCTCGTCGACGCCACCCTGGATTCGGCGCTGGCACGGGTGAGGATGCCGGTCAATCTGGAGTGGGATGGCTTCAGCGATACCGAGTTACCGATGACGCCGCTCGGCCCCGAAGAGGTATTCCACCCGTCGGAAGCCTATCTGATGCAACCGCGCACCGACGCCACCTCGCTGGCCTTCTACGACGAACTTAATGCCTGCCTAGAGAATGCCAGGCGAGGGTAACCCGAAACCATAAGCCGAGCTTGGGAGGACTGACTCTGGCTACTGCCCACGATAGCGCAATCCGCATGGTGCGGCCATTAGTAGATCTGCGCAATTGGGCTCGCGATGGCGTTCTCTAGGTACCATACGAGTAGTCCCAAACGGCGACCGTCAAGAGGGGAAACTATGGAAAGCACCCGAGTTGGCAACGGCTGATCTTGGTATCGATCTTGGTGGCAGCATCGCCAACCTGGCGCGGGGTTACTCTTAGCTTGCGCGACACTTCGAAAGCAACTTGGCACGGCAGGTGGCCATCGACCAGGGATGCGGTGATCTCTTTGGTAATGGCCTCTGGCGCCTGATAATTCACCAGGTCGTCGTGGGTAGCCTTGGCGACTTCGAAGCAGCCCAGTTGGCAGTCGACGATGCGAATGTCGCTGCGATTAGCGGCCGTACCGATCTCGGCGGTGTCACTCTCGAGCTTCCTAGCAAGGCCGATGGCGCGAACGCACGGCAGTCTCCCTGCTTCGGGGGACTCAGCCGCCGCTTGACTCACTGCCCGTTCGATGACTTCCTTATCCATGTGTCCCCCTTCCTGCTAGCTTGTGTCCACCCCTCCACCATAACCGGCATCGCTGCCGTCTCTGTTGCAACAAGATCATAGCACATCAGGCGGTGATTGGCACACGACCGCTATCGACAATAGTACCGAACAAAGTATGTGAATTGGGAAAGGCATCTATCCGTCCGGACCTCGCGCTTGTGATAGTATAGCTGGAGACACATCTACGCGACTCTCCCTCTTTGAGACGACGAAATGGACAGCGGCGCTTTCGTGACCTATCTGAACGGGCTGCACGGCTATGCGGGACAGATTGTCCACGTCGAACACATTCCTCCACGCAGAGCGGTCCACGACAGGATCGACGAGCCGCTGCCGGACAACCTCAAGGCAGCGTTGGCCAAGAAGCGGTTTCTGCCGCTCTACCGTCACCAGGCAGCGGCAGTCAACCGGATCCGACGCGGCGACAACGTGATGGTGGCTACTTCCAGCGCCAGCGGCAAGACGCTATGCTACAATGTGCCGGTACTGGAGACCATGCTCGCCGACGGCGAGGCGCGCGCCCTCTATCTTTTCCCAACCAAGGCGCTGGCCCAAGACCAGTTGAGTAGCCTCGGTGATCTCTTCAAAGCAGGGCTGGCGATGGCGGGAGAGTATGCCACCTTCGACGGGGATACTCCTCGCGCCGACCGGGCGGATATCCGCAGGAACTCGCGGATCGTACTGACCAACCCGGACATGCTGCACTTCGGCATTCTGCCAAACCATTCGCAGTGGTCGCGGTTCCTGCGAAGTCTGAAATACGTCGTCATCGACGAGGCGCACGCCTACCGCGGGGTCTTTGGATCGCACTTGGCAGGGATCATGCGACGGTTGCGGAGACTCTGCCGTTTCTACGGAGTTGAGCCAGTATTCATTTGCTGCTCAGCAACGATCGCCAACCCCAAGGAGCACGCTGAGCGGCTGGTCGGACTGCCGTTCGCAGTCGTCGATGAGGACGGCTCGCCACACGGCGGTAAGGACTTCGTCTTCTGGAACCCACCGATAATCAATCCCGCCAAGAGCACCCGCCGCAGCGTCAATACCGAGGCCAGCCACCTATTCACGGAACTGATCGGCCAGGACATCAAGACGCTGACGTTCGCACGGACGCGTCGGCTAACGGAGCTGATATTCCGCTACTCGCGGGATCGGATGCGGATCACCGATACTGCCCGTGCGTCCGGTGCCGGCCACGCCGACCGTATCCAACCTTACCGGGCGGGCTACCTGCCACGAGAGAGGCGCCGGATCGAACGAGACCTGGCCAGCGGAAAGCTGCTCGGCGTGGTGGCGACCAATGCGCTGGAACTGGGGGTCGATATCGGCAACCTCGAAGCGACAGTAATTGCCGGCTACCCGGGTAGTATTGCCAGTACTTGGCAGCAGGCTGGTCGCAGCGGCCGCGCCCAAGGAGAGTCTATCAGCTTCCTGATCGGACTCGACAACCCGCTCGACCAGTACTTCATGCGCCATCCGGAGTTCTTCTTCGGCAAGAGCTTTGAGAACGCCTTGGTCAACCCGGAAAACCCGTACATCGTTCGTGCCCACCTGCTCTGTGCCGCCTGGGAGATGCCGCTTGACAGCCACGATGAGCGCTACTTCGGCAACGTGCTGGCGCGGGAGACGGCCGAGCTGGCACGACGAAAGGTACTCCGTGAGCGCCGCGGGCGGTGGTATCCGGCGCCCCCGGTATCTTACCCGGCGCAGAGCATCAGCATACGTTCGGCCTCGCGTGATAATTACTCGATAATCAACGAGGCATCCGGGGCGCTGCTGGAGACGATCGAGGGAGGCTCTGCCTTCTTCCAGATACACGAAGGGGCAATCTACCTCCACCAGGGAGAGTCGTATCTCGTCTCTGAACTGGACCTGGTAACTAGGACGGCCCACGCTGTGCCGACACAAGCGAGCTACTATACGCAGAGTAAGGAGCTGACCGACGTCCGTATCCTTCAACTGAGGCACGATAAGCTGGCGGGAGAGGTAAGGGTATACCTGGGCGAACTCGAGGTAACGACGACGATAACTGGCTACCGACGAAAGGCTCAGTTCACCGAGAAAGTGCTCGGCGAGGAACCGTTAGATCTGCCGCCACAGCAGTTCCCGACGGTCGGACTGTGGTTCGATCTGCCCGATGATGCAGTGCGCATGATCGACCGCGCCAAGCTGGATTTCGCCGGTGGATTGCATGCCCTGGAGCACGCCGCCATCGGAATACTGCCGCTATTCTCCCTCTGTGACAGGAACGACATCGGTGGTGTCTCGACAGCGCTGCACCCCGACACCGGCCGCGCCGAGGTGTTCATCTACGACGCGCATCCGGGGGGCATCGGTATCGCCGAGAAGGGCTATGAGTTGGTTTGGCACCTCTGGGAGGCGACTTTGAAAGCGATAACCGAGTGCCCTTGCCACGAAGGGTGCCCCAGTTGCATACAATCTCCGAAGTGTGGGAATAATAATAGGCCGCTCGACAAGGAGGCGGCGAAATTATTGCTCGCAGGGCTGCTGTACGGTTCGTAGCACGTCGGCTACTAGTCTGCCGGGGCGAAGTCCCTTCGGTGGTCCTTCCGCGGAGGGATGAGG
>CAZLUE010000025.1:6187-12599 GCA_964562625.1 uncultured Dehalococcoidales bacterium | reverse complement strand
GGTAGACTGACATCGCCAGCCGGCCAACCCAGCCGTAGACGTCGAGGCGCTTCTGCCGGCTGGGCAGGCTGTCACCGGCGAGGCGCTGACCACGGAGATCGACTCCAGAGCAGAAACCGCGCCCAGCGCCGGTCAGAACCACCGCCCAGACGCTATCGTCGTCGCTCAGTTCCAGGCAAGTCGCGCCAATTGCGTCCTGGAGATCGGTGTTGAGAGCGTTCAAACTGTCAGGCCGGTTCAGCGTCACTACCGCCACTCGCTCCCGCCGCTCGATCAGAATCACTTTATCAGACATTTCCGTCACCTCGCCTGTCGTCTTGCTGCTCCGTCCACCGCTAGGCCTCGCTGACCATCCGCCGGCCGAGCACCAGTGCACGGTCCATCAGTTCCTGGTTATCCTTCACCTCGCCGGCGGCCGAGGCCGTCCCGTGGACGATACCAAAGATATTTGCCTCGACGTAGCGATAGGTATCCTGGAGAGTACGCAGCGCGTTGACTGCCCCGGAACCGAAAGCGTCGCCGCCACCGTAGGTGAGCACGATACCGATTCGCTTCCCCGCCAGGGCGTTGTCGCCGGTCTTGACGATTGCGTAGCAGCGGTCCATGAAAAGTTTCGTCTGGGCGGTCACGGAAAAGAAGTAGATCGGGCCGGCCAGCACAAGCGCGTCTGCTTCGCGGACCTTGGGATACAGGGCTTGCATGTCATCATCGATGTGACAACCCTTCCCCAGCGTGCGGCATACTCCGCAACCGTCGCACGGCTTGATGTAGCTGTCCTGGAGGATAACCGTCTCGACTTCGGCCCCCAGCGCCTGGGCGCCTTCGGCGACCTTTTCAGCCAGCGCCGCGCTGTTGCCATTTTTCCTCGGGCTGCCATTGACGATCAGAACTTTCTGTGTTGCCATTCGATTCATCCTATCATCTGATAAGATCAGCTAGAGCGCCCTGCCGACGACGGCGCCATCGTGGGTGGCGTCGTTGATTCGCCGAACTCCGTTGGCGTCCCCGATCACGTATATTTCCGGAACCCGGTCACCGAGAAGGTCGTAAAGCGTCCTTTCTTCACGTCCCCCGAAGGCAATGACGACACTGTCGACGTCCTCGATCGTCCGTGTCTGCTGAGTAACGACATTGCGCACCGAGACCGTCCCGTTGGAGATCTCGGTAACCTCGCTGTTGTTGGTCAGCGCCACGTCGCCACGGGCGAGGCGATGTAGGATAGCCTGCCGGGTGCACGGTTCGATCCTCGTGCCGAAGTCGTCACTGTGAACGATCACCTCAACTTCCTTTCTCTGCTCGGTGAGGAAATCGGCCACGCTCAGTCCTTGAATGTCATCGTCAGCGGCGACGACAACTACCTTCTTGCCTGTTTCAATCTTACCGTCGAGAACGCCACGCATTTCGACGACCATGGCACCGTCCATTCCCGGAATTTCCGGCGTCAGTGGCGTTGACCCGGTGGCGATGACGATCGCATCCGGCTCGATGGACTCGACGGTCTCGATGGTAACTTCACTGTTGAGTCGAATGTCGACGCCGAGCAGCACCATCTGGCGGCTGTAGTATCGTCCGAGGTCAAGAAATCCATCACGCCCCGGCGCTTTGGCGGCAATCAGTGTCTGACCGCCGAGTTCGGCGCCGCGGTCGTAGAGAACCACCTTGTGACCGCGCACCGCCGCCACGCGCGCCGCCTCGAGTCCCGCCGGACCGCCACCGACTACGAGCACTCGCTTGACGACCTCAGCCGGATGCGGCTCGAGCCATCCGAATTGTCCTTCCCGTCCGATCGATTGGTTCATCGTGCAACTAATTCCCTGGCTCATACCGATGAAGAGGTCGGTAGTAGCCCGCCGCCAGCAGCCCTCGTTACAGCCGATGCACTTTCGGATCTCCGCGACCCGACCTTGGCTGGCCTTATTCGCAAGATCGGGATCGGCGATGATCGCCCGCACCATGCTCACCATGTCCGCCTGGTTGTTGGCCAGAATCTCTTCCGCCTGGACAGGGTCGGTGATCCGGCCACGGGCAATCACTGGAACATCCACCACCTGCTTAACGGCCGCGGCACAGTAGACGAACGAGTTGAGCGGCAGGTACATCGGGTCAATAACGGTCGCCGTCGAGATGTAGGTGCCGACGCTGACATTGACGAAGTCGATCCGTCCGTCCACGACCAGCAACGGCGCTATCTTGAGAAAGTCGTCGAGAGTTGTTCCCCCGTCGACGAAATCATCAGCATTGACCCGGATACCGACAACGAAGTCGGGCCCGACCTCGTCGCGAACCGCCTCGATGACCTCGAGAGGGAAGCGCATCCGGTTCTCGAAGCTGCCGCCGTACTCGTCACTGCGCCGGTTGAAATAGGGCGACAGAAACTCGGCAACGAGGTAACCATGGGAACCGTGGATCGTGCAGCCATCAAGTCCCGCTTCCTTGGCTTTCGCAGCACCGTAGGCGAAAGCAGCCACCGTCGCCTCGATCTCCGGTATCGTCATCTCATGGGGGACGTGCCACTTCATCATGTTGTTCGGAACCGGTATCGCCGAAGGCGCCCAATTTGCCTGACCGACACCCCCGGCTTGCCCTCCGGAATGCGCCACCTGGGCAATCAGCTTAGCGCCGTACCGGTGGACTGCCTCAGCCCCCTTGGCGAAGGCCTCAACGAAGCCTTGACGCCGGAATACGTCTCGCGCCGGGTCGGCATGAATCTCGGTGAGAAACGTCCCGATCATGCCGACGCCGCCACGCGCCTTAGTCTCCCAGTAACTGATCATCCGGTCGTCGATCAATCCGGTCCGCAAGTTGATGAAGAGCGGGTGGTGGGGGCTGCTGTAGATACGGTTGCGCACCGTCATCGAACCGATCTTGATCGGCGAGAAAAGATGCGGGAAGTCCTGGACCATCTCGAAGCCTCCGCAGCGTTACATTGCCGCTGTCTTCTGCTAGCCGACGACGAAATGATCCCCGGCCGTCCGGAAGGTTATCATCACGGCACCACGGCAATAGTCGTGGTGCCGTGATGACGGCCTCTAGACCTCCGGAAGACCGACGATGCCGACGTAGATCATGCAGCCGTCGGGACTACCTCCCAGATTGTGGGTCAACCCCATCTTCGGATCTTTGATCTGTCGGTCGCCCGCCTTACCCTGAAGCTGCTTGTACATCTCGTATATCATGCGAATGCCGCTGGCGCCGATCGGGTGACCGAAACATTTCAGACCGCCGTCGGGCTGCACCGGCAACCCGCCGTCGATGTCGAAGAAGCCGTCCTCGATGTCGCGCAGCACCTTGCCCCGCTCGCTGAAGCGCAGATCTTCCATGGTAACCGCTTCTGTAATCGAGAAGCAGTCGTGAACCTCAGCCATGCTGATTTGCTCTCGTGGATTGGTGATGCCAGCCTCTTTGTAGGCGGCCTCGGCGGCACGAACGGTCGTCTCGACGTGCGTCCAGTCGTAGTCAGAGTTGTAGTTGCCGTCGTTAGGCGGGGCGCAGATCTGGAGTGCCTTGACGGTGATGTAATCCTTGCGCATCCCTTTGGCAATCTCCGGCGTCGTGATTACCGCCGCTGCCGAACCGTCGCTGACACCGCAGCAGTCATAGAGCCCCAGCGGCCAGGCGATCATCGGAGAGTTCATTATCGTGTCCATGTCGACTTCCTTCTGGAAGTGCGCCTTGGGATTAAGCGCTCCGTTCTTGTGGCTCTTCCAGGAAACGCGCCCGATCATGTGCTTGCCTTCCTCGAAACTGAGTCCATAGCGCGAGAAATAGGTGGTCGCCAGCATGGCGAATCGTCCCGGGGCGGTGCCCTCCGGCGACAGCACGTGGCTCGGGTTGGGTTGTGAGCCCCCGAGTCCGCTCATCCCGGTGTCCTTGAGCTTCTCGACACCGGCGGCGAGGACGATGTCATAGATGCCGGCGGCGACAGAATAGCACGCATTCCTGAAGGCATCCGAAGCGGTCGCGCAGGCGTTTTCGACGCGTGTCACCGGAATGTAGTTGAGTCGCAGCGGCGCAGAAAGCGTCATCCCGGTACCGCCAGAGGAATTGGTACCCAGCCAGGCGGCCTCCATGTCATCCGGCCCCAGACCGGCGTCGTCGAAGGCTTCGTAGCAAGCCTCAATCAGCAGATCGTCAGCAGCGGCGTCCCAGCGCTCGCCGAACTTGGTGCAGCCCATACCGACAATGGCAACCCTGTCCTTAATGCTTCCCGACATCTTCTTCTCCTCCTTGGATCGTCCTCCGGATCGCAGGACTTAGTCGCGAACCGGTTTGCATTTCCAAAAATAATTATGCACTCCCTTGTCGAAGAATATCTTTCTGAAGGTCATCTCGACGCTCATCCCGACCTCGCACTCGTCAGGGACACGGTCGGTCATCTCGAATGAGCCGCGGCCGCCGCCATCGAAGTCAACGATCGTCAGCGTGTTCGGCGGATCCTGACTAAGCGCCAGGTAGTCGTGGCTGAAGCTGGCAACTTTACCCCGTTTCTCTGCAAAGCGGTAGGGATCGAAGTCGTCACGAGCGTGGCACTTGAGACAGACACGCACTCGTGTCGAGGCGTCGCTGAGGTACATCTGGGGGGTGCCACAATTGCGGCACTTGACCCCGTAGAGCGGCATCGCCGAAGCGTGTTCCCGCCACAGCGAAGACATCGAGGTCGGACTCTTGGCTGGACGAGCGGCCGCCTCCAGTGGCAACAGTCCGCGCCAGCGCAGGTACTTCTGATAGTTATCCAGCTCTTGCTTGATGCCGAGATGGCGCTTGATGGCGCGGCGACTGCCGAGCTTGCTGATCGCCTCGGTCACTCGCAGCACCACCGCATCACTGCCGTTGCCCCAACTGACGAGCAGTATCCGGTCACCGGCCTTGGCTTCTTCCAAGGCGGCCACTAGGATCATTAGTGGCAGGGCGGCGCCGGTGTTACCGACGCTATCGAGCAATGAGTCTTGGATCTGACCCGCCTCGAAGCCCATTCGCTTACCCAGTTCGGCGTGCCGTCTCCCGTTGGCGCCGTAGAAACAGACCTTGGATATGTCTCCCGGCGACAGATCGAGTTTGGCGAGTACCCCGGCGGCGGCTTCCGCCGGAATCTTGCGATAACCCTCGTCGAGGCCGAAACGTTCCTCCCAATTACGGACAAACGTCTCATCGTGAGCGCGCCAGGCGTCAACCAAATCGTCACTCAACGTGAAACTACCCTCAATCTCAACGATGACGCCTTCGTTACCGAGCAGCAGTGCCGCGGCGCCGTCGCCGAAGGCTTGTTCATTCTCGCCGGAAGCAGCTGCGGGACGCATGTCGGAGGCGGTCACCAGCACCTGCTTCAGCGATCCGGCGTCAATCGCGTCAGCCGCGGAAAGCAGCGCTGTCGTCCCTGCCTTGAGGCAGTTGGCAAAGTCAGCGTTGCGGACGTTACGGTCGAGATCGATGGCGTTGGCCGCGATCGTCGCGTTCTGCCGCTCTTTGTATGGGGCCGTCGTCGAGGCGAAGAACAGCCCATCAACCGACTTCGGATCGATGCCACCAAGGCAGTCCATGCCGGCGGCGACTGACATGCTCACCGTGTCTTCGTCGTAACGGGCGACCGCCCGCTCGCCCCGGCCTCGACCGCGTTGCCATGCTTCGTTGATGACACTACGTGGCAGTCGATAGTATGGTATGTAGGCTCCGTACGATACGATACCCGCCATATGCACTCCTCACCCTAACGTTCGTCAAGACAACCCGACCCGCGCCCGGCCGGCTCACTCGGGTCAAGACATTCTACTGCCGACAAGCCGGCAGGTCAAGTGCCCTATCACCACTCCCATTCCAGTCATCACCCTAAACTGGTACAACCCACCAAGAGTCGGCTGCTTCAGCCGAAGGCGACGATGATGAGACCGAAAGTCGTCAGCGTCGACGACGCCACGCTTGCGTTTCTCGATATCAGACGTCCAGGGCAGACCGCCGATCGCCCCAAGTCAGTGAGCGCCCTCCACATTCCCATCAGCCCCTTCGGCACCAACCGCTGGTGGTCATCGAACCAGTCGAGACGCCGTCAGCGCACCGGCTGCACCTTACCATCGCTCTCAATCAATGGCAGATACTCCCGCCCGTATACGGATTCATCGCGGAAGCAGCCATCGTAGACGGAGACAATTTCGTGACCTACTTCGCCGTCACAGACGAACCAATTCTCGATCATACCGGAGAGACATGTGCAAATCCTTACCCCACGAAGAAGGGAGCGTGATTGGCGGCGAGTTGGTGGTACACTGTTCCGGGACAAGTCATAATCGACCAGTTGTTTGGAATCAACAGAAAAATACGCGGCGCCCGTCGACAAGGTGGAATTCATTGGCGAAGACTGTCCTGGACTTGCATGACATCTATAACAAGGGCTCCACGATTGACGCGGAACTGAACCGGG
>CAZLUE010000025.1:0-6177 GCA_964562625.1 uncultured Dehalococcoidales bacterium | reverse complement strand
AGATCGCTTTGGTAGAGATCATTCCCGGTAAGGGATCAGGACAGCTAAAGAAACACGTCTTGCGGTTCCTGCTCAGGCGAGAAATAAAGAAACTCTATCATCGCATCGAAAAGGACGACAAGAACTTCGGAAGGGTTTTCGTGCATTTCAGACACTAGGCGATGAGCGGTTCGCCAGTGCTGGAATCGTTGCCTGGCGACACAATCGACGGCACTGCCGGGCCCCGGCGTATCTATCGTCAGGGTCGACTTTACCAGTACGAAACTGGTCCCGGTCTTCACACCCGAGACCGTGTTCATCGACAAGCGGGGCCGACCTACTTCCCCTGAAAATCAGCCTCCCGTTTTTCTAGGAATGATTCTATGCCTTCACCCCTGTCCTCCGTCTTGAAGGCATAGTCCAGGGCAAAACGTTCCATCTGCATAGCTGCATCCAGAGATGAATTAGGGAACTGGTAGAGCGCCTGCTTGGCCAGCGCCAGCGCAATCGGCGCTCCCTTAACAATCTGCCCGGCAAGCTGATTGGTCGCCTCAACGAACTTATCCGCGGGATGTATCTCACTCACCAGGCCGATCTCTCTTGCCTCGTGGGCATCGAGGATGCGACCAGTGAAGACCATCTCGATCGCCTTGGGCAAGCCGACTATCTGGGGGAGAACATAAGCGCTGAATGACTCGGGAGGGATACCTCTCAGAGTCCAGACGGCCCCCAGCCGCGCCTCCTTCGAAGCAATCCTGATATCACAGTTAAGGCACATCGCCAGCCCCATCCCGACCGCCGCCCCATTCACGGCGGCAATCACCGGCTTCGGTATGTTCCGCAAAGCCAGCACCGTCCGGTTGCCACCGCTGACCGGATGGGCGATGCGACGTGATGGTCGGTTCCGGACGGACTGTTCTCCCGGCCTCTCCTTGACATCCTCCCCGGAGCAGAATCCCCTACCCGCCCCGGTGAGGATCACTACCCTGACGCCCTCGTCTTCGGTCACGTCCATGAATGCATCGTACAAATCGATTTCCATTTGCTTGGTGATCGCATTGAGTCTCTCTGGGCGATTCATCACGATGGTGGCGATTCGGTCCTTCTTCTCCAGGATAACTGTCTCATAGTTCATTCCAATCCTTCTCTCCCATTACGTCACCGGTCGGGACGTTGCTATCCACTTCAACTCACGATGGGACTCCCCCAACCCATACTACTTTGTCACAGATGGCATACCTGAGACAACTGAGACTCCATCGTAGGGTTTGTTGAACGCTGCACCGGATTGGCTCGGCGCAAACTCGACACCAACCAACGAGATGCTCCCATCATACCAATGGCAGCCGGAGTCCATGGAACGACAGGAGCTGTGACCGCCCTGACATTCGATTCAAGGTGTTTTGGATGCCCCCTGACATCCCGGCAGTTCCCTTCCGGCCAGAACCACGGCCGTGACGGGGGGATCCACTCCGCAGTCAAGACAAGGAGGATTTCATGATACCGGGGCGCACCGGCAGCCAGTAGCCACAGGTTGTGTCAGGACCAGACCATAACGAGGAGCATCTTGAAACGTTTCACCGCCCCTGGAGCCGCGTGAGGTTCATTGGCCGGCATGACGACCATCTCACCGGCCCTCACACGAATCGGTCTCCCGGCGATGGTCACCTCGGTCTCTCCGTCAAGGACGTAGACGAA
This sequence comes from uncultured Dehalococcoidales bacterium, assembly GCA_964562625.1. Classification (GTDB taxonomy): domain Bacteria; phylum Chloroflexota; class Dehalococcoidia; order Dehalococcoidales; family Fen-1064; genus CAZLUE01. The sequence continues at coordinate 4,500 of CAZLUE010000025.1, read as the reverse complement.
CGCGTCGAAGGGCGCAGTGTGCTCGCTTAGATCATAATCTACACCGAAAGCAAACAAAGTCAGCGTTCCGGTATCCTTGGTAAGCACCGTCCGGCTGACCACGGAACCTTCCTGGTATTCCAGCATGTCCGCCAGGATGACGGCTTCAGGCAAGTTCCCGCCGTCACCAGCCGCCTGATCATTGTTCGGCATCAGCCCTCCTCAAGCACCTCGCCAGCCGGTACCGCACTGACCAAGATCTAAGGGCGATGGCGGGAACTGTCAACAGGTATTCGGAGAAGGAAAAACCCGGTGGGTGGAGGGATGACGTGGTCGGTATTCCTAGAAAGGGCCCGCGGCTACGGCTCGGGCTCATCGGCCGAAGGTAGCATCATGTCAATCCGTGAAACGAGTTCCGACAGTCGGAATGACTTCGCCATGTAGTCGTCCACCCTCTCTTCCCTCACGCTCCAGACCACGAACGCTGTCTGCCTCATTAGTTCTCACCGTCAGAATCAGAATTGGCACTCCTGAGAACGTGCGGGGATTTCACGCAACACCTCAAAGCCGGTGATGTCCGGCAGACCCAGATCGAGAATGACGACGTCCGGGTGCTCGCTGGTCGCCAGTCCGACCCCGTCTCGATCGAACTGAACCGGAGACCAGCTTCATGCCTGGCCAGACCATCGCGAAGCCCACTAAGATAACATCACGGATCTCACGGTTGTCTTCGATGATGAGAATCTTCACCGAGTGCATTGCGATCCTTCGGCGGCGCCAGTCCGAAAAAAGCAGGTTACACAACGGCATCCAGGGGGAATGCGGTCTTGACCAAACTTACTTCCGAACTCGAACGCGATTATACCGAGGCAGGCATGGTACAATGGGCCAGGAACGTCAGGAACGGAAAACTCTGGGAGAAGAGCGGGAATGTCGGAGCATGCAAACAGCGCCCTGTATCGCGAACACCGGGTAGAGGAGTTCGCCAGCCTGAATGAACCGTTCTATCTGCCGGTGAAGGACGAGGTCAGGCTCTTCGAAGCTGCCTACTCGCAGAAACTCCCGGTGCTCCTCAAGGGTCCGACCGGCTGTGGCAAGACCCGGTTCCTGCAATCCATGGCCTATCGTCTCGGCAAGCCGACGACAGCGGCCGGAAGGAAGCCTGCGGGGGCGCCGTCATCTGATGGGTGGCAGGCAATCCCGCTGGTGACCGTCGCCTGCCACGACGACCTGACGGCCAGTGACCTCGTTGGCCGATACTTACTCGAGGGCGACTCGACGGTGTGGATCGACGGACCACTGTCGAGAGCAGTCAAGGCAGGCGCAATTTGCTACCTGGACGAAGTCGTCGAAGCGCGCAAGGACACCACGGTATTGATCCACCCGCTTACCGACCATCGCCGCATTCTACCGATCGAGAAGAAGGGGGAAGTCATCGAGGCCAACGACGGTTTCCTGATGGTGATCTCCTACAACCCCGGCTACCAGAGCACTCTCAAGGAGATCAAGCTGAGTACCCGCCAGAGGTTCGTCGCAATCGAGTTCGGTTACCCCCCGCTGGATCTGGAGACGAACATCATCAAGCACGAAAGCGGCATCTCGGAGACACTGGCCTGGGAACTGGCTCGGATCGGAGAGAAGGTCCGCAACTTGAAAGAGTACCACCTACAGGAGGGGGTCAGCACCCGATTGTTGATCTACGCCGGCAAGCTGATCGCCCAAGGTGTTACACCGCGCCGGGCCTGCCAGGCGGCGGTGGTCTGGGCCGTCACCGACGAGGCCGACGTCCAGCGCAGCATCGAAGAAGTCGTTTCCAGCATCTTCGAATAGGCGGGCTGATGGCGACCAGTGACCACCACCATTCGCCGACGCTTCGTGAAAGGGGATCGGATGATGCCGGATAACAACTATAGCCAGAACGCCGACCGACGCGACGGGATCCAGACAAAAGCCCTTCCGCGCGACGTCGCTGCTGAGTTCGACAGGGTCTCACTGTCATTACCGCGGTCACTGCATGACCGCCTCATCCAGATGGCGGCCGAGATGGCCCCCCTGTCGTGCGACGCTGCCCTGGCATTCATAAAGACCTCTCCTTTCATCGTCGGCAGAATCGGCGGCGCCGGCCTCGCGTCCTGGTGCCACGAAGGCCTCGACATCCTTCGCCGAAGCGAACAGGGTGGGGTCGCTTACTTCCGTCTCGAAATGAGCCGAAGCGTCCAACTACTGGAGGATCTGTCTCCGGGTGTGTCATTGAGCAACGTCCGCAGTCTGCTGGAGGCCTACTGTCTGGCCCTGTCGGGAAGAAAGGTCAAGGTTCTCTCTCCGAGTGATTCCGTAGTCCGTCTGCCCGGCAGCGACACCGTGCTGCTGGCTAGCTTCGTCGCCCGGTACACGAGCAAGCCGGAGAACTTCGCCTGGTATAAGGTCGCCGCTACGCATCAGGTCGGACACATCGAGTTCGGCAGTAACGAGCTCAACACAAACGATGTCACTGATTTAGGCCGCGCACTGGACATCTCGCCGGGGAGGGTTACCCGAAGCGACCGCCCGCCAACCGGCCTTGCTGAATTCATCGGCTGGTTCGACAACCCCAGACTGGCCCTGGACATATTCAGTCTGGTTGAAGACGGGCGCGTCGATTTCCTGGTCAAGCGGTGCTATCGGGGAGTCGGCCAGGCCTACCGCCGTGCCCAGGACGAAGCCATCGACGCCAGGCCACCACTCATGCCGTCCCGGTTCCGCGAAGCGATGCTCGAGATGCTGGTCCGCCTCAGTCTGGGACGCCCGGGGAAGTGGCCGTCACCGGCGGCACTACAGCGGCCGCTACACCTCGCCGCCAGGATCATGAGAGACGTGATGGCCGTCGTCACCGACGGTCCCGACACCAGCGTCGCTGACAGCGCCGCCGCCACGATGCGCCTCTACCGGCTATTCAACAGCTTACCCGGCAATGGCGAACCGGCCGGCCCCTGGGACACCTTCGACACCGAAGGTGTCCCAGGTGAGATTCTCAACCTCTCCCAGGAAGAGATCACCGGAATGCTGGGCGACTTGCCCGATTACGGGAACGATGCCTCTCCCCATGACAGCCCTGCAGCGGTGGATTACCGAGGAACCTTCCGCCTCGATACGCCCAGGGAGACGGAGACGACCGCCGCCGGCGAGGACGGGACCGGCGGCAGCCCGCCGGACTTCCCCCCGCAGACGAACAATGGAGCATCGGACAGCGACGATCTATCCGACATGCTGACGCTGGCGGCCGACGGTGAGGCCTCATCAGAAGAGACGATGATCTTCGGCACCAATACCGCCAGCCAAGAGGACAGCCTGCTGGTGGGCGGCCGTACGGAACCGAACGGAGCGGACTCCAACGAAGACGGCGCCCTCGAAAATGATAGTCCGCTCAGTTTCCTCTACGACGAATGGGACTTTCGCGCCGGTGACTACCGGCTGAACTGGTGCCGAGTGCGCCAGATACCACTCGCCGAAGGTTCGCCAGATTTCTTCGAGGCGATCCTGGCGGAGCACGGCCAACTGGTTGCCCGACTGGGCAAGCGCTTCGAGCAACTCAATCCCGAGTCCTCACAGAAGGCCAAACGGCTGCCCGACGGCGAAGACTATGACCTCGACGCCGTCGTCGATGCGGTTATCGCCAGAAAGGCCGGACAAAGCGTCGATGCCAGAGTCTACTGGCAGCGGAACAAGGCAGAACGGGAGGTCTCGGTGGCCTTTCTACTAGACATGAGTTCTTCCACCGTCGAGTACATCAACCGTGTTCAGGGAGAGTTCATCCAGCCGGCGTTCGCCGGACATGCTCATGATTACTCCGAGTGGCTCAAGTCCTACCCGGACGATAAGATCCGGCCGATGGAGTTCAAGCGGATCATAGACCTAGAAAAAGAGAGCACGGTGCTGCTCATCAGAGCGCTGGAAATGGTCGGTGACAGCTACGCGCTCTATGGTTTCTCCGGTCACGGGCGGGGAGACGTAGAGTTCTACCCGATCAAAGATTTCGGCGAAGACTTGACCGACCGGGTGAAGGCTAGGATCGACGGCATCACCCCACGCCAGGGAACGAGGATGGGACCAGCGATCCGTCACACCGTCTCGAAGCTGGAACAGTGTGATTCCAAGACCCGCGTGCTCTTTCTCATCAGCGACGGTCGCCCCGAAGACCACGGCTACGGAAAGCACGGGCTCGAGCGAGAATATGCCGCCAACGATACCAGGATGGCTCTGCTCGAGGCCAGGCGAAGGGGAATAACGCCATTCTGTCTGACCGTCGACCGTTCGGGTCACGACTACCTCGGGGCAATATGCGGGGACATGAGCTACGAAGTGGTGGCAGACATCGAGTCTCTGCCGCTATGTCTGCCAACCCTGTACGGCAGGTTTACCGCCTAGCCATCTACCGACGCCGCGACCTAGATTGACAACGCAGGTGCCGTTAGCGTACGGTTATACTACTGCGAGCAGAGCGGAACTAGGATTCCACTTCGCCGCCGAATCGAGTGAGAGGGG
>CAZLUE010000024.1:9865-13052 GCA_964562625.1 uncultured Dehalococcoidales bacterium | reverse complement strand
GCGGCGCCTACTGTATACCCGAGTCAATGAACTACAACGCTTCCTTACGACCGGCGGTAATCCAGGTTAGCTCTGGCAAGGCAAGCCTCATCCGGCGTCGGGAGACACTGGACGACCTGACGCGGCTCGACGTGACTTAGCCTTTGGAGCGATGCTGGCGAAAATGATCGCCGAGAATATTAGCGATGTGGAATGTAATCGGACAACCGAGAGCGGTTGAACTGCTGTGGCGAGGTGTGGCGAACGACCGCCTGTCACACGCCTATCTGCTGCTTGGTCCGGCCGGTGTTGGTAAGATGACACTGGCGCTGGACATGGCACGGGTGCTTAATTGCAGCGGCGACGAAGTCCCATGCGGCACGTGCCCACCCTGTCAGCGCATCGCCGAGGCGAAGCACGCTGACGTCCAGGTGATTGAACTGCAAACGGACGGGCGCGATAATGATGATAACGCTGCGAGAGACGGCGAGAGTGTCAAGACACGGATCAGCGTTGAACAAGTCGATGAAGTACAGCACAGCGCCAGCCTGCCGCCGTTCGAAGGTCACTGCCGGGTCTACATTCTCAATGGCGTCGAAATGCTCTCGATTTCGGCTGCCAATCGTCTGCTGAAGACCCTCGAGGAACCGCAGGATAACGTTGTCTTTATCCTGCTGGCGATCGACGAGAGTGCTCTGCCGGCGACGGTCGTTTCCCGCTGCCAGCGGATCGAATTGCGACTGCTCGGTGTCGGTGAGATCGAGGCGTCACTGATCGAGCGCTGGGGCGTGCCGACTGACAAGGCCAAGCTGCTCTCACGACTGGCTGGCGGTTGTGTCGGTTGGGCGGTTTCCGCCGCCGCTGACGACGGCGTCTTCCGCCGACGTGACGAGTGGCTCGACGGGTTGTTGGAGTTGGTTGAAGCCAGCAACGAGCGGCGCTTCGGCTACGTTGCCAAGATGGCCGGCGGGTTCAGTCGGAACCGCGTCTCGGTGCAGCAGCAATTGCTCACCTGGACCGGCTGGTGGCGCGACCTGATGCTGGTCAAGTTGGACTGCACTGAGGCGGTGACCAACGTCGACCGGCGACAGAGTCTGGTGGAAATGGCGGACGGCTACGGCCTGGCCGAGATGAGGGCCTCCATCGAGAGCTTGCGTCTCGCCGGGAAGCGGCTCAGTCTCAACGTCAACCCGCAACTGGTGCTTGAGGCACTAATGCTGAGTATTCCTGAGAAAGGAGGGCGCCTGGCGCGCTCCATTTAAGGTGGAACATGTTCGAGATAGTGGGTGTTCGGTTCAAGACAGCCGGCAAGATATACTACTTCGATCCGACCGAAATCGAGCTAAGGGTTGGTGATCACGTCATCGTCGAGACGGCGCGTGGACTGGAAGTGGGGCGAGTGGCGATTTCTCCCCGTGAGGCTGACGCATCCGACGTCACCCGGCCGCTGAAGCCGGTCGTCCGTGTGGCGGAACAAGATGAGATCGACCATGCCGTCAGATCCGAGGCGAAGGAAGGAAAGGCAGTCCGCGAGGCCAGTCGAATGGCCGTCGAATTCGGGTTGCCGATGAAGATACTGTCCGCTGAATACAGCCTCGACGGTAAGCGCCTGACATTTTTCTATTCTTCTGAGGAGTGGGTTGATTTCCGCGACCTGGCGCGCGGCTTGGCGGGGCGCTTCCAGTCGTGGGTAGAATTGCGTCAGATTGGCGCCCGCGACGAGGCGAAGCTGATCGGCGGATTCGGCCGCTGCGGTCGAGAACTGTGCTGTGCCAGTTTTCTCTCCGACTTCACGCCGATATCGATTCGGATGGCAAAAGAGCAGAACCTGCCGCTCAACCCGATGAAGATCTCCGGAGTCTGCGGTCGGTTGCTCTGTTGTCTCTCCTATGAGAACGAGCAGTACCGTGACATGAAGCGACAGATGCCCAAGGGCGGCCAGCGTGTAGAGACTCCGATGGGGCTTGCTCGAGTGATAAAGAGCGACCCTCTCAAGGAGATGGTATTCGTCGAGTTGGAGAACCGAGTGCGTGTCAACGTGCCGTTGACTGAGATAGGTGCCGCCGCCAAGGCCCCGAGCCTGGCGGAGAACAAGACGCCTAGAAAGGCACCGGACAAGGTGTCCGAGGGGGCACAACCTAGGCCGGCGCAATGTCCCGGTCGGAGACGGCGACGCTAGAGTCCTTCCGACCACTTCCTTGGGGGAGACAGGGCTGCGTCCGAAGGCGCGATGTGATCGTACTACCGGCTAGTGGGGGAGGTAGCGCTGCCACTCCTCGCGGTCCCGCAGGAAGTGTGACGGTATGTAGGAATAATGGCCGTCACGTGGTTGGGTGGGGTGGCTCCGCAGCTTCATGCCGGCTTCCTTGGGTGTCTTTCCTGCTTTGCGTCGATTGCATGGCACGCAGGCGCTGACCAAGTTCTCCCATGTCTGCTGGCCGCCGCGGTAGCGGGGAATGACATGGTCCAGTGTCAACTGGTGAGATTCCTTACCACAGTACTGGCAGACGTGATTGTCCCGGTTGAAGACCTCGATACGGGTTAGCTTCTTGCCGTTGCGAAACGGTCGTTTCGTTAGACAAGGCAGCCGGATGACAGACGGAACCTCCACGTTCCGCGAAGGCGTGTGGACGAACCCGACCCCGTTTTCCAGCATCTCCGCCTTGCTCTGGTAGAGGAGCACAATCGCCCGGCGGGCGCGGCAGATGTTTAACGGCTCGTAGTTCTGGTTAAGCACCAGTACTGGGTAGTTTAACATCAGCGAAGTCTTCTCCGGAAGGTAACGAACCCATTGTACAACGCTGTCGGTGGCGGTGCAAACGGGCGTGGCGGGAGTGACGCAGAGACTAATTGTCGTTGGTGCGGTGCGGTGGTCGTCTTCGCCCGGTGACGTCGCTACGGTAGTCGGGTACGCGGATGCTTATCGGGTTGCTGATACGGGGATCGGCGAGCCGCGAACTGACGCGGTTGTCGAGTTCGTCGAGCGAGCAGGTGGTCGTTACGACGGTCGCCAGCCGGGCATTATAGCGGTGATTTATCACTTGGTAGAGCTTTTCCTGCGCCCATGCGGTGGTTGACTGTTCGCCGAAATCGTCGAGGACAAGCAGTTCGGTAGTGCGGACGCCCTCGAAAAGGCGGTCGTATGAGACCGGACTATTCGGGCCGAACGCCGAGCGCAAGTGGTCGAGGAAGTCGGGGACGACGATGA
>CAZLUE010000024.1:3414-9828 GCA_964562625.1 uncultured Dehalococcoidales bacterium | reverse complement strand
GCGCCGGTTCTCGCTGCTGGTAGCGGTAGTTGACGATCGCCGACGCGAGGTGCGTTTTACCGCAGCCGTTAACGCCGAGCAGCACCAGCCAGCCGTCGGGCGATCGGGCGAAGTTGGTGGCGGCGGCGTAGGCGGCCTCGAGGCTGTGGCGCTGGCCCGCCGGTAGGTTGGCCCGCCGGACGTCGAAGTTGTCGAACGACATCCCTTTCTGCAGCTTGAAACATGGGGCCCAGCCGGCGGTCGACAGCGTCGAGGGCCGGGAAGCGACGGCGTGGACACGGCAGAATCCGCTATCGGCTAGGCGGGTGCGAATCCTGTCCTCCAGTTCCTCGATGGCGACCGAGAGGACGATGACGGTCGCCAGTCGGTTGTTGTAGCGGTGGTTGAGTAGTTGCTCCAACTTCTCCTTTGCCCAAGGCGTGCTCGACTGCGCACCGAAGTCATCGAGCACCAGCAGCGTGGCGTTACGCACCTGCTCGAAGAACTCGTCATAGGGTGTTTCGCTCTCCGGGCTGAAGCTCGATCGGAGGTGGTCGAGCAGGTCCGGGGTGGTCACGTAGAAAGCGGGGCGGCCCTGGGTGATGCAGTGGTTGGCGATGGCGGCGGAGATGTGAGTTTTGCCGCTACCGCTGGGTCCCGTAAAGCAGAGCCAGCCTTCCGGCCTCTCGGCGAAGGCGGCTGCGGCTTCGAAAGTCGCTCGAAATTGACGGCGGTTTTCCGGTTCCTCGATGCGACCGTCGGCGTCAAGGTTGGCGAAAACCAGGCGACTGAGTCGTCCCAGGTTGCTATACTGCTGGAGACGGCTATGGCGTTTGCTGCCAGTTTCCCGTCGTGAACAGTCGCAGGTGACGACCCTGGCGTAGTCCGGGTCGCCCGAGAGCAGCCGGGGATGGACGAACCTCGCTCCGTGGCAGACGGGACAGGCGTCGTTGTCAACCGCGCCTTCAGCGGCGGCGTCATTCGCGGTGGACGCTGCGTCTGCCGACGACTGGAATGCGCCGGCTAACGCTTGTCTCTTCAGTATGTCACCGATGTGTTCCATCGTGCCTGTTTGAACGGCTAGCCATTGACCATGTGGCCGTATTTGCCCTTGACGTACTTGTCTGGGTCGTCCTTGCCACTGCGCGGGTCACTCTTGCCCGTAGCCGTCCAGTTTTCGAGTATACGGGCGATGTAGCGCCAGTTGCGCTTGTTGAGGTTGGCGGCTTCCCGGATGGCATCGCTGATCCACAGTTCCGGGTACTGCTTTCCGGCGTCGCGTAACTCCTCGGCGATCATCGGCGTCAGCAGGCCGATGTTTTGCTCGTAGAGGGCGAAGACGTTGGGTGCTGCTGCCGGCGTTTCCGGCGGTAACGTCCGCCGACCGCCGGTTCCAGGGAACGTGATTTCCTCTGACCGGATGGCGGCGACGGTTTCGCGGTCGGCGGCGGTGTTTAACAGGTAGGCGCGCCGGCCGTCCACTTCGCCTTCGAGAACGACTTCGAGGAAAGTGCCGCGTTCGACGGCACGGTCGAGGGCGCACTGGAGAGTCGTTCTTGTGGCCGTGTTGCGGTCACGGATGCCGTTGACGAGGGCGGCATCGGCAACCAGTTCATCGAAAGTGACGAAACGGGGGCGGCCGCGCTTGCCGGCGATGGCGGCGAAAAGGTGCAGACTGACTTTGATCTCAGCAGCGTCGGTCATCCCGGGGAGGACACGACTGAGGAAGACCCGCGGTACTGGGCTGTAGTCCATTCGTGCCGGGAAGCCCTCGAAGTGCCTCATAGTAGGCTCGGTTCCTGGGCGGCGATGTTCTCGAACGTGGCCAGGTGCGACACAAAGCGCAGGCTGACTTCTCCGGTGGGGCCGTTGCGGTGCTTGGCGATGATAATCTGGGCGATGCCATGAGGGTAGGGGCGGTCGGGATACTGGAGGGACCAGTCTTCCTCGGTGGTGTAGTATTCGTCGCGGTAGATGAAGGCGACGACGTCGGCGTCCTGTTCGATGCTGCCCGATTCACGGAGGTCGGAGAGCTGGGGACGGTGGATCTGCCGGCCCTCGACGGCGCGGCTGAGCTGGGAGAGCACCAATACCGGGGCGTTGATTTCGCGGGCGAGCGCCTTGAGGGAGCGGGTGATGTAACTAATTTCCTGGACGCGGTTGTCAGTCCGGCTTTCGCCCTGCATCAGTTGCAGGTAGTCGATGACGATCAGGTTAATGCCTTGTTCGTAGTGGAGGCGACGGGCCTTGCTTCGCATATCGGCGACACGAGCCAGCGGGGAATCATCGATATAGATTGGCGCTTCAGAGAGGACGCCGATCGAACCCATCAGCTTGCGCTCGTCAGATTCGCTCAGGTCGGCGAGACCGGACCTGCGGAAGCTTCGGAGGCGGCTGAGATTGACGCCCGACTCACTGGAGAGCAGTCTTTCAGCCAGCGAATCGCGTGACATTTCTAGGCTGAAGAGGGCGACGCGGGAGTTCTGCTCGACGGCGGCGTTGCGGGCGATGTTGAGCGCCAAACTGGTCTTGCCCATGCTCGGCCGTCCGGCGAGGACGATTAGGTCCGACGGCTGGAGGCCGTCGAGGATATCATCGACGGCGGTGAAACGTGACAGCACCGGTTTTCTGGCTTGTTGGGCGGAGTCGTCTTCGGGGGGTTCGAGATAACGTTCGACCAAGTGCCGGATGTGGACGAAATCGGCCGAGCCGCCGGCGTCACGGAGACGATAAATGGCTTCCTCAGCCCGGCCGAGCGCTTCGTTGACATCCGGGTCGGCGCGGTAGCCGATATCCTCGATGCGGCCGGCAGCCTGGATTAGCTGTCGCATGACCGACAGACGGTACACGATCTGGGCGTAGTGCTCGATATCGAGTGAGGTTGGAACCAGCGATATCAGGTGGGACAGGTAGGCGGCGCCGCCACACGACTCCAGCCTGCCTTGACGGTCAAGATCATGGGCGACCGTGATCTGGTCGATTGCCTCGTTCCGTTCATAGAGTGACAGGCAGGCCTGGTAGATCCAGCGGTTGGCCTCGTTGTAGAAGTCAGCCGGACCGACGCGGGTGGCGATCTCATAGATTGCCTTGCCATCGATCAGCAGCGAACCGTTGACGGCTTCCTCTGCGCTGATATCGTGCGGTGGTAGCTTGTCTCCGTTCACCCTCTTGCCAGCTCCTCTGCTCAACTACACCTGGACTGCGTGGGTGGCGCCAATAACCGACTCACACATCTCCGGTGGTTTCTGTCTCTTCGGAGATCGGTGCTTCCTCGGCGGCCACTGTCAGCTTCACTTTAGGGACGATGTCATACGACAGGCGGACACCTATTTCGTAGTTTCCGAGCTGGCGGATCGGCTCTTCGATATCGACCCTCTTGCGATCAACCACCTGACCGAGGGCGATTTGGATTTCGGTGGCGACGTCGGCGGCGGTAATCGAACCGTAGAGACGGTCATTGACGCCCGACTTGGCCTTGAGTGTGATCTCTTTTCCGTCCAACCGGCTGGCCAGTTCCAACAGCCCCGTTTCGGTGACGGCGGCGATCTTGGCGTTTGCCTTGATCTGCTCCTCGATGGCGTTCATCGACCGCTGGTCAGCCGGGGCCGCCAGTTTGCGGGGGATGAGGTAGTTGCGGCCGAAGCCGTTGGCGACATCCTTGATCTCACCGGCCCTGGCAATACGATCTACGTCCTGCAAGAAGATGACTTTCATGGTTTCTCTCTTTCTTCTCCGGCTCGCTTTCAACGAGTCGTTCCCGGCTGTCAGAACCTCAATAATTATACCTTGTTGGATGGGACGGGGCAACGTGGAAAACGCGATATCGGAATCTATTCGGTCAGGTATTTCTCGGCGAAAATGGCGGCGCTGGCGCCATCCCCGGCGGCGGTCACTGCCTGGCGGGCCGAGTTGTGGCGAATATCACCGGCCGCCAGAATGCCGGCGACATCGGTCTCCATCTTCTCATTGGTGACGATGTGGTCAGAGGCGTCCAACTCGACGATACCTTTGAGGTAATCCGTATCGGGGCGAAAACCGATGGCGACAAAGACGCCGTTGACCGCCAGGGAAGAATCACCGCCGTCGCGAACATTGGAAAGCCGGATGGCATCGACGAAGTCCTTGCCCTCGACCTCGGTAACGACGCTGTCCCAGGCGAAGTTGATAGTTGGTTCGGCGAAGGCCCTTTCCCGGAGGATGGCACTGGCGCGGAGGGCGTTACGGCGGTGGATGACGGTGACCGAAGAGGCGAATTTGGTGAGGTGGAGGGCTTCGCTGATGGCGGCGTCGCCGCCGCCGACGACGGCCACCGGCTGATCACGGAAGAAGGCGGCGTCACAGTTGGCGCAGTAGGACACTCCGCGCCCAATCAGCCGGCCCTCTCCGGGGACATCGAGGGTGACCGGGTTCGAGCCGCCGGCGAGAATTACCGACCGGGTGGTGAAACTGCCATCGGTGGTGCCGACGGTCTTGGCCCCATCGGAAAGTTCGAGACCGGTGACCTCGGCGTTGACTGTTTCCAGACCGTAGCGGCTCGCCTGCTGTGAGAGCAGATCGCCAAGGTCAACGCCGCTGATGCCTTCGGGGAAGCCGGGGAAGTTTTCCACCAACTCGGCGTTGACGATCTGGCCGCCGGTGATGCCTCTTTCGATGAGGAGGCTGGTGAGGCGGCCACGTGACGTATAGAGTCCGGCGGTGAGGCCGGCGGGACCGCCACCGACGATGACGACGTCATAGACCTTCGTAGTGGCCTCGGTCACTGGCTAATCTCCATTTCGGCCTCGACGGCGTCGACGATTTGGCGGACATCGAACTGGCCGGCGACGCGGAGCCGGCCGTTGACGAGCAGCAGCGGCACCGAGAGCCCCCGTTGACGGATGTCACGCTTCATCTCCAGTTGGGTTGTGTCCAGTTCGTCAGCGGCAAGATCACGGTACTCGACGGTAGCGGTACGGCCGAAACGCCGTTCGACCTGCTCACCGGCGAGGGCGACCATCTCCGCGGACGACCAGTCCGTGCCGCAGTCGGCGTCGCAGTCCCTTCGGCTGGTATCGTCGATGATTTCGACGGCGAATATCGGTTCCGTCATTGTACTTATCCTTCCTTTTCTGACACCGTTGACCACCGCTTGATCACCTGGCGGATATCGTGGTCGACGCTTCGCTTGGCGAGGCCGATGGCGTTCCTGATTGCCTTCGACTGGCTGCGGCCGTGGGCGATGATGATGTCGCCGTCGATACCGAGCAGGCAAGCCCCCCCCGATTCCCGGTAGTCGATGCGACGGACGAGTGCGCCGAGGCCGACATCGAGCAGGCCATGACGCGATTGCACGTGCGATGCCTTTGAGAAGACCTGAGCAACGTTACGCAGCTTGAGGAAGGTATCACCGATACCTTCCAGCGTCTTGAGGACGATGTTGCCGGTGAAGCCGTCGGCGACAATGACGTCGGCGACACCTTGGAAGATGCTCTGCCCCTCGACGTTGCCGATGAAATTGAGGTCGGTTCCCTTGAGAAGTCCATGTGTCTCCTGTATCAGGCGGTTGCCCTTGGACTCCTCGGTGCCGTTGTTGAGCAGGCCGATCCGCGGGCTGGCGACACCAATGACCTCTCGGGCGTATAGCGTGCCTAACTGAGCGAACTGGACAAGGTGGTTGGGGCGGCAGTTGGCATTGGCGCCGGAATCAATCAGCAACATCGGCGTGGTGACGTTGACGTTGATGATGCTGGCGATTCCGGGACGTTCGATGCCTTGGATTCGGTCGAGTGTCATCAGGGACGAGTAGAGGACGGCGCCGGTATTGCCCGCGGAGACGAAGGCGTTGGCTTCGCCTGACTTGACCATGTTGACGCCGACCATGATCGATGAATCGGGCTTGTTGTTGACTGCTTCGACCGGAGACTCGTGGTCCTTGATCGTCTGGCTGGCGTCGACCAGCGAAATGTCGAGGTTCTTGCGGTGCCGGCCCACCTGGACGTGGAGCAGATCCTTGCGTCCGATCAGGGCGATGGATATGCCGTAGTCGTGGGCGGCCTTGATAGCGCCCTTGACGATTTCGTGAGGAGCGTACTCGCCACCGGCGGCGTCGACGGCAATTATCATCCGGTTCCTCGTGTCTACTTGATGGACACCCGTTCCCACATGTCGCAGCGTCCGCCCCAGTGTGCCATGGCCTTGTCGTCCAGTGAGAGTTTGGCGATCTCGCAGAGGTTGGGACAGGCCTTGCACTCGAACGAAGATGTCTGGTAGGCTGCCTCGCTCTGTTGGAATCCTTTGAAGGCGGTAGTGCCCCGAAGTATCTCCATCTCTTCCTGCACGAGCAGGGCCGCGCCGATTGCGCCCATCACTTCGTGGTGGCGCGGTATAATGACCTCGGTCTCAAGCTCCTCCTTGATCTGGACCTCCTCCGTGCCGTCCTCGTCGTCGAAGTTCGCC
>CAZLUE010000024.1:0-3404 GCA_964562625.1 uncultured Dehalococcoidales bacterium | reverse complement strand
GAAGACGATCGGCGAGCGGATTTCCTTGCCGAGGGCAACGTTGCTTAGGTAGTTGCGTACCAGTGCCTGGCAAAGGCCGTAGAGAATGTCCTCGACGCTGTGGCCCATCTGCTGCTTGTGGACCATATCCGATTCGGCGAAGACGGTGCAGCGCCCAGCTATGCGTACCGGCGACCGGCTCTCAAGCGCCTGCTGGCTGAGTTGCTGGATGGTGATGTTGAGTCGTAGGGCCTGGTGGTCGAGGAAGCTGCCGGTGCCGGCGGCGCAGACGGTGTTCATCGCGAAATCGGTGACGATGCCGTCCCGGACGATGGTTACTTTGCTGTCCTGGCCTCCGATCTCCATGATTGTCTGTACGTTTGGATTGTAGTGCAGGGCGGCAACGGCGTGCGATGTAATCTCGTTCTTGACGAGGTCGGCGCCGATGATGACGCCTGCCAGGTAGCGGGCGCTGCCGGTGGTGGCGGCGCCGCTGATTCGGCAGTCCGCCGGCAGTTGTTCGCGGATTTCCCGGAGCCCCTGCTGGATGACCTCGATTGGCCGTCCGAGCGTCGGCAGGTAGACGTGATGGAGCAACCGACCGGCGCTGTCGATGACCGCCAGCTTTGTGGTCATCGAACCGACGTCGATTCCAAGGTAGGTCTCCATACTAGTTTCTCCGTTCCGAAAGACGGGTGGCAGTACGTTGCTTTCGCTTGATCAAGTCGACGAAGGCTTCGATTCTGGTAATCACCCCGGCCCTGGCGATTTGCTCGTCGCAGAGAATCGTCAGTACCGGGAGCTTCTCACGGGTTGACGGCATGATGTTCTGGGCGATTATTTCCGGCATGCAAGTGAACGGCGCCAGATGGATGAGGCCGTCGTAATCTCCGGAGTGCAAGACCTTTTCTCCGACCGATTCCCAGCCGTCGCCTCCGACGTCCCTTTTGAGATAGGGGAGGGCGGCGCGCTGAATCCGTCTCTTCTCGTTGATTCCGAACGGGTTGAGGAAAAGGCTGAAACGGAGCCAATCGGAAATGAACATCTTCCGCCTCACTTCCACTCCCAGTTTTCCCAATTCCTGCTCTATATCGAAGCTGGAGAATGGTTCCAGCACCACGTAAAACTCTCCGGTGACGCCGACGATGAGCGGCTGGTACGATTCGTCACGGGGGACCGCCGCCAACTGCTCCCGGTAGTCCTTTTCGACTCTCTTCAGAGTAGCATAATCGTCGGCGCTGTCAATAGCCGCGGTCGCGCGTGTGTAGAGTTCGCTGGCGGTCCCCTTGACGGTTTCGACGGGGCGTACCTTGAGCACCTTCTGCTCGATGCCGTCGAGGGCGTTGATCTTGGCGACGCCCCAGCGGAAGGCGGACAGAATCCGCGTCCACGAAGCATTTTCGGTGACCCGGCGTACCAGTTTCATTATGCCGAAGAACTTCTTCTCGGAGACTCCCATCTGGATGACTTCGACATCGTAGCCGAGAGTGCGCAGCACCTGTTCTTGGATCCTAACGTAGTAGCCGAGTCGGCAGATGCCGTAACCGCCGGGCATCAGCAGTGTATCGGCGCCGAGTTCGGCAGACTCGATCAGGTTGCCGAGCGTCATCTTGAAGGGAATGCAGAGCCCTTCCGGCGAATACCGGGCGCCGAGCGACAGCGTCCGCTGGTTGCTCATCGGCGGCGTCACGAAGTCGACATCGAGCCGTTCCAGCATCGCCTTTAACGGGATGTAGGCGTTGCCCATGTGCGGCATGCTCACGCGCATATGACGGTCCGTCCCCTCTTGCGGTGGTGAAGCATATCGAGAAACGCCTCGATTCGGGTGATGACGCCTGTCTCCGAGGTGTGCTCTTCCAGCGTCAGGCACATAAACGGTGTCGACTTCTGACTGGTGGCAAAACGATGCATGAGATCCATCATCAGTGAGTCGGGTCCGCAGCCGAAAGCCATCAGCCCGATGACGCCATCGGCTTCGGTCTGGAGGAAATGACCACCAGCACCGACGATGTCTTCCTCGTAAGTCCAGTAGGCTTTGCCGACGAGTTTGGTGATAGCCGCCGTCTGCTCATTGGCGGTGAGCATCTCGGGACCGACGACCCTGGCGCCGTAGCTCTCTAGCGTGCGGATCAGGTGATAGTTGACGTGTTCGTCGTAGAGCAGGTATGGGTGGCCGATGACGGCGATGGTTGCCGGCGGGCCGGACGGAGATACCGCCGGCATCTCGATGGCTGACGGCGTCGTCCCGGTGAGATGGTCGATTGCTTCGGGGGGCCGGAGGCGCTCTCGCAGCATCAGTTCTCGGTAGTCACCGTGGGCCTGCCAGGCGGCTCGGGCTGCGTCGCGGATGCGCCGTGGGTTCCAACTGAAGTACCGACCCAACCGGTAAATTGATCGGTAGAGGCTGCCGGTACCGAGGTTGATGTCGATGTCGGTGTCGAGTATCTCCGGAGACTCGGGGACGACCGCTACGGTCATGTCGGGCAGGCCAAGGAACTTGGAACAGTTGTAGACCTTCCGCTTCAGGCTGCGAATCGCCGGAATGAAGATGTAGTCACAGTTCTGGGTAAGAGCGGTGACGTGACCGATGAAGAGCTTGGCGGGAAGGCAGGTATCGGCGACGACACGGCTGGCGCCTTCGGTAAGCATCTTTCTAGTAGTCGGTTCGGAGACGACGACTTCGGCGTCGAGATACTCGAAGAAAGTGCGCCACATCGGGTAGTACTGGTAGTAGAGCAAGGCGCGGGGAATACCGACCCTGGTCATTGGCCGCCTCCGAATTCGTCGCTGACTTTGGCCATTGTTTCCGGGTCGGCCAGCAGGTCGGTGACCGTCATCGCCAGTGCCTTGGCGGCGTCGGTGAGGCCGTCGATGGCGGCTTCGGAGGCGGCGGCGACGGTGAATTCAGGTGAGTGCAGCAGAACTTCCGCCGGGGCGATGGCGATGGTGGCGTGGATTGCTGGCACCAGTTGGCTGACGTTGCCCATGTCAGTGCTGCCGAAGGTGCCGCTGTTGTCGACCAGCCGGACATCACGTCCCAGCGATTTGATATTGGCGGCGTAGGTCCGGGCGAGAACGGTGTTGCCTCGCATCGGCGCGTAGCAGAGGGGGTCCCAGCGGTACTCGAGGCGGGCACCGCTGGCGGTGGCCGCTCCCTGAAAGCAGCCGAGGATTCGTTCCTGCAACTCGTCGAGGTAGTTCTTTTCGGCGGCGCGGACGATGAATTTGCCGGCGCTGTGATCGGGGACGACGTTGGGCGCCTGCCCGCCATCGGTGATAATGCCGTGGACGCGGGCGGTGTCACGGATGTGCTGCCGCAGCGAGTTGATCGCGCCGAACGACTGGATAAGGGCCTCGAGGGCATTGATGCCCTCCTCCGGGCGAGCAGCGGCGTGGGCCGCCCGGCCGAAGAACTCGACCTCGAG
>CAZLUE010000023.1:0-13061 GCA_964562625.1 uncultured Dehalococcoidales bacterium | reverse complement strand
GTCACGCGGATTTTGTGAAGAACATGATCACCGGCGCCGCGCAGATGGACGGGGCAATTCTGGTCGTCAGCGCTCCGGATGGCCCGATGCCGCAGACTCGGGAGCACATTTTGCTGGCACGCCAGGTGGAGGTTCCCTGTATCGTCGTCGCCCTCAATAAGGTAGACGTTATGGAGGACGAGGAGCTTCTCGAACTGGTCGAGATGGAGTTGCGCGAGCTGCTCTCCAAGTATAATTTCCCCGGCGATGATATTCCGGTAGTGCGCGTCAGCGCCCTGAAGGCGCTGGAGTGCGGTTGCGGCAAGCGCGATTGCGAGTGGTGCGGCAAGATACTGGAGCTGATGGACGCAGTCGATAACTACGTTCCGACGCCGGTCCGCCCCAGTGACCAGCCGTTTCTGATGGCAGTCGAGGATGTCTTCTCTATCAAGGGGCGCGGGACCGTGCCGACCGGCCGTGTCGAGCGTGGCGTTGCCAAGGTTGGTCAGGAAGTCGAGATTGTCGGTCTGCGTCACGAACCTCGCAAGGTCGTCCTGACCGGCCTCGAAATGTTCCACAAGCTGCTCGATGAAGCCGAACCGGGAGATGCCATTGGGGCGCTTCTCCGAGGAGTGGAACGTGATGATATCGAGCGTGGTCAGGTGCTGGCGGCGGTCGGATCGATCAAGCCGCACACCTATGCCGATGCCGAGATTTACGTCCTGAGTAAGGAGGAGGGCGGGCGGCACACGCCGTTCTTCAACGGATACCGTCCCCAGTTCTTCATCAGGACAACCGACGTAACTGGTTCTATCGAGTTGCCCGAGGGTGTTGAAATGGTAATGCCCGGCGACAATGTACAGATGAAGGTCAAGCTAATCTACCCAGTGGCGTTGGAGAAAGGACTGCGCTTCGCGATTCGTGAAGGAGGCAGGACGGTCGGTGCCGGTACGATTACGAACATCATAGAGTAGTCATGGCGAGAAAGACCGAAGCGCGAGTTATTATTCACCTTGCCTGTCCCGATTGCCGGGAGAGGACCTACACGACTACCAAGAACCGGAGAAATGATTCGCAGCGTTTGGAGTTGAGCAAGTACTGCCCGCGCTGCCAGATCCATACCCAGCACCGCGAGGTGCGGTAGCAGCCCTAGGCGAGCGAGATGCCATCTTCGAGACGTCGCAATGTTCCCGGCAAAGGCGCCGTGGTTTCGGCAAAGCGTGCTGTGGTCGTGGCGAAACACCCGGCGGCGCCGGCAAGGCGATTTTCCAGATTCGCCTTCTTGGCTGATACCATCGCCGAGCTCAAGAAGGTGACCTGGCTGACCCGGCGCGAAGCCCTCCACCTGTCAGGTTTGGTGTTGCTGGTGGCTGTCAGTGTCGGTATCGTGCTCGGGTTGTTGGACCTGGGTCTCAGCGAAATAGTCGAGAGATTCCTTCTCAATGGATGAGGGCCGACGAGGCGCGAAGTAAGGTTGGGTATATTCGAATGACGTCTGTCTTCGTGAGTGAGGTTGTGAGTGACGGTGAGCGATAAGGACTGGTACGCCATCCATACCTATTCCGGGTATGAGGAAAGGGTCAAGAAGGCCCTGGATCAGCGCATCAAGTCCATGGACGCCGAGGATATCATCGTGCGGGTGGTGATCCCGACCGAAGAAGAAGTGGAGATAAGGAGCGGTCAGCGGCGTAACGTCTCCCGGAAGATACTGCCTGGCTACATACTCGTCGAGATGACGATGACCGACCAAAGCTGGACGGTGGTGCGAAACACCCCCGGCGTTACCGGCTTCGTTGGCAGCGGAGGCAAGCCGGTACCGCTGCCGGATGATGAGGTCGACGGGATACTGAAACAGATGCGGTCCGAGATTCCCAAGGTCAAGATCGGTTTCCGGCAGGGAGAGAGCGTCCGCGTCACCGATGGACCGTTCTCCGAGTTCGTAGGCATCGTTGACGAAATCGGCACCGAGAAAGGTAAGGTCAAGGTTCTGCTGTCGCTCTTCGGCAGAGAGACACCCGTGGAGCTGGACTTTTTGCAGGTGGAAAAGCTGTAGCCATGGCATGGCAGGAGGCTGAGTGGCCAAGAAAGTAATCGCCGTCATCAAACTGCAGATCGAGGCCGGTAAGGCCAATCCGGCGCCGCCGGTCGGTCCCGCGCTGGGACAGCACGGGATCAACATCATGGCCTTCTGCAAGGACTACAACGACCGTACCGCCTCACAGGCGGGGACGATTGTCCCGGTGGAGATAAACGTCTTCGAAGACCGTTCGTTCAACTTCGTCACCAAGACGCCGCCGGCGGCCGACCTGGTGAAGAAGGCGCTCGACATCGAGAAGGGTTCCAACTCTCCCCGCAACGAGCCACTGGCGGTGACGCTGTCCCGCGCCAAGCTGAACGAGATCGCCCAGATCAAAGCGAAGGACCTGAACGCGACCACAATCGAGGCGGCCGAGCGGATCGTCGCCGGCACGGCACGAAGTATGGGAATCGAGATAGAAAAAGAATGACCAATCACGGCAAGAAGTACCAGGAAGCATCCAAGCAGCGCGATCGAACGCAGGCCTACACGCCCGAGGAGGCGGTCGATCTCGCCAAGAAGATGGCGCCGGCGCGGTTCGACGAGACGGTCGAACTGCACCTGCGGATGGGACTCGACCCGAGGAATGCCAGCCAGCAGGTGCGTGGTGTCGCCCTGATGCCGCACGGGCTGGGTAAGCAGGTCAGGGTACTGGTGTTCGCGCAGGGCGAGGCAGCCCGGATCGCCGAGGAAGCCGGAGCCGATCACGTCGGCGCCGATGAGCTGGCGAAGAAGATCGAGGACGGCTGGCTGGAGTTCGATACGGCGATCGCGACAGCTGACATGATGGCCAAGGTCAGTAAACTCGGCCGGGTGCTGGGGAGAAAGGGACTGATGCCCAACCCCAAGTCTGGTACCGTCGTTGCCGCTGAGGACTTGCCGGGGGTGATCGAGGACTCGCGCAAGGGCAGGGTCGAGTTCAAGTTGGATCGGACGGCGATTATCCACGTGGCGCTGGGCAAGGTAAGTTTTGACCGTGACCACCTGTTGGCCAATCTGACGGCGGTTGTCGAAGCGGTAATGAAGGCCAAGCCGAGCGGCGCCAAGGGCCAGTACGTCCGCTCCGCGTTCCTGACGACGACGATGGGGCCTGGGATCAGACTTGACCTGCGACCGACTTTGGCACTGACCTCTGTTTGATTAGCGGCGCGGATTGGCGCTACAATGGTTGCGTTCGTGGCGAGATGGCGCGTCGCCGTCCAGGGAAATCAGCGCGGGCAAGGAGGATCAATGGCAGGTATCACGTCGTATGGAGCGTACATCCCTTACTATCGATTGCCTCGGAGCGTGATCAACGCGGCCTGGGGCAGGGGTGGCGGACGTGGCGAGCGGGCGGTCGCTGGCTATGATGAAGACTCGATCACGATGTCGGTCTCGGCCGGCCTCGATTGCCTGAAGGATACCGATCCGAAGACGGTCGATGCCGTCTTCATGGCGACGACGACGTCTCCATACATAGAGCGACAGAACTCGAACATCGTGGCTACCGCTCTCGACTTCCGGCGGGACGTTCGTAATGCCGATTTCAGTAATGGCCTTCGGGCGGGGATCTCGGCCCTGCTGTCGGCCGTGGAGGCGGTCAGCGCGGGTTCGCTCGACCAAGTCCTGGTGACGGTGGCCGACATGCGTCTCGGTCCCGCCGGCGGGGATGGCGAGTCGGCCTATGGCGACGGCGCCGCCGCTTTCCTGGTGGGGAATGACGGAGTGGCCGTCGAGATTGAGGGCAGCTACACTTATTCCGATGACCTGGTGGACAATTGGCGGGTCAGCGGCGACACCTTCGTCCGCAGCTGGGAAGACCGCTTCGGCCGTGACGCCGGCTATTCGCAGACCCCGGTTGAAGTCGTCAAAGGGCTCCTCACGAAGTTGAAACTGACTCCCAAGGATGTCAGTAAGGTCTGCCTTTATGGCGCCAACGCCAGGGCTCAGTCAGGTCTGGGCAAGTCCATGGGCTTCGCGCCGGAGCAGATCCAGGACCCGCTGCTTGACAGTCTGGGTAACGCCGGCGCGGCGCTGGCCCCGATGATTCTCGTGTCGGCACTGGAAGATGCCGAGCCGGGAGACCGGGTGCTGCTCGTCAGCTGGGGCAACGGCTGTGACGCCGTTATGCTCAAAGCGACCGGGCAGATTGCCGATATCAAGGACCGACGGGCGGTAAAGCGGCACCTCATTATCAAAGGAGACCTCGACAACTACGGTAAATACCTGCGTTGGCGGAGTCTGCTGGAGACGGGCCCCGGACGCGGCAGTATGACCGTCTCCAATTCCGCCGAGTGGCGCGAGCGGCAGCTCGGCCTGGCCCTCTACGGCGTGAAATGCCGCCAGTGTGGCACCATTCAGCTCTACACGACCGGCTCTACAATGCGCGCCCACATCTGCCTCGAGTGCCAGGCGAAGGATAACTTCGACCCCTACCGCTTCTCCGACAAGACGGGGAAGATGGTCAGTTTCAGCCATGACTTTCTCGGCGGCGGAGTCAATCCGCCGATGACGCGCTCCGTCATCGACTTCGAGGGAGGCGGCCGCGGCTTGTTCGACACGGTTGACCGAGACCCCGATGAGTGTAAGGTCGGGCTGGAAGTGGAAATGACTTTTCGGAAGACACCGCTGGGCGCCGGTTCCAGCAGCTATTTCTGGAAATGCAAGCCGATCAGAGAATAAAATACCGCAGCCAACGGAAGAATCGAGCAGGGAGGTCACAAGTATGGCGGGGAGCATTAGGGACAGGGTAGCTGTTGCTGGAATGGGATGCACCAGATTCGGAGAGCGCTGGGATGCTGGCGCTCATGACCTGATTGTCGAGGCCGCCTACGAGGCGATGGAAGATGCCGGTATCGGTCCCGAGGCCATTGAGGCTGCCTGGATAGGAACGGCGACCGGTGAAACCGGGATGTCGCTCTCGGAGCCTCTTCGGCTGCAGTACATTCCGGTCACAAGGGTCGAGAATGCCTGTGCCACCGCTTCCGACGCGTTTCGGAATGCTTGCTACGCAGTCGCCGCCGGCATCTACGACATCGTGCTGGCGGTCGGCGCCGACAAGTACAAGGACGGCGGTCTCAACGGACTGACCGACGGTTCGATACCCGGTCCGGGCCACGCGATGATGGCCGGAGCCACCGGTCCGCCTCCGGCGCAATTCGCGATGCTGGCGACGACCTACTTCGACCACTATGGCTTGAGCTACGAGGAAGGCAAGCACATGATCGGCCGCGTCTCGTGGAAGAGCCACGTCAACGGCGCCCGGCACAAGAAAGCTCACTTCCAGCGCGCGGTTGATATGGACGCGATTCTCAACGCGCCGATGATCGCCTGGCCCCTGGGACTGTATGACTGCTGCGGTGTCAGCGACGGCGCCGCCGCGGCGATCATCACGACGCCGGAAATAGCCAAGAGCCTGCGCAAGGGCAAGGAGCCGCCGATGTTCGTCAAAGCGCTCCAGATTGCCATGGCGCCGAACGACGGTAACCTTACTCAGAAGTTCGATTACATGCACGTTGAGGCGACCGTCCGGGCCGGCGAACGGGCCTACGAAGAGGCCGGTATCACCAACCCTCGTGAGCAAATCAGCATGGCCGAGGTCCACGACTGTTTCTCGATTACCGAGGCGGTCACCATGGAAGACCTCAAGTTCAGCGAACGTGGCAAGGTGCTGCGCGACATCGAGGACGGCTTCTTCGATCTCGATGGTGGCCTGCCGGTACAGCCTGACGGCGGGCTGAAGTGCTTTGGGCACCCGATTGGCGCCAGCGGTATCCGCATGCTCTACGAGATGTACAATCAGCTTCAGGGCAGGGCGGATCGAATGAGCAATGACGGGGCGCCTTCGCGACAGATCGAGAACCCGAAGCTGGGATTGACCCATAATCTGGGTGGCGGCCCTGCCGGCTGTGCCATCTTCGTTGGTATTGTCGGGCTCGAGGGCGCCTAGCAGCCGGTTATTCGGCAACCAGCGGACACCGTCTTCGGGGAGGGCGGGCCTGATGTTGGCATTCCCGGCCGGCCATCTGGTATGGTGGCCTTCGGCACGGGTCGCGGGTGGTGGCGGGTCCGCTGCCCGACTGAATACGAGCGTAAGGAGGGCGTATGGCAGGCATCACGGGATTTGGGGCCTATATTCCGTTCTACCGGCTGGGGAAGGACACGGCCGGCTGGGGACGGCCGACGGAGAAGCCGGTCGGCAATTTTGACGAAGACAGCATCACGATGGCGGTAGCCGCCGGCGCCGACTGCGTAAGGAATGGCGACCGTGACGGGGTTGACAGCCTTCTGTTCGCGACGACGACCTCTCCCTACAGCGAGAAGCAGGGCGCGGCGATGGTAGCCGCGGTCGTTGACCTCCGCCGCGACATTGTCACCAACGACATCACTAACTCGCTTCGCGCCGGCACACAGGCGCTGCGGGCGGCGCTCGATTCGGTCAAGGCGGGATCGGCCAAGCAGGTGATGGTTGTTGCCGCCGACTCTCGTACCGGCACTGCTGGCAGTGAGTTTGACCAGACGTCGGGAGACGGCGCCGGAGCGCTCCTCATCGGCAACGACGGCGTCATCGCCGAGGTGGTGGACAGCCACTCGGTGTCCGACGAAGTGATGGACAACTGGCGGGCGGCGGGTGACACCACCGTCCGTACCTGGGAAGACCGCTTCATTCTGGCGACCGGTTATCTTTCGGTAATGCCGGAGGCAGTCAACGGACTGTTGAAGAAGACCGGCCTGGCGATCAAGGACATTGACAAGGCGGTGTTCTACGGACCGAGCCCGCGTCGACATGCCGAAATGGCGCGGACGCTCGGCCTCGACGTTGCCCAGGTGCAGGACCCACTGTTCGGTCAGATGGGCAATACCGGAGCCGCCTACTCCCTGATGATGCTGATCGCGGCTCTTGAAGACGCCAAGCCCGGCCAGAAGATACTGGTGGCGAGTTACGGCGACGGCGCCGATGCATTTCTGCTGGAGACGACCGCCGCGCTCGGCAAGTACAAGGGGGCGCACGGTATCAAGACCAGCCTCGAGAAGAAACGGATCAGGAAGAGCGTGGGCGTTCGCGGAGTCGATCTGCAAGGGCTGACCGGTGGCGGGCCCTCGATCTCGGCCCGCTGGCGCGAGCGTGACGCAATCGACCGTCTTCACGGCGCCAAATGTCTCAGCTGCGGACTGGTCCAGTATCCGCAACAGCGTATCTGTACGCGGTGCCATACCAAGGACCAGTGGGAAACGGTACGCCTCTCCGACAAGGGAGGCAAGATTTTCACTTTCTCGCTGGACTTTCTGGTGGCGGGGGTCGACAGCCCGCTGGCGATAGCGATCATCGATTTCGAGGGTGGCGGACGCAGCATGTTCACCATGACCGACCGCGAGACTGACGATGTCCAGTGCGAGAAGCCGGTCGAGATGACTTTCCGCAAGCTGCGGTCTTCCGGAGGCGTCCACAACTACTTCTGGAAGGCGATGCCGCGCCGATTCTAAGGGATGCCGATTCTTAGACGGCAGCCGGGATTCTCTGAGGAGGAGACGAGACAATGGAGAGTATTAAGGACAGAGTCGCCATCGTTGGTATGGGATGTTCCAAATTCGGTGAGCGCTGGGATATGGGGACCGAGGACCTTCTGGTGGAATCGACTTCCGAGGCGTTTAAGGATGCCGGCATCACTGTCGATGACATCCAGGCGGCCTGGCTGGGTACCCAGAACCAGAGTACCGGACAGGTGCTGGCCCACGCCATCAAGAGCGAGTACATTCCGATAACGCGCATCGAGAACGCCTGCGCCACCGGCACCGACGCCACGATGAACGCCTGTTTTGCGGTCGCTGCCGGGGTCTACGACATGGTCCTCGTTGCCGGGGTCGAGAAACTGAAGGACTCGGGCGTCGGCTTTCTCACCGGCGGCGGCGGGCAACCGTCCGCCCAGATCGCACCGGGGGTGCCGCCTCCGGCGCAGTTCGCCCTGGCGGCCAACCGCTACTTCTACCAGTACGGCCTTAGCTACGAAGAGGGCAAGCGGATGCTCGCTAAGATCGACGTCAAGAATCACCACAACGGCTCACTCAATCCGAAGGCGCACTTTCAGAAGGAGATTACCGAGGAACAGGCGATCAACGCTCCGATGGCGGCCTTCCCGCTGGGGCTGTTCGATTGTTGCGGTGTCAGCGACGGCTCGGCGGCGGCGATCATCACCCGTCCCGAGATTGCCAAGACGATGCGCGATGACTACATCCTGGTCAAGGGCCTCGGTCTCGCCGTCGGCGCGCGGCAGGGTAGCCTGCGCGACTACTACGACTTCACCCACTTTGACGAGGCGGTCAACGCCTCGAAGATGGCTTATGCGTCCGCCGGCGTCACGGACCCGCGGACTGAGATCAGCGTTTGTGAGGTCCACGATTGCTTCTCGATAACCGAGGCGATCACCATGGAAGACGTCGGTTTCAGCTCCAAAGGCAAGGTCAGGGACGACATCGATAACGGCTTCTTCACCCTCGACGGCGACGGCCCCAAGGTCAATACCGACGGCGGCTTGAAGTGCTTCGGACATCCAATCGGCGCCAGCGGCGTCCGCATGATATACGAGGTATACAAGCAGCTTCAGGGGAAGGCTGATAAGCGCCAAGTGAAGAATGTTCGCCTGGGAATGACCCATAATCTGGGTGGTCAGCCGGGGTCATTCACCGGCGCCATTTCCATTTGGGGGACGCGAGACTAGACGAAACGGTGACCAACATCGGGAATATCCTGTGACAGTGGGCGCCACGGCTGAGATGCCGGTGGCTTAATAGATGCCTGCCGAGGAGAGCCACGGTCGTCCGGTGGGAGCGATACCACCGGGTGGCCGGCTGGATGAAACCAGTGAAGGCCCTTGCGCGGCATGCGCAAGGGCCTTCTTCTTGATGCGACCCGATGGAACAGGAAAGGAATAAGGTGAAGGAAGGTGCAAAGAGAAAAGAAAGCGGAGATCATCGAGGAGCTGCAGACTGAGCTATCCGGTTGTGATATTGGGATCCTGACTAACTACCGGGGTCTCACTAATACCGAGATGACGGCGCTGCGGCGCAAGATACAGGAATCCGACGGGGCCTATACGGTTGTCAAGAACACACTTGCGCGGTTCGCCGCCGATAGGGTCGGCCGAGCCGACTTGGCGGAACTCTTCGATGGACCGGTGGCGGTTGCTTTCGGCCACGGGGACGCCACCGGACTGCCGAAGGTCCTGGCGGAATTCGTACGGACGGCCGGAACGACAGTCAGCATCAAAGGCGGTTTTCTGCCTGACAGGATTCTGACTGCCGCCGAAGTGAGCCAACTGGCGACGTTGCCGTCACGGGAAGTGCTAGTCGCCCAGCTACTGGGTGGTCTGCAGGCCCCGATTGCAGGTCTGATCAGGTGCCTGGCTGCCCCGATGCGAGGGCTAGCCGGGGTGCTTCAAGCAAGAATCGAACAGCTAGAGGGAGAGTAACATGACCGAAGAAGAAACCAAAGGAACAACAGAGGCCGGAAGCGAGGAAGTCGCCGAGGAGAAACCGAAGACTGCCAAGGCACCGGCGAAGACGGCCAAGGCCAAGAAATCGTCGTCACAGGATGATATAATGGCCACTATCAAGGAGATGAACGTCCTCGAACTGGCCGAACTGGTCAAGGCACTGGAAGAGGAGTTCGGTGTCAGTGCCGCCGCTCCGGTGGCGGCGGTCGCGCCGGCGGGGGCCGCAGCACCGGCGGCTGCCGAAGTGGAAGAGAAGACAGATTTCAACGTGGTTCTCAAAGACTTCGGAGCCAACAAGATCGCCGTCATCAAGGTGGTCAGAGAATTGACCGCTCTTGGACTCAAGGAGTCAAAAGATCTGGTCGAGGGAGCCCCCCAGGCAGTGAAAGAAGGTGTCTCCAAGGAAGACGCCGCCAGCATGAAAGAGAAGCTGGAGGCGGCCGGCGCTACCGTCGAGGTCGCCTAGGGCGCCTTTGCGGCCCGTATTGGCCACGTTGGCTGAGGCGCAGGTTCGGCACCTCGATGGGTCTCCCTGAGGAGAGATAGGCTATGGTCCTCCAGGGCTGGGTAGTCCCGGTGATCATTGGCGGGGTCATCATAATCCTCGGTCTGGCCGCGTGGATCTGGGGTAAACGAGAGGAAAAGAGCTACTACGACGCGCTGACGACCCGCGAAGACCTGCGCGAGTTCTTCTCGCGCTGGCCGGGACGTCCCGAACCGGGAGCGCTCAAGACCGGCGGTTGGATCGCGATGGCCGTCGGCGCGGTGATTGCTCTCCTCGGTGGTATCGCCGGGATGAACAGCTAGCGATGCCTCAGGGGCAGGACCGGTAGCGGTTCTGTTTCCACCGGTGGTAAGACAATGAAAGGCCTGTCCTTCCTATTGTTGCAGGAAGGACAGGCCTTCTTGGTTGCTGCCAATTCCGGAAGCGGCTATTTCCATCCGGAACGGGCACCGGATCCCATG
Organism: uncultured Dehalococcoidales bacterium; assembly: GCA_964562625.1. Classification (GTDB taxonomy): domain Bacteria; phylum Chloroflexota; class Dehalococcoidia; order Dehalococcoidales; family Fen-1064; genus CAZLUE01. The sequence goes on along the minus strand of CAZLUE010000023.1, from coordinate 2,570 downwards.
CCGAGCGGGCCGGCTGGCCAGTTGAAGCCGAGCATCATCGCGGTATCGACATCCTCCGGCGAGGCGATACCTTCCTCGACGATCTTCATTGCCTCCTGCCGGGCGGCGCCGAAGACGCGGTTGCCGATGAAGCCGGTGTCGCCGGGGACGTCCTTGACACGGACCGAAGTCTTTCCCAGGCTCTTGGCGAGGTCCTCGATCAGCTGGATGGTCTTTTCGGACGTGTCCGCGGTGTAGATAACCTCGACCAGTTTCATGATGTTTGCCGGGCTGAAGAGATGCATACCGATGAAGCGGTCCTTGCGCTCGGTGACGACAGCGAGGTCGGTGATGGTGAAGACCGAAGTGTTGCTGGCGAAAACCGCTTCCGGCTTGATGATGGCGTCCAGTTCCTTCCAGACGGTCAACTTCAGCGGTTTGTTTTCCAGTTTTCCGTCGTCACCACCGCCGATTGCTTCGATGATGAGGTCGCAGTCCTTGAGGTCGACGACATCCGTCGTCAGCGTCAAGCGGGCTAGGGCGGCGTCCATTTCCGCCTGAGTCTGCTTGCCGCGCTCGACGCCGCCTTTGAGGCCGAAGCGGCCGCTGGTGATCGTCTCTCGTGTCCGCACCAGTATTTCGTCGGTCAGGTCGCGGCAGATGACTTTGTGGCCGGCAACGATCGCCGACTGAGAGATTCCGCCACCCATGACACCGGCCCCGACGACCCCGATCGATTTGACGTCCTTCAGTTTCATGGCTTGATTCCCCTTTCTATTTCATCAAGAGAAATAGTATCGGTATGCGGGCTGTTTTTCAAGCGGCGCCAACGGTCTGCCGCCGTTTCGGCGGGCCTTTCAGCCAGACGCCTTGAGCAGTTCCAGCAGCCGTGGCACCACTTCGGCGGCTTTTCCCCGGACGGAGACGTCGCACAGCGACGTCAGCTGGGTCTCCTCGAGGTTGAATTCGACGAGACTGCCACCGGTCCGTTTGACGTCGAGCGGGAATCCGGCGGCCGGGTAGACGAAGGCGGACGTTCCCACCGATATCATGCAGTCCGCCTTGCTCGATTCCGCCTGGCACGCAGTGAGGACATCGAATGGGATCGGCTCGCCGAACATCACGGTGTCGCTCTTGACGACTCCCTGACAAGCCGGGCAGCGTGGCGGCAGCGACTCCAGCGATATCTCCTTTCGCGGGTAACGGGCGTTGCACTCAATACAGCGCAGTTTGGTGTGGTTGCCGTGAATCTCGGCGACGTTGCGGCTGCCGGCGAGGAGATGGAGGTTGTCCACGTTCTGGGTTATCAGATAGCGGAGGATGCCGATTTCCTCCAGTTCGGCCAGGGCGAGGTGGGCGGCGTTCGGCGCCGCCTCGGCCAGTGATTGGCTGAAGTCTCCTTCCGTGGCGCGGCGCTTGAGGATCTCTTCCCAGTGCCCCTTGGGGTTGGCATGAAAGCGCTGGTAGCCGTTCATCGGCGGCTCTCCCTTTTCCGTCCAGAGGCCACCTTTACCGCGGAAGGGCCGGATGCCACTCTCGACGGAAATGCCGGCCCCGGTGAGGGCGACGACATAGCTGCTTTCGCGCAGTACTTGGGCGGCTTGCTCGATTTCGTTGTCCATGGTTTCTTCCGTGCTCGCGGGCTAGGCCGTCTTGCTAGCCTTGGATTGAGAGGAGGAGCGGCAGCGGGTCTCCAGGAAGCCGCCACCAGCCGTCCTCGTTCCTGTCCCATGAAGGCCCAGTGCTGGTAGTCACACGGCGGGAACTCGTGCAGGAACTCAATCAGCAACCTCTCCGTTGCGAGTGAACTTAGAGTCTCACTCGAATGGTGTGTCCATTCATAGCAGGGGTTGGTGACCGGTGCTCCGGCGCACGAATAGCCCGACTCGTAGTGTCCGGTGCCTTGTCGGCGAAGTACGTCCCCTTGACTGTTAACGCTTGGGATCCTGAAGAATCGTCAAAGATCTGCATCACGGGATGATTCGCAACGATGTAGAATGCCCACAGGGCTTGAGGAAGCTGGCGGCTATCGTTGCCCAACTGGGTGTGTCCGGTAGCCAGGCCTTGCCGCCATATGCCGTGAAGACAATATCGGAGCGGCCCTTGATGATGTTGGGAATGTCGTAGAGGTTGGAGCAGATGAAGTCTCCTCTGATGCCGGTCTCAGTGCTATGGCGGCGAGCCAACGATATGGCTTCTTCAGAGAAGTCGATGCCGGTGACGACAGCGCTGAGGCGCTCCCAAGAGAGTGTGTCCATGCCGAAATAGCATTGCAGGTGGAGCAGAGACTTTCCGGAGACGTCACCCAACTTCTCGAGCTCCACTAATTTCAGAGTGCGCTCGCCGCCTCTGAGATCGGCCACGTCGTAGCATTTCGACCGATCGTGATGGTGAGTCACTTCGTCCCAGTGGGTGCGGTTGCTTTTCAGGTATTCGTCCACTAGACGATGCTCCTTGGCCGGCGTTGGATGGTTTCCGCGATGTCCGTCATAGGATGTACACTACACCGTGGTTCAACTATCTGAAGGTATCGAGAGGCGAACTCGTAGGCATTCTTGAGGAAACTGGCTGGAAGGTGAGCGAGTATCTCA
>CAZLUE010000022.1:0-13214 GCA_964562625.1 uncultured Dehalococcoidales bacterium | reverse complement strand
GCGCAGCAGTCCGGTCAACTGGCTCTTGCGGCCGAGGTAGCGGACGCGCCAAGCCTCGAGATCGGCATCCTCAGTGATCTGGTCCAGTTCGCGCCGCGCGGCGGTCGCCAGTTCTTCCAGTCTGTCTATCATTTCACGCCCCGTGTCGCCTGGATTATAGGCTACCCAAGACTGACGGTCAAGATTATTGCCTTGTCGTCGGTCTCGCCGACAGCCGGAGGGAACTACTCTCCACAGAATAAGAAAACCCCTTCGCTGACAGCAGTGAAGGGGTTCGCCGACGGTGAATCGATTGGGCTTGGTCGCTAACCCTGAATCTGCTGCCTGGCCATCTCGACCAGGCCGCTAAAGGACTCAGGCTCGCGGACGGCGAGGTCCGCCAGCATCTTGCGGTTGACGTCGACGCCGGACTGTTTGAGGCCATACATGCATTGGCCGTAGGTAAGGCCTTCGGCTCGGCTGGCGGCATTGATCCTGGTGATCCACAGGCGACGCATGTCACCCTTGCGTTCCCGGCGATGGGCGTAGGCGTAGGCCAGCGAATGTATCATCGATTCGGTGGCGCGCCGGATAAGCGAGTGTTTGCTTGCCCGGTGACCCTTGGTCAGGGCGAGTACTTTCTTGTGCCGGCGGTGTGACGTCACACCTCTCTTGACTCGTGGCAAGTTACTCCTCCTGGATGGACGATCGCCCGGCGCCAGCCGGGCGGTGGCGGAAGCTTACTTGACCCCATAGGGGATCAATCTTCGTATCCGGACCCTGTCAGCGTCACTCAGCGGGACTGTCTCGTCGTAAAGACGCCTGACCCGTGCCGGCTTACGCCGACGAAAGTGGCTCTTCCCACCCTTGGTCCTCATTATCCTGCCGGAGCCGGTAATGTGGAACCGACTCTTGGCACCCTTATGCGTCTTGAGCTTTGGCATATTCCGGTTCTTTTTCCTTGGGTTTGACCTTCTGGGCAGCGACCGGTGTCAGGATGATGCTCATCCGCCGTCCTTCCATCACCGGTTGCCGTTCCAACTGGGCCAGTCCCTCAAGTTCCTTGGTCATTCGTTGCAGGAGCTTCCAGCCCAATTCAGGGTGGGTCACTTCACGCCCCCGGAACATGATGGTTACTTTTAGTTTGTCACCATCGGCGAGGAGTTTCTTGGCCGACCGTGCCTTGGCATCAAAATCATGGACACCGATCTTGGGTCTCAGGCGCACTTCGCGCAACAGCGATATCTTGAGGCTCTTGCGGTCACCACGCTCCCGCTTGGCCTGATCATATCTGAACTTACCGTAGTCGAGCAGACGGCACACTGGCGGGGTGGCGGTGGGGGCCACCTCAACCAGGTCCAAGTCCTGTTTCCACGCGACATCTCGGGCCTGGACCACCGTCATGACGCCCAACTGCTCGCCTTTGTCACCGACCAGTCTCACTTCCGGGACTCTGATCTGCTCGTTAACGCGGAGTTTCTTAACTATGTTCTAACTCACCTCTAAGATACCAGTGTAGCACAGAGAAACTCTATAGTACATCATCAATTGTGATTCAAGCAAACGTGAGGTCAGTGGCGCGTTCGGTGACCGCCCGGCCGATAGCCTCTTTGAGAGCGTCAAGCGACAGCGCCGGCACCTGGGCGCCGCCACGAAGCCGGACGGAGACAGTCGAATTCTCGACTTCGCGGTCGCCGACAATCACCATGCAGGGGACCTTATCGAGCTGCGCCTGGCGAATCTTGGCGTTCATCCGCTCGGCACGGGTGTCCACCCGGACGCGAACCTCAGCCTTCCGCAACTCCTTCTCCAACCAGGCCGCGTAGTCGAGGTGGCGGTCGGCGACCGGGATGACGACGACCTGCTCCGGCGACAGCCAGACAGGGAAAGCGCCGCCATAGTGCTCAATCAAGAGACCGAAGAAACGGCACCAGGCTCCGAGCAAGGCGCGGTGCACCATGTAGGGGCGGTGTTCGGCGCCATCCTGGCCGACGTAGGTCATGTCGAATCGTTCCGGCAAATTGAAGTCAAACTGGATGGTCGACGTCTGCCACTCACGCCCAATGGCGTCTTTGATCTTGAGGTCTATCTTCGGCCCGTAGAAGACACCGCCGCCCTCGTCAACCTCGTAGGGCAGGCCCTCACGCTCGATGACACTCTGCAAGGCCGCCAACGACTCGCGCCATTGCTCGTCGGTGCCGATTGCCTTCTCCGGACGTGTCGCCAGGTAGAGCTTGTATTCCGGGAAGCCGAAGGCGTCCAGTATGAACAGCGAAAACCGCAGTACCTCGGCAATTTCATCCTCTATCTGCTCCGGGGTGCAGATGATGTGGGCGTCGTCCTGGGTGAAACCACGGGCACGCAGCAAGCCGTGGAGGGTGCCGGAGCGCTCGTAGCGATAAACGGTTCCGAGTTCCGCCCAGCGAAGCGGCAAGTCCCGGTATGACCGGGTCTGCGATTTGTAGACGAGAATGTGGAAGGGGCAGTTCATTGGCTTGAGATAATAGTCCTGGCCGTCGATGTCCATCGGCGAGTACATGCCGTCTTTGTAGAAATCAAGGTGGCCACTGGTCTCCCAGAGGGTACTCCGCCCGATGTGCGGCGTGTAGAGCAGTTCGTAACCGTTGGCGTAATGTTCCTTGCGCCAGAAGTCCTCCACGGCGGTACGGATGCGACCCGCCTTGGGGCCGTAGATGATGAGACCGCCGCCGATCTCTTCAGGTGTGATGTAGAGGTTGAGCTGCCGGTTGAGGACGCGGTGGTCACGAGCCTCTATTTCTTCCAGATGCGCCAGATGGGCTCTGAGTTCCTTTCCGGTCGGCCAGGCGGTGGCGTAGATGCGCTGCAACATTGGCCTTGTCTCGCTGCCGCGCCAGTAGGCCCCGGCGATGGTGAGCAGCTTGAAAGCGCCGACGCCGCCGGTTGACTCCAAGTGCGGACCACGGCAGAGATCGGTGAAGGAGCCCTGCCGGTAGACGCTGATCTCGGCCTCGGGGATTTCGTCGATCAACTCCAGCTTGTATGGCTGATCCGCGAAGAGTTCACGGGCTTCGTCGCGGGTAATGTTCTCGTAGACAAACGGTTCTTTGGCGGCGATGATTTCCTTCATCTTGTCTTCGACGGCGGGCAGGTCTTCCGGCGTCAGCGCCCGCGACAGGTCAAAGTCATAGTAGAAGCCGTTTTCAATGGTGGGCCCGATGCCGAACCTGGCATCCGGGAAGAGCGATTTGACGGCCTCGGCCATGACGTGAGCGGCCGAGTGGCGCATCGCCTCGAGTGGGCTGGCGCCGTCCGCCCCGGATTTGTCACCGGCCATAATCGTTCGCAGTCCCCGCCGACATAATGGGAACCTTCCGCCTCGACTGGAGGCAGGAAGGATAGGCTCACATTATACCAGCCTGAGGATGGCGGCGCAATCGGCCGCAGTTTTTTGACATGGTCTGCAGTGTGTGTTATGGTAAGCAGACGTGAGAGTGATGAAAACACTGAAAGCTTTCCAGGGAAAGTATTACGGTTACCTGGCATTTGCAATGCCAGGCACCAGTGCGTGGGAAGCTTAGGCGCGGGACACGGACCGACAGGACGGTCAACCGGTTCTCGAAGAGACCCTCCCCAGTGGAGGGTCTTTCTGGTTTCAGGAGAGGCTGTTCGCCGGGCTGGCCGGAGAGCACACCAGGTTGATATAATCCAAGGGAGAATCAGGCAACGGCAATTGCCGCGACGAAACAAGGCACCATGAAGACGGTCGAAGTGAAACTGAAGAGTGGAAGCTACCGGATATGCGTCGGCGCGGGTCTGCTCGGCAACCTCCCCGCGATGCTGAGCGAACTCGGCTTCACCAGCAAGGCGGTGATCGTCAGCGACGCCACCGTCGGCGGACTCTACGGCCGGCGGCTGGCGGGGAAACTCGACGGCGCCGGCTTCAAGGTAACCGTCCTCAGCGGGCCAGAGAACGAGGAACAGAAGTCACTGGAGACGGCCGGTCGGTTGTACGGTGAGTTGAGCGACGCTCGCACCGAGCGGAACACACCGCTGCTGGCGCTCGGCGGCGGCGTCCTCGGTGACTTGACCGGTTTCACCGCGGCCACCTACCGGCGCGGCGTGCCCCTCATCCAACTGCCGACGACACTGCTCGCCCAGGCGGACAGCAGTATCGGCGGCAAGACGGCGGTCAATCACGGACGGTTGAAGAACATGGTCGGCGCGTTCTACCAGCCACGGCTGACGGCAGCCGACACCGAGGTACTGAAGAGCCTCAGTCGGGGACAGATCGGTGACGGTCTCGCCGAGATCATCAAGCACGGGGCGATTCTCGACGCCGAACTGTTTGCCTACATCGAGGACAACCTGGACCGCGCCCTGGCACTCGACGAGACGGTGATGGAGTGGCTGGTGGCGCGATCGGCGGCGATCAAGGCCGGCATTGTCGAGCGGGACGAACTGGACCTGGGACTACGTAACGTGCTGAACTACGGACACACCACCGGGCACGCCGTTGAGACGGTCTCCGATTTCCGCGTGGGCCACGGCCAGGCGGTCGCTTTCGGGATGCTGGTCGCCGGGCGGATCTCGCAGGCGATGGGCCTGCTCGGTGACGACGAACTACGGCGAATCGAACGGTTGATCGAACGCGCCGGACTGGTCGAGCAACTACCGGCGCTCGACACGGAAGAGATGCTCGAAGCGATGCAGCACGACAAGAAGATCGTTGATGGACGGGTGCGCTTCGTCCTCCTGCGAACGATCGGCGACGTTTTCGTCAGCGACGAGGTCGACGCCGAACGGGTGCGGACGGCACTGGAGTCGTTACGATGAAGTCGCCGATAGTCTGCGGTGCGATCACCAGCGCCGACGAAGAAACGGTGCGCCGCGCGGAACGGTTCGTCGACCTCTTCGAAGTACGGATCGATCTCATCGGCGACGGCTGGGAGAAGCTCGCCGAGAAGTTGTCGAAGCCGTGGATCGCCTGCAACCGAAGCGCCGCCCTCGGCGGCGCCTGGCGCGGACCGGAAGCGCGCCGGATCGAGGAGTTGCTGCGGGCGGTGGAACGCGGCGCGGCAATCGTCGACGTTGAGCTGGGAACGAAGAATCTGGACAACATCGGCAAGCTCATCCGGCGAAAGACGCAGTTGCTTGTCTCCCACCACGACCTCGAGAAGACGGCGGGGCAGGACGCGCTGCGGCGAATCGTCCAGCGGCAACTGGATGCCGGCGCCGATATCTGCAAGCTGGTGACGACGGCGACCCGGTTCGAGGACAACGCCACGGTACTCGGTCTCTTCGCCGAATTCCCCGAGGCGCGGCTGGTCGCCTTCGCCATGGGGCCGCTGGGAGTGACCAGCCGGGTGCTGTCACCTATGGCCGGCAGCGACTTCACTTACGCTTCGTTGATGGAGGGCGCGGAATCGGCACCGGGACAGGTGACAGCCGTCGAACTAAGGAAACTCTACGGGATAGTGAAACCATGACCGACCATTCGATATCGGGCACAACCGGCGCCCGGAGCGCAAACGGAGTGGTGGCATCATGACGGAAAACTCAATATCCGGCACCACTTCAGTCTGCGCCGTCATCGGAGACCCGATCGAGCACACCATGTCGCCGGCGATGCACAATGCCGCCTTTCGCGAGACCGGGGTCGACTTCGTCTACACCGCTTTTCGGGTGTCCGCCAAAGAGTTGGGCGAAGCGATCCGGGGAATGCGGGCGCTCGGCATCAAGGGCTTGAACGTGACGATTCCGCACAAGGTGGCGGTGATGGCCTTCCTCGACGAGCTGGACCCGCTGGCTGAGAAGATCGGCGCCGTCAACACGATTGTCAACGACGGCGGCGTCCTGACCGGCTTCAACACCGATGCCTCGGGAGCGATGCGGGCCCTGGCCGAGCGGGGAATCGAGACCGACGGACGGAAGATCGTCGTCCTCGGCGCCGGCGGGGCTTCGCGGGCAGTGTCGCTGGCTCTTGCCGACGGCGGCGGCCGGCTGACAATTCTCAACCGGCGCGAGGAGTTGGACTGGGCCGAGGAACTGGCCGCCCGACTGGCGCGCTTCTTTGGCAGCAATATCCCGGCGCTGGAACTGACCGACGACAACCTCGCCGGGGCGCTCGACGGGGCCGACCTGCTGGTCAACACCACCAGCGTCGGCATGGTACCGCGCGCGGAGTCGACGCCGGTCAAGGCCAGCCTCTTGCATGGCGGACTGGCGGTGCTCGACATCGTCTACAACCCACTGAAGACGAAGCTGCTGGGGGACGCCGAGACCGCCGGAGCGGCCACCGTCGCCGGCATCGAAATGCTCGCCTGGCAGGGGGCGATCGCCTTCGAGAAATGGACGGGGAAGCCGGCGCCGAACAGGCTGATGAGAGATGAAGCCGTCCGGCTGTTGGAGAAGCCATGAAAAGCAACATTGCCCTGATCGGCTTCATGGGCGCGGGCAAGACGGCTGTCGGCAAGGCGCTGGCGACCCGGCTCAGGCTGAAATTCGTGGAGATGGACGATCTCATCGAACGGGCCGCCGGCAAGGCGATACCAGACATCTTCCGCGACGCCGGTGAGATCGGCTTCCGGGAATTGGAAATCGAGGTGACACGGCGGGCGGCCGAGGAGACAGGGCGCGTCATCGCCTGCGGCGGCGGCGCCGTCCTCAACAAGATCAACATCGACCGCCTCCGGGAAACGTCAAGGACGGTCTACCTGACGGCGTCACCGTCGGCGGTGCTGCGCCGTACCACCGCCGACCCGACCGAACGTCCGCTGCTCCAGGTCGACGATCCCAGGCAACGCATCCGCGAACTGATGGCCTTCCGGCGACCGTTGTACGAGCGCGCCGCCGACATCACGGTCAACACTTCGCGTCTCACCGCCGAGGCAGTCGCCGGCGAGATAGTCGCCCGGTTGAGGCAAGATGAAGATTTCGATCTCAAAGAGTGACGTCGCCGGTCGGGTGGCGGCGCCGGGGTCGAAGAGCTACACGTTACGCGGGCTGATGTGCGCCGCGCTCGCCGCCGGCGAGAGTGAGCTTGTCCGCCCGCTCGGGTCCGACGACACCGAGGCAGCGATCGCCGTACTCGATCAAGTGGGCGTGCATGTCCGCCAGGAGACAGGTCGCTGGCTAGTCTCGGGCGGTGGTCATTTCAGAGAATCAGACACCGACCTCTTCTGTCGTGAGTCGGCGGTGACGCTGCGTTTCATGGCGGCGATCAGCGCCCTGCTACCGGGGCGTCACCGCCTCACCGCCGGACGGTCACTGGCCCGCCGGCCGGTTGGACAGCTGGTCGAGGCGCTACGCCGGTTGGGCGTCACCTGCTCCTCCGAAAACGACCTGCCGCCGGTGACAGTCGAGGGCGGAGGCCTTCGAGGCGGCGCCACTGAACTACCGGGCGACGTTAGTTCCCAGTTCGTCTCGGCGCTGCTGCTGGCGGCGCCGCGGGCCGCCGAGGGAGTTACCGTCAAGCTGACAACGCCGCTGGAATCGGTCCCCTACGTGCTGATGACGATCGACTGCATGCAGTGGTTCGGTGTCTCGGCGGTCTTCTCGGAAACCAAGGACGTCTTCGAAGTCGCCCGCCAGACCTACCGGCCGACCCGCTACGAAGTGGAGGCGGACTGGTCGTCGGCCTCCTACCCACTAGCGCTGGCGGCGATGGCCGGCGAAGTCGAGGTCGAACATCTCAGTACCAAGAGCCTTCAGGGTGACCGGACCATCCTCGAAATCTTGCGGGAGATGGGCGCTTCGGTTATAGTCAGTGGGGGCACCATCCGGGTGCGGCGGCCGCGGCAGCGGCTGAGGGCGATCACGACCGACCTCAGCGACTGCACAGATCTGTTGCCGACGGTGGCGGTGCTGGCGGCAGTTGCCGACGGCACCAGTTCACTGAGCGGCGTCCGGCGTGCCCGGATCAAGGAATCAGACAGGGTGGCCGCCGTCAGGGAAGGACTGGAGAGAATGGGGATCGGCGTCGTCGAGGAAGACGACCGTCTGCTGATAGCCGGTGCGAGGCCCCACGGGGCCGTCATCGACAGCCACGACGACCACCGGATCGCGATGGCTTTCGGGCTGCTCGGCAGCGTCGCCGGCGACGTCGTGATCGAGGACGCCGAGTGTGTCGCCAAGACCTGGCCCGAATTCTGGGAAGTCTTCGCCGACATCGGCGGCAGGGTGACCAGCCATGACTAGCAGCCTCGGCAGGATATTCACCATCACCAGCTTCGGCGAGAGTCACGGGCGTTGCGTCGGCGTCGTCGTCGACGGCTGTCCGGCGGGGCTGGCCGTTTCCGAGGAGGACATCCAGGCCGACGTCAACCGCCGGCGACCGGGAACGGGGGCGGCGAGCACCAGCCGCGTCGAGGCCGACCGTGTCGAAATCCTCTCCGGGATATACCAGAGGCACACCACCGGCGCCCCGATCTGCCTGCTGGCGTGGAACGGCGACGTCGATTCCAGCCAGTACTTGAAAGACCGCTTTCTGCCGCGGCCGGGGCACGCCGACTTCACCGCCTTCGTCAAGTACGGCGGCTACAACGATTTTCGCGGTGGCGGGCGGTTCTCCGGACGGATCACCGCCGGCTACGTGATGGCAGGCGCCGTCGCCCGCAAGTTACTGGCGACGACCGGCATTGAGCTGCTCGCCCACACCATCGAAATCGGCGGGGTCAGGGCGGCGCCGGCGCAGCCACAGGACATCAGGGTCGACGCCGAAGGCGACGGGCTGCGCTGCGCCGACCCGGCGGCATCCGCCAGAATGCTGGCCGAGATCGAACAGGCCCAGCAGGATGGTGACAGCCTCGGTGGCATCATCGAGGGCATCGCCCTCGGAGTGCCGGCAGGGCTCGGCGAGCCGGTCTTCGATACCCTCGAAGGCGACCTCGCCAAGGCGCTGTTCGCGATTCCGGCGATCAAGGGAGTCGAGTTCGGCGCCGGATTCGCCGCCGCCGCCCGTCGCGGCTCGGAGAACAACGACCCGTTCGAAGTCCGGGAAGGAAAGGTGACCGCGGTAAGCAACAACGCCGGCGGTATCCTCGGCGGCATCAGCAACGGGATGCCTATCGTGGTTCGTGTCGCCGTCAAGCCGACGCCGTCGATTTCCCTCCACCAAGAAACGGTGAATCTCGAGAAGACGGAGCCGGCGACGCTGGCGACTCGAGGCCGGCACGACGCCTGCATTGTGCCGAGAGCCGTTCCGGTGGTAGAGGCGATGATGGCGACGACACTGGCTGACTTCGCCCTCCGGGCGGGAGTCCTGAAGGTGAGCAAGTGAGCTTAGAGGACCTACGGAAGAAGATCGACGAGGCTGACGACGGCATCGTCCGCCTGATCGCCGAACGGATGCGGCGCGCCGCCGAGATCGGTGAGGAAAAGAAGAAGCTGGGCAAGCAGGTCGAGGACCTGAGCCGTGAGGACAAGGTGCTCGACCACGTCCGCGCGGTCGCCGAGCGGGAAAAGATCAGCCCCGATGGCGTCGAGAACGTCTACCGGCGGATAATGAACCTCGCCAAGAGCGTCGAGGGAATCACCGTCGCCTTCCAGGGCGAGCTCGGGGCTTACAGTGAACAAGCCGCCGTCCAGTTCTTCGGCCCGACGGTCCACGTCAAGCCTTTCGAGAGCTTCGAAGAGGTCTTCAACGCCGTCGAGCGCGACGAGGCCCAATTCGGCGTCGTCCCGATCGAGAACTCGCTGGAAGGCAGCATCAGCCGTGTCTACGACCTGCTGCTCGAATCCGACGTCAAGGTCCGCGGCGAGATCGAAGTACGCATCATCCATTGCCTGATCGCCAATGCCGGCGCCAGCCTCGACTCGATCCGGCGGGTGTACTCGCACCCACAGGCCCTCGGCCAGTGCCGTGCCTTCCTGAAACACCTCAACTGCGAACTGGTGCCATCCTACGACACCGCCGGCAGCGTCAAGATACTCAAGGAAAAAGGTGGGACCGACGCCGCTGCCATCGCCGGAACGCGCGCCGCCGAGATCTATGAAATGACCGTCCTCGCCCGCGAGATTGAAGACTTCGCCCACAATTTCACCCGGTTCTTCGTGCTCGCAAAGCACGACGCACCGCCATCCGGTGACGACAAGACCTCGATCGTCTTTTCGGTGAGCCACAAGCCAGGGGCACTCTACGATTTCCTGCGGGAGATGGCGGCGAGCAATCTCAACCTGACGAAGATCGAGTCACGGCCCACCCGGCAACGACCCTGGGAGTACAACTTCTACCTCGACTACGAAGGTCACCACGAGGAGGACGCCTCGCGCGATGTCCTCGCCAAACTGGCCGAAGACGCCCTCTTCCTCAAGATACTGGGATCGTACCCCAAGGCCGGTTGAGCGAAGGAGCGACCGTAGTTCCCATGAAGATAGCCATCGTCGGCGGCTCGGGAAGAATGGGACAGTGGTTTGCCCGCTTCTTCCGCGAGGACAGCCATGAAGTGCTCATCATCGGCCGCAGCGAAGGCAAGCTCCACGAAATCCAGCGGCGGATCGACGTCACCGTCTCGACCGACATTGCCGAGGTACAGCACGCCGACCTGATTGTCGTATCGGTGCCGCCTGACGCCTTCGAACCGGTGGTGCGGCAACTGGCGCAGCACACCCGACCGGAACAGGTGATCGTCGATGTCACCTCGGTGAAAGCGGAACCGGTAGCCGTGATGCACCGCCACATCAAGGCCGGAAAGATACTGGGAACGCACCCGGTCTTCGGTCCGGGAGCGCGCTACATGAAGAATCACAACTTCGTGCTGACGCCGACCAACGAAGGGGAAACCGCTCTCGCCCACCACGTCCGTGAATACCTCGAAGGCAAGGGCGCCCGCGTGGCGTTGATGACACCCGAGGAGCATGACGAAGTGATGACGGTCGTCCTCGGCCTGGCACATTTCATCGCGATAGTCTCCGCCGACACACTGCTCGACAACAGCCGTTTCCAACAGACCAAAGATATCGGCGGGACGACCTACAAGCTGTTGCGGACACTGGTCGAAAGCGTCGTCTCCGAAGACCCGGAGCTTTACGCATCGCTCCAAATGAGCTTTCCCGGAATACAGGAAGCAGAAAGCCGCTTCCTGGCGAACGTCGAGACCTGGGCGGCACTGGTACGCAACCGCGACCGTGACGGTTTCGCCGAAAGGCTGAACGCCCTCAAGAGTACCCTGGCAAAGAGCGACCCCGATTTTCGCCAAGCCTACGACGATATGTACCGCCTCACCGATTAGCTGCCGGCGTCATGGCCGCCCGGCGGAAACTCCGGCGATCTCGAGAGAGGACGAGGCAGCTATTCTCGGTTGAGGGTCGAGGCCCCAGAGACGTCGAGACGATCAGAGGCCGTCAGGACACAGCTCAAAGAACAAGGACGAATCCAGACTCCCCGTCGGACAAATAGCCGGTTTTCACTCCTCTTGGAGCTCCCCGCAACGGCGTGAGGGTAGTCCTTAGCCGGATGGTCATTTCGCCTGACAGTGATGGTCGGACCCGGAGAGACCGAGGGGGTCTGGCCCTTTGGGCTACCCACGATCGAACGGAACCGTGGATGTCCGACGTCACTCGACCAGGGCTCTTCTCACCACTCGATGAAGGCGCCGATTGCGTCGTCGTTGACCGAGCGACCGGTCAAGTGCGGCGATGGGGCGGCCATGAAACCAGCGGCGGACACAATGAAATGACGCCGGAGTGTCACTGGAAGGTGGGGCCGAGGGAGCTATCCCTGGTTGAGGGTCGATGCACCGGAGACAGTGATGTCGCCCATTGTCGGGCAGCCGGAGTAGCTGAGACGGGAACCGCCGCTGAGATCAAGATCAAGCCGCCCGCTGACGTTGACCGTCGCGTGACTGGCGCCTTTGAGGTGAACGCTGGTGTCACCGAGGGCGAAATCAGCCATATCCAGACGACTGGCACCCCAGGCATTGAGGACGGTGTTACCGGCGGAACCGTTCAGGGTCGTCCGGCTCGCCCCGGAGAGCACGAATTCGGCGTCCTCAACCGCCATCCGCCCTTTCATCCGACTGGCGCCAGATATCTCGACCATCCCAGCGACGGCGGTGACGTCGACTTCAAGGTTGCTGTTTCCGGATAGATTGACGTCGAAGGTGTTGTCGATGGTGAATCCGTTGACGCTGCATCTAGAAGCGCCGGAGAGACGCAGCTTGTGGAGACGCGGCATCTCAATCTTGGCAGAAAGATCAGGACGGGTGATAAAGTTCAACGGTTTGACCGACATCTTGAGGGTCCGGCCCGAGGCCGAAATCGCCACGTTGAGCGAATCGAGCAGCCGTTCACTGCCGATCAGGTTGACACGATAGCTGCCGGCTTGGACGATTTCGACGCGGAAACAACAATCGACCTCAACGTTCGAGAAATCGCTGAGGTCGAGTTCGCGGTTGACGACACTGCCGTCGCCGTTCCACGGGCCGGTGATCGCCGACATTACCTTGTCGATGCGAGTCTCAACGCGGGCAGCGGTCTCCTCGATCCGCTTTTCCATCCTCCGCATGGTCGCTTCTGCCCTGACATGGCCTGCACCGCCCGCCTCACGAGCCAACCGGTGCAGGATGTCACGGAAGTCAAGCATGTCACGCCGGACACGCTCCTTGGCCTCTTCTGCTTCTTGCTTCAGATCGTTGAAATCATCCATCAATAGGAGCCCGGTGACCAAGAAAAAGCCTGAGGCGGCACCCCAGGTTACATCAGTTTAGTTCCTGTTCTGTCCGGTTGTCAATCGCACCTTCGACGGCAGGTTTCGGTGTCGTCGTTTACGGTGCGCTTACATCCATTAGCATGACTCATTGTCTTCCCGAAGAGAGGTAGAGTCCCCTCTAGAACTGGAACGGGAGACGTGTGTAGTGTCCAAGCGCCTCATCAGCCGGATTGGTAAAGTTGTTGCCGAATACGAGGCCGAAAACCTGGCCAATCGTCACTAGGGAACTCTTGAGCGTAACCATGCGACTACCTCCTGTTTCATCTGTTCAAATTTTGGTCTAGCGGAGGCATGTAAACGCCGGATAACGACGAGCGCAGGCAGGTGAAGACGGTGTCGCCGGCAAGTAACAAATAGGTTACAGTGTTTGACAGATCTGTCGGCTGGCGCCTCGCGAGACCAGTCGGGCGGCGGCCTAGTCGGTTCTGGCGAGGAAGTAGCCGACCCCGGTCCGGATCAGAATCAATTTCGGACTGCTCGGGTCTTCCTCAATTTTCTCCCGGAGCCGCCGAATGTGGACCTTCAGGCTGTCGGCCGCCCCGGGATA
>CAZLUE010000021.1:1433-13677 GCA_964562625.1 uncultured Dehalococcoidales bacterium | reverse complement strand
AACCTGGCTGATACCGGAATCTAGGTTGGATTTCAGTGTCTTCAGAGCGCCGATCATCGTGGCGTTACCCAGCACCATCCCAATCCGCCAGCCGGTCATGTTGTAGGTCTTTGACAGCGAATGAAACTCAACGCCCACTTCCCGAGCCCCCTCAGCTTCGAGATAACTGACCGGACGGTAGCCGTCGTAGGCGACGTCTGAGTACGGTCCGTCGTGGCACACGCCGATGCCGTGCCGTCCGGCAAACTCGACCACCCGTCGGTAGAAATTAATATCGGCGACCGCGCTAGTCGGGTTGTTCGGATAGTTGATCCACAGAAGCTTCGTCCTCGCGAGAATATCGGCCGGGATCGCTTCCAGATCCGGCAGATAGTCGTTCTCCTCGATGATCGGTAGGTAGTACGGTTCGCCACCTGCCAACATGGTGCCTACTGAGTAGACCGGGTACCCGGGGTCAGGTACTAGGGCAACGTCCCCCGGCTCAATGAAACAGAGTGGCATGTGGCCTATGCCTTCTTTCGAGCCGAGTAACGGTAGTACTTCGGTCTCCGGATCGAAAGAAAGTCCGAACCGCCGTTGGTACCAGCTAGCAATCGCCTGTCGCAGTTCCGGCAGGCCTTCCGACTCTGGATAGCGGTGGTTCTCCGGGTTGCGGGACGCTTCATGGATCCGGTCGACGATGTGCTTCGGCGTCGGCAGATCGGGATCGCCGATGGCGAAGCTGATAACCTCTTCGCCTTTGGCTCGTTTCTCGGCAATCTTCCGGCTGATGGCAACGAACAGGTACGGTGGTAGATTCTCGACTCTACTCGCCAGTTTCATCTTTTCAATCCTTACTGATGACGTTGGCTTTACCGGCGGTTCGTTACGGCCACTCGCCGCTAAAGATTGTCTCCGTCGGCCCGCTCAAGAAGACCCCTTTGGTGCCATCCCAGTCGACCCTGAGCACTCCTCCTGGCAGACTGACATCGACCGGCTGATCGAGTCTACCGAGCAACGTTCCGGCAACGTTGATGGCACAGGCACCGCTACCGCAGGCCAGGGTCTCCCCTACCCCGCGTTCCCAGACGCGCGCTTCGACTCGCCTGCGGTCGGCCACATTGACAATCTCAAAATTAGCGCCATTACCAAAGGTCGGGTGGCGCTCGATCCGGTAGCCCACCTCTTCCAGTGGGAAATCAGCTACCGGCGTTTCGATAAAGTAGACGGCGTGCGGGTTACCCATCGATACCAGGTTGACATCGTAGTCTGCACCATTGACGGTCACTGTTGCCTTCAGTTCTGCCATTATGTCAACAGTACGAACCTCTCCTCTGTCGAGGTCAAACGGCCTTGCCCCATGGCCGATGCCCGGTCTGCCCATGTCGACCTCAATTTGCGCCAGACTACCGTTAGCCGAGTGCAACCGGGCACGTCGCGTGCCTGCTTCGGTCTCGGCGGTTATCTCGCCTCCAATTTCGTCGCGCGTACCTTCGTCGATGAAGTATTTCACCATGCAGCGCAACCCGTTGCCACAGGCGGTCGACTCAGACCCGTCGGCGTTGAAGATGCGCATCCGAAAGTCGGCCACGTCCGATGGCATCAGCAGTAACAGACCGTCGGCGCCGATGCCGAAGTGCCGGTCGCATATCTTCACCGCCAGCTTTGCCCAGTCGTTTTCGTTGTCGCCGGTCTCAACGAGTACGAAATCGTTACCGGCGCCTTGCATCTTGATGAATTTCATCTTCAGTCTCGTGATCGGGAGTGCCATGATCATGCACCAGGTCGTTGACGAGCCAAGTCATTATAGCAAAACAGTCTTGCCAATTCCACCGTTCGCTGAGTTTGTGACATGGCCGCCAAGAGGCTATAGTAGATGCGTGACTTACTGCCCGGCGCCCAATCCTGACGACCAACGTTCGTCCTGTTTCACCACCCACCGACGTCCGGCGTCGGCGAACCGATGACGCTTGTTAAAGCCCCAAGAGTCTTCTACGGTTGGTGGATCGTCGGTGCCTCGGTGGCCATCTCTCTCTATACCGCCGGCGCCGTATTCTACGGCTTCACCGCCCTCTTCGAGCCCATTGCCAACGAGTTCGGTTGGAGCTACGCTCAGGTATCGCTCGCGGCATCGCTGCGCGGCCTCGAAATGGGCATCCTCGCCCCACTCGTCGGCCTGCTTATGGATCGCTTCGGACCACGGCGGTTGATGCTCATCGGTTCGGTCATTGCCGCTGGCGGACTGCTTCTCCTCAACCGGACCGACAGCCTCGTCACCTTCTACGCGTCATTCGTCGTGATATCAATCGGCCTCAGCACCTGCACGATGACAGTTCTCACCGCCGCCGTCGCCAACTGGTTTCACCGCCGTGTCGGGCTCGCTACCGGAATTGCCATCTGCGGATTCGGCCTCGGCGGTCTGATGATTCCGTTGCTCGTCCGCTTGGTTGACGCCTATGACTGGCGGGTGACCGTCACCGTGCTGGCCGTCGGCGTGGTCATCGTCGTCGCTCCACTGTCGCTCCTCTTCCGCCATCGTCCTGAGCAGTACGGTTATCTGCCGGACGGAGATTCCTCACCGCATGAGCCACTGACAGCCGGCGGCGTCTGGGCTTCCGCGGCGATTGCTGAGGAACTGTACATCCCTGTCCGCCAGGCGCTCCAGAGCCGTATTTTCTGGGCGTTGGCACTTTCTTTCACGGCGCACGCGCTTGTGGTCAGTTCCATCATCATCCACATCATGCCCTACCTTAGTAGTATCGGGGTCGATCGTACCACCGCCAGCCTGGTCACCACTGCGCTGCCCATTTCGAGCATCGCCGGTCGCCTCTCTTTCGGCTGGATCAGCGATCGCTTTGACCGACGGCGAGCCACCGCCTTCGGCTTTGGACTGCTCGCCGTCGGGCTGATCTGTTTTGCCGCCGCTTCAAGCATCGGCGTCTGGTTGTTGGTGCCGTTCCTGGTCCTCTTCGGCACCGGTTACGGCGGGCTCAACGTAATGCGCGCCTCACTGCTCAGAAACCTCTTTGGCAGGAGGACTTTCGGAACGCTTTTCGGTATCCTGATGGGAGTCGCCATGGCCGGCAGTATCGTCGGCCCGGCCCTGGCCGGATGGGCCTTCGACAGTTGGGGAGGCTATGGCGGCATCTGGCTGATCTTCGCCTTCATCCCGTTCGTCTCGCTGTCCATTTTACTGCCGTTCTTGCGGCTGCAGCCGACGCTAGTATCCCGCGTCGGGTAGGAATGGCTGTGAAAGCCTGTACCCGTCCCCTCGTTCTTCGGCGTTAGCTATGCGTACCGGCGACGCTCCCGCATATAAGGATATGCTTCCGGTGGGCAAGTAGCACATGAATCATGAATGACGGCGACGTCGCTTACAAGCAGCGTAGTCACGCCACGGCCCCACTTGAGTCCTGTCTCGGCTTCCGCTTGATGAGCAGCCAGTTCTTGCTGTCGGTGTGGACCAGAACGTAAGGTCCGGAGAGCCTCTTTCCTTCCAGGCTGAGTTCGATCAAGTCGTCGGTCCGGTTCTTCAGCCGGAATTCACCGGCGTCCCAGATCTCGACACTGCCCGCGCCGTACTCACCTCCCGGTATCTCTCCGGCGAAATCGATGTAGGACATCGGGTGGTCCTCGACCTGCACAGCTAGTCGCTGAATACTGGTGTTCTTCGGCGGACCCTTGGAGACTTGCCCAACTGTTCAAGACGCCGTCCATTTCGAGACGGAAATCCCAGTGGAGACGGGTCGTCCGGTGCTTCTGAACGACGAAGTGCCAACGGCCGTCGTCCTCTCGCTCTGCTGCCGGTTCCGGCGTTCGGTCGAAATGTCTCTTTTCCCGGTATTCCTCCAGCTTGAAGTGGAATGCGTCCTTCATCATTCTTAACTACCAGCCTGCAACGCTGACTTGGCGGCTCTCGCCGATAACACCAGTCTACCACGGTGGTTACCCGAGGTCGCCGGCCGGCGCTTGTGCTATAATCCCGGCACCATCGCGACACGGAAGATGGGGAGCCGATGAGGAGGGCCGTTTGCAGTACGCCCGGTTGATCATCAATCCAGCGGCCGGCGCCGGCAAGACACTCAAGCAATGGCCGCGGATCCATGAGTTGCTGCGTGGCATCGGTCTGCACTTCGAGTACGATTTCACCGAGGCCCCAAAGCACGCCATCGAGCTCGCCCGGGAGGCTGTCAAGAGAAGCTACGACCTCATTGTGTCCGTCGGCGGCGATGGCACGATCTATGAAGTCGTTAACGGCCTCCATGACTCTAACGGTGCCGGCGACGTATCGCTCGGCATCATCAGTACCGGCACCGGTAATGATTTCATCCGCTCGATTGGCCTCTCGCCACGGTATTCTGACGGCTGTCGTCGTCTCCTTGATCCCCGCCGCCTACTCATCGACCTTGGCTTGGTCGAGTACTCTGTCGACGGCCGCCGCGAGAATCGTCTTTTCGTCAACTTTGCCGGCATCGGTTTTGACGCTGAAGTCGTCCGCGCCACGACCCAGCGCTTCAAGGCACTTGGTGGCTTCCCATCGTACTTGCTTGGCCTGCTGACGACCTTTCTCGGATATCGTAATCAGTCAGTCTCGCTCACCATCGACGGCCAGACGGAAACACGCAAGCTCTGCACCGCCGTTGTCGCCAACGGGCGCTATGGTGGTGGCAGTATGCTCCTCGCTCCAAACGCCGATCTTACGGACGGTTTTTTCGATCTTGTTACCGTCGGTGATGTCAGCAAGCCAGACCTCCTCTGGTCACTCCCCCGAATCTATCGGGGTACCCATCTCAGCCACCCCAAGGTGAACGCCATTCGGGCTGCTGAAGTTACCGTCGACTCTGCTACCGGCGCTGCTGTCCAGGCGGACGGCGAGTTGCTGGGATTGACGCCGGCTCGCTTTAGCATTCTCCCCTCGGCTCTCAATATCCTCGTCTAGCGCCCGTGCAGGGCACCCGACCGCCCGATGACTTTCCGCTAATGCTACCATCGTGTACAATGGGCATAGACGCCGCTAGCGAGTCCCGGCAGACAGGGCAGAAGGATGGACAGAGGTCTCAGCCGCTACGATGTCGTCACGAGAGGTCTGGGTTTTGGTCGAGTGCCCTGATAGCGTCTTCAGGGACGGCTCTCTGGAATTGGTCGGCGAAGGCCGTAAGATCGCCGACAAGCTCGGAGGATCGGTCGTCGCCGTTGTTCTCGGAGAATGCGCTGATCAACTGGCCGCGCAACTGGCTCGCTACGGTGCCGGTTGTATCCTCTCCATTAACCATCCGGCCCTCGCCGAGGGCGCCACTGATATTCAAGCCGAGGTACTGGCGGTGACTGTTCACGAGCGCTCTCCGGTAATCGTCCTTGCCGTTGAGAGCCCGCGTGGCGGCGACATCGCCCGGCGTCTTGCTGCCCGTCTCGGTACCGGCCTCGTCACCGCTTGCGACCACATTGACCTCGTCGACGGCCGCCTGCTGGCAACCAAGCCGGTCTATGGTAACAAGGCGTTGGCCAGCTTTACCTGTCCCGCCGGTCGTCCGCAAATGGCGACCCTTAGCGCCGATGCCATCGATCTCCCTGGCGCTGACGAATCGGCCGCCGCAGCCGTCGAGCAATTACACCCGGACGTCGAGCTCTCCTCATCGGGCGCCTGGGCTATCGACTTCGTGCCCGGCGACCCCCTCTGCGTCGCCCTCACCGAAGCCGAGATCGTCGTTGCCGGTGGCATGGGAATGGGTACCGCCAGCAACTTCCGGTTGGTTGAGGATCTCGCTGATGCCATTGGCGGTTCTGTCGGCGCCAGCCGTCGAGCCATCGATGAAGAATGGGTTGACCTCGACCGTCAGGTCGGTCTCACCGGCAAGACCGTCCGCCCCAGGCTCTACATCGCCTGCGGAATATCGGGTGCTATCCAGCACACTATGGGAATGAAAGACGCCAGGGCAATAGTTGCCATCAATACAGATCGCACCGCCCCGATCTTCAAAATCGCCGACGTCGGTGTCGTTGGTGATGTCCTCGATGTATTGCCGGCATTGACCGCCCATCTCCGCGAGGTGGTCGCCGCAAGCTCTGGATCGGGAGCCGGCGAAGTCATCGACGCCCTCAGCCATCCCTGACCGGTGAAATGATGAAGATTGTCGCTTGCATCAAGCAAGTCCTCGACGTCGAAGGCAGAATTGTCATTGATCATGGCGTCGTCTCCGTCGACGAACTGGTCCGCAGCGTCACTGCCAATCCCCGGGACCTTCTTGCCGTTGAAGCTGCCTTAAGCGTTCGCCACGTCTCCCCTGACTCTCGTGTCACATTAGTCACCCTCGGCGGTGACGATAGCGAAGAGATACTCCGCCATGGTCTTGCAATGGGTGCTGATGACGCCTGCCGACTCGACGATCCCGCCTTTGTGGACGGTGATAGTGCCGCCACTGCTGCCGCCCTGGCGGCAGCAGTGGCGCCCATGTCACCGGACTTGGTATTCTGCGGTCAGCGAGCCGACGATACTCAGGCCGGCCTCGTCGGCAGCTACCTTGCGGAAATGCTCGGTATCGGTATCATCCGTGGTGTGGTTAAAGTTGAATTCAAAGCTGAGTCCGGTCGTCTGATTCTCCACAAGAAGCTGGACCACGGTAACCGCCTCGTCATCGAGTGCCTGCCGCCGACGGTTATTTCGGTCGAGACCGGCATAGACGCCCCACGTAACGCCACTATCGAGGGCGTTCTCAAGGCACGTCGGCAGCAGATACTTAGGCAGGGACTGGCCGATCTCGGTCTCGCCTCGCAGGAAACAGGGACAGTTGCCTCGCGGGTCATGATGACCCGCCTCACCCCACCGAAACCCAAGATGAAAGGACTGTTCGTCCCCGACAGCAACCTCTCGTCGGCTGACAAACTGAGGATGATAATGTGCGGCGGCATGACCCAGAAGAAGAGTGACTTTCTCGAGGGTGACGCCGACGACTCGGCACGCCAGCTCGTTCGCTTTTTTAAGGAGCAGAAGATTGTTTCTGGATAGCGCCACTGTACCGTGAAACGGATGAAAGGAGACAACCAGCCATGAGTACTACTGAAGAGAAGACGCCGCATCGCATCTCGGTCGCCGAGAAGAGGTTCCGCCTCAGTCAGGACGGTGCCGCAGGTGTCCTCCTCGGCAGGAAATGCGGGGAGTGCGGTGAAACCTTCTTCGCCCAGCCGGAATACTGTTTGAAGTGCACCGCCCATGACCTTGAACCGCTTGATCTTACCGGTGAGGGCGTCGTCACCACCTACACCGTCGTCCGCCAGGCCCCGCCGGGCTGGCAGGGGGACATCCCCTACCTTCTGGTCACCGTTAAGGTTCCCGAAGGCCCGGTGATTATGTCAGAATTGGTTGATTCTACCGAGGAAGACATCAAGGTCGGTATGGCCGTTGAACTGACCAACCGTGTTGGTGCCACTGATAAGGATGGCAACGAGATCGTCGTCTACAAGTGGCGGCCGAAGACGGCCGCCTAGCATGCCATCAACAGCGGGCAGTTCAGATGGGCAAGCGCCCGATCGAAGGGCGAACGCTCCCCCATTATGGTGGAGGTCTGGGGAGTACCACCAGACCTCTTTTCTCTTCCCCTTCCCGGAGGGGAACGGCGTTATGGGGATAGTCGGAAGGAATCCGCATCGCCCTGCTAGACAGAATCCAGAGAGAGGAGCGCAACGGCGCCACCAATAAGGAGGATAGTAATGGCAATAAAACCCCCCAGAGAAGTGGTTGTCGCCGGCGTCGGGCTTCACCCGTTCGGCCGGTTCCCGGAGAAATCAGCGACTGATATGGCGCGCGCTGCCGCCCTTGAGGCTTTTGAGGACGCCGGCGTTCCATACAAGGCGATCGAGGCCGCCTACTTTGGGCACGTCTACTACGAAGGCATGTCGATGGGTGAGGCCGCCCTCAACCAGTTGGGGCTCACCGGGATTCCGATCATCAACGTCGAGAACGCCTGCTCGTCCGGCTCGACCGGTCTCTGGCTCGCTTTCTGGGCGGTCGCCACCGGCCAGTTCGACATCGTCCTTGCCTTCGGCGCTGAGCGCGTACCTCGCGGCCCCGTGACGACGACTTCGTCCGAGAGTCCGGAAAGACTTATCGGGTCCGACTTCATGATGGCGTCATATGCGATGATGATGCGTTCCTACATGTCGCGCCACGGCGCCCCTGCCGAGGCTTTTGCTCGCGTGTCGGTCAAGGCCCACAAGAACGCCTCTCTCAACCCCTACGCCCACTACAACAAGGTATTCAGTCTGGAAGAGGTCCTCAACTCGCGAATGATCGCTGACCCGTTGACCCTCTACCAGTGCTGCCCGACCAGTGAAGGTGCTTCGGCGGCTATCATCTGCGCCGGCGACGTCGCCGACAAGTACGTCAAGGATCCCAGCCGCTTGGTTACCATCGCCGGTGCTGGACTGCGTACCGGCAAGTACGGTAGCGACGGCGATTCGATATCGCTGGCGGCTACTGACGCCTTCGTAATGTCGGGGCTTGGCCCGAAGGACGTAGACGTCGTCCAAGTCCACGACGCTGGCACCAGTGGCGAGCTCAACAGTATCGAATCGATCGGTCTCGTTGAGAAAGGAGCCGCCTGGAAACTTGAGATGAACGGTGGCACCGAACTGAACGGCAGCCTGCCGGTGAACACCGACGGCGGTCTTCAGGGGATGGGGCATCCCTTCGGGGCGACCGGTATTCGCATGGTCCACGAGTTGGTCACGCAAGTTCGCGGCGATGCCGGTCCGCGCCAGGTGAAAAAGGCGGACGTCGGCCTCGCCCAGTGTTCTGGGGCGGGTAACATCGCTACCGTCTTCATCGTCAAGAAATAATAGGTCTCTCCTTGTTGCGCCGGGAACGGTATAATGATCACGATTTCCGGATGGAGGTGAAAGTGAGACCGGCGAGGAAAGTATGCTGTCTTCCGTGCCCATCCCTTGCCAGGACGTCAGTCCGGACGGCCATGTGCTTCTATCCCGGGACAGCGACTCCAAGAACATGAGGATACTCATGATATATGCACGGTCATGGCGGCGGCCTACAAGGAAAGGGGACGCGCCATCGGTACACCATCGCTGATCCGGTACGCTACGGTCGAGATACAGGTCAGCTACTACCGGAAGGGCAACACCCATTGATGAACCTGTAGCCTTACGAGCTCGGATCACTAGCACAATAGAAAGAAGGACAGTTCTGACCTGTTCTCTTACCTCCAACGCGGAGGAGCACGCAAAACTGGAGAGTTCGTGACGGTTCGAGTGCCTTCTGAATGGCGGCAACTGTCTCCGTAGCTACCACGCCTCGAGCGCCGAGGCCACCGATGAAATACTTGACTCGCTCGCTGGAATCGAACGGTTGGTCTGTTGCCACTGTGCTGCGTTTGATCAGTAGCCGGCTAAGGCGCACTGGAGGTCAGAGGGGCGAGCGTTCGACCGGAAGGGTCGAACGCCGCGCAGTCATGGGGCGAGGGCTTCTGTGGTTGTCTCTCAGAACTCCAAGACCAATCCACTTCCCCGCGGGAAGTGGATTCAGAGAGACGGGGGACCCACACTTTCAAATCACCTTCAATCAACCAGCGGCCTTGCTCTCATCACTGGGAGACCAGACGACGACTCCCACCAGCATCGCCGGTTTGTCTCCGCTAGCCTCGCCTGCTAGAATGATACTACTCTCATGGCGTTCAGTGTAACCGACGAAAACTTTGACTGGTTTGCCGCCGCCTGGCGAGACAGCACCGGTGATCTCCCGTGGGATACCTTCTTTGTCCTGCCCCCGTGGGTGCGTGTCTGGCAGCAGCACTTCGCCCCGGATGCCGATTTCCGCTTCGCCGCCGTTATGCGAGACGATTGCCTTATCGGTATCGCCCCACTCCTCGTCAGGGGCGGCACCGCCTGCCTTACCGGAAGCGCCGACGTCTGTGACTTCGTCGACTTTATTGTCGCCCGTGGCGCCGAGACTGATTTCTCGAACGCCCTCCTTGGTCACCTCGCCGGCAGTGCCATCAGCGTTCTTCAGATGCCTTCACTCCGGCCGGATTCGATCGCCCGGCGCTGGCTTTTGCCGGTCGCCCGCGAACACGGCTATCAGGTCTCGATGGTGGAGGACGATGTCTCCTTGGAGCGCGATCTGCCGGCCACCTGGGAAGATTACTTGCTGCTCCTCTCCACCAAGCAGCGCCACGAGGTCAGGCGCAAACTCCGTCGTCTCCAGGAGGCCGGTGCGGTCAGCTACCGCTTCATCGAGGACCCTGGCGAAATCCCCGCCTTTATTGAAACCTTCCTCGGTTTTTTCGTCGAGAGTCGGTCGGACAAGGCGACCTTTCTCACCAGTCAGATGGACGATTTCTTTCGTGCGATGACGCTGGCGACCTTCGAAGCGGGACTGCTCCGACCCGCCGTTCTTGAACTTGACAGTGTCCCCGTGGCCGCCGTCCTTGCCTTCGACTATCAGGACGTTGTCTATCTCTACAACAGCGGTTACGACCCAGAGTACCGCTCGCTCAGCGTAGGTATCGCCTCGAAGGTGCTCTACATCAAGGACTGCATCATACGCGGACGAAAGAAGTTCGATTTTCTCAAAGGTGGCGAGCACTACAAGTACCAACTGGGCGGTGAGGTGGTTCGTCTCTACGATTGTCGGGTTACCCTCGGCTAGCCGGCAACTGGTGGCTCAGACGAGTGACTTCTCGTACCACAGTCCTGACTCGCCGTCGACGAACCCCATCGAGATATACAGGTTGTGTGCCGTCAGGTTCTTGTCATCGACCGTCAACCGCACCTTTGTCAGATCGCGGTCCCTGGCATGGGCGAGGCCTGCGCGGAGCAGGTCGCGGCCGATTCCCTGCCCACGGTAATCGGCCGCGACGCCGATCATCGCCACCCGTCCCCGCGTCGCATCGTTCTCTCCGGACTGTTCTGTCACCATCCAGCAATAACCGGCCGTCCGTTCGCCGTCCACCGCCAGCCGGATGGCGCCGCGCGTCCCCTGGCTACCTTCGGTATTGTGCGCGATCTCATCGACACTGTTCGGGCTGAATCCCCACGAGCCTTCGAATGAACTGTTTTGGATGTCAGCCAATCGTGCAGCCTCGCCGTCACGCATCCCTCTTATCGGATAGCGCGGCGTCGTCTCGTCCGCCGGCGCCGTCATGTCCAGGTCCATCTCGATGAAGCGCCGCACAACCGCGAAGCCGTGCCTTGCCAACACCACCCCTGTTTCCCGGTCCTTCTCGTTGACGTTTACTTGGACGATTTTGACGCCTGCCTGCCGCGCTCGCGCCTCCGCTCGCTGGTAGAGCCTTCCACCGAGACCGTGCCGGCGCTGCACCGGCTCGACGTAGCCTGCCACAATCGCCCGCCCCAGCTTCAACTCGACAATCACGTCCGCGTACCCAACTACACCACCGTTCATTTCGATGACAAACAGGTTCTCCTCCGGACGGTAGCCGGGTCGTTCCAAACTGCTACGTTGCGCCTCGGCCGTCAGGTATCTGCCGTCGGCCGCCAGCGCCGCCGCTGCGTTTCGCAGGCGCAGTAACCCCGCGAAGTCGGACTCACGGTAGCCGCGGATTGCCTCGTCATAACTCATCGCCGCCTGCTCTCCTTTCCGCCCGTTACCGGCGAGAGAATGGTACGATTTCTCGCACCCCGCCGTTCTTGCACGTTGCTTCTCGGCTCCGGCAGTACGGGAGCGGGGTAACGGACTGCCCGCCAAGGAAGTTCCGGCTTCTTTGTCCCGTGAATCGACGGTTCACCAGCCAACAACAGCCGTAGATGTTCAACCCTCTCTTCTGCGGCGTCCCCGAGATCCAGCAACTCACGTGCCAATCTCTGGTCCAGCAGACGCAAGGGGTGAGGTCTACCCTCGAACCTCTCTCTCAATGTCTTGAGGCGGATTTTGCCTCTCGTGCAATTGTAATATACAATATACTCTTGTACCACTGTACGGTACCCATGTACCCTGCTTCGAAGGAGATTCTGTCCGTTGAACGATGTCAAGTCTGTCCACGCGCTCGTATTCACCCCGCACCCGGACGATGCCGAGTTTGGTATCGCCGGTACCGTCGTCAATTGGGTCCGGGAAGGTAAGGACGTCGTCTACGTCGTTTGCACCAATGGCGACAAGGGCACCAGTGACCCCAGCGTTGTCCCCGCTGAGCTGGCCATCCTGCGCAAACAGGAGCAACTCGCCGCTGCCGAGATGCTCGGCGTCCGTGAGGTTGTTTTCATGGGCTACCCTGACGCTGGCCTTGAAGATACCGACGAC
>CAZLUE010000021.1:0-1423 GCA_964562625.1 uncultured Dehalococcoidales bacterium | reverse complement strand
TCCGTGGCGCGGTAGTCCGTCTCATCCGACTCTACCGTCCGAACACTGTCGTCACCGCCGACCCCTACCGCCGTTATCTCTGGCATCGTGACCACCGCATCGCCGGCCGGGTCGTCATGGACGCCGTCTTTCCATATGCCCGTGACGTTCACGCCTATCCTGAGCACCGTAACGAAGGACTCGAGCCCCACAAGGTCCGCGAAGTCCTCCTCTGGGGATCGCCGGACGCCAACTGCCACCTCGACATCAGCGATACTCTTGAAATTAAGCTGGCCGCCCTTGGCTGCCACAAGAGCCAGATCGATCCATCCCGTTTCGAGGAAATGCAGACCCGGATGCGGGAGCGCTATCGTCAGATGTCGGCCGACTCCAGCTACGAGTTCGCCGAGACATTCCACCGTGAAGAAGTCTTTCGGTAGCCCGGCGCTAGCAAGACAGCCATAGCACGTCGCCGCAGAGATTCGGATCGTGCGTGCGCGACTTGAACACCGCGATCTCCTCTTTCTCCTTCTTGAGAACAGTCGGGTCGCCGTGCCCTGAGAATACCTGCGTGTCGTCGTCCAGTCCCAGGAGCTTATCGGTAATTGACTCGATTATTTGCTTCAGCGCCTCTGGTGATCCCGTCCGTCCCGGCCCGCCGGGAAACAGGGTGTCCCCGGACACCAGGTACTCCCCGGTCACGAAACAGACACCGCCCGGCGTGTGCCCCGGTGTGTGCAGTACCTTCAACTCGACCTTGCCGAACTTGATCGTATCGCCGTCATTCAGCTTCATGTCCGGCGTCAGCGGCAGCCCTCCGCCGTCAAGCGGATGCGCTGCCACCGGTACCCCGAGCGCCACCTTGACAGCCACCAACCCTCCCAAGTGGTCCCCGTGATTATGTGTTATCAGGATGCACTTTACCTGCGTCCCCGCCGCCTGATAGAGTATCTTGGCCGCGTCGCCCGGCGTATCGACGATGACGCTCTCCTTCGTTTCCCGGCAGACGATCATGTATGCGTTGGACACCATCCCGCCACCGACGTCCAGTTGCACGATCCGCACTGCCTTGTTTTCCGCCACCATTGGCATTCTGCATGACCTCCTGGGTTGTATCGGCGTACACCCCTCATCCTCGTCCGAATACGCACATACTATCCGAGGGGCGCCACGTGGTCAAGCTCCATCCGTCGCCACCCTGTAAGTGGAGAAGGCACTGGTCCATGGGGCACTATCGTTCAATCCCACTACAGGGCAGCTATCTTGCGGTCGGACACGAACAACACTCACGCCCATGGGAGATAAGTTTCTCTCTCACCTGATGAAGAATGCCGGTCAGACTACAACCTACTTTACCGTCACTGAGGCGATCTGGAGAGTGGACTTCGCGAAAGAGATAGAACCCCTCAGGGTTTTCATCCGACGGCTGCGGGAGAAGATCGGG
>CAZLUE010000020.1:0-13994 GCA_964562625.1 uncultured Dehalococcoidales bacterium | reverse complement strand
GCCGACCCTCCTTCGACCGATACCGAGAACACGCCGGCGACCTTCTTCAGCGCCGGTTGAACGATGTCGTTCGCTGCCTGCCTCAGTTCTTCGGTCGACTTATCGCCGATCAGACTGATGGTAACCACCGGCATTGAATCGATGTTGATCGCCAGGATCCGCGGGTTCTCGCCGATGCCCGGCATCGTCGTTGGCAGGCCACGTACTGCTTGCGGTAACTCCAGCTGCGCCAGGTGTCCGGCCAGATCGGCGTTGGCTTGGTCCATGTCCGTGCCGTACTCGAATTCGAAGAAGACCACCGACCCGCCGGCCGAGGAAGTGGAATTGACATGGCTGATTCTGTCGAGTTTGTCAGCCAGCCCCTCTATCGGTATCGTGACTTGCTCGACTATCTCGTCGAGCTGAGCCTGCGGATAGACTGTGATGACGGTGGTCATCGGGAACTCGATGTCCGGCAACAACTCCATCTTCATTGTCACTAGCGCCCAGATTGAAGCGCCTGTCACCAGCGCCGCGACCAACATCGTCACCCACCGCTTCTTCAGTGCCATCCGCGTGATCCAGTTCATCGACTACTCCCTCGATTCAGACGGGTAATTACCGCCTCTTATTGACTGTCCTTCTTGTCAGCGTCCGCCATCGGCGTCGTCCGCAGCGTCTGCTCAAACTCGGAAAGCGTCGCGCTTAGGTTGGTGATGAACTCGGTCACAAACTCTGCTGTGACATAGATCAGCCAACTGCAGTTCTGTCCTCATAGTGCGATGAGCTTGGTTGCCGGGGTGATGTCCTGATCGCGGCGGGGCCTCGGCTGGAATCACCATCTGATCCCTTTCGCTAACCGTCACCGAGCCGCAAAACTTCGGTACCCTGTCTGCCAGACTGTCCAGCATTGACTGATCTCCCCGAGATGGGCGGTGTCCGTACGGTATACATAGCTTACCATAAGTATTGCACGCGCGCGAAGGTCCGTTAAGGTTACATTGTCGGGTCGATTAGGCAAGCGTCGCCCGCGGACGGGGCGCCATCTCAGCCGACTTTGTCGTCCGAGCGGACTTGCAGTGAGCCTGTTTCGATGATAGACTGACGATGCGTGGTTTACGGTTTCGGTTTCCGAGTGCTCTGCAGTCACGACGGTGGCCCGCGTCCCGGATGACCCTAACTCGAACCAGAAATACTTCTTCAGGGGAGGTCGTCAGATGGGATTCGATGATAAGTCGCTGCATTGCGTGGAGTGCGACAATGACTATACCTTCAGCGCTGCTGAGCAGGAGGAATTCGTCGCTAAGGGGTACCTGAATGACCCCAAGCGTTGCGCTCCCTGTCGCCAGACACGTAAGGAGCGGCGCGGTGACTTTGAATCATTCGGTACCTTCAAACCGAGGCGCCAGATGTACCCGATAGTCTGCGGCCAATGCGGCAAGGCGGCTGAGGTTCCATTTGAGCCGAGGCTGGGGAGACCCGTCTTTTGCAGTGATTGCTTCAGCGCACAGAGAACCCGTGGCTAGCCCGGCGCTACTCCCGAAAAGACACAGAGACCGACGTTCCTGATGAGTGACCTTCGCCCGACGGCTAGAGTTTCCTGATTACGGCCGTCACCCGTCCCTGTACTTCGACGTTGTCGGGAAGATGATACATCGGCGCCATCTGCCGGTTGGCCGGGCGGAGGCAGACCTTCCCATTTTCCAGGTAGAACTGCTTTAGTGTCACTTCCTGTTCGTTGCGCAGCCAGACGGCCACCGTGTCGCCGTCTTGGGCGGTCGTCGTCGCCTCCATCAGGATAGTGTCGCCATCGTCGATCAGGGCGTCGATCATCGAGGTTCCCTTGACACGAAGCGCGTAGACCGACTTGCCGTTTGTCAGTTCTTCCGGCACTTGCAGCGTCTCCTGCGCCTCCGTTGTCCAGGAGTCGCCGTCCGGGACCGGGATCGGTTCGCCGGCGGCTATCGTCCCGAACAGCGGGACGCCCGTCATGCCGGCCGGTTCGGTGAGCCTTATGCTGCGGAAGACGGCTGCGTCTCGATTGATCTGCCCTTCACGCTGCAGGACGTTGAGGTGGTGCTGGACGACCGCTGTCGAACTGATCGCGCAGCCCTTGAGAATATCACGTACCGTCGGCGCATAGCCCCGCTCGCCAAAGAACTCCCGAATGTACCGGTAGACTTTCTCTCTGGTGGTACCCTTGACAGGCTGTTTCATACCTTTCCTCTGATGGTGAGCCAGGCACAAGCCGTGGTTCTTAGAACAAGTGTACTACGCGAATAAGGCGCTGTCAATTCCCGCCGAGCCGGCCCGCCTAGAGCTGCCGCAGCCAGTCCCGCGCCCAGTCATGGTGTGGATATCCCAGGTCCGCCACACGGATTCCGCCCAGCGCCTCACGCGCTCGGCATAGTCCTCCGGGTTGGTCGCCCCACGGATGTCGGCAATCGTCACCTTTCCCATGGAAACCGGCGGTTCCAGTTGCAGGACGGCGTCCACCATCTGCATCCGTCGCTGCAGCCAGGACTTGTTCCGGCCAATCGCTGGACTGGCGTCGTGCACGAGCGCCATCTGCAGACTGAGGAGATGAAAAGTGCACGACCTCGGTCCCTGGCCGTTGGGGTGGTGCAGATTGTAGGCATCGACGCAGAGCAGGTGAACGGCGCCGTAAGAGGGGTCCGAGTATTCATTGGCCAGCAGCTGCTCGAAGAGCCGACGACAGCCGGCGTTGCCACCGGACAAGACAGCCCCGCAGTCCGGGCAGGACGCCCGCGGGTCGTTCTCGCCGGAGGCGGAATCACCCGTCATTTCCGACGCAGCGCGCCGTTCACTTGCTCGAGGAACAGTTCGCGGTTCATCGGTGATATCATTAGGTCGGAGCCGCCGCGGCGGCGAACCTCGACACCGTGGCTGGGCGAGGTTGCCATCCTCAGACCGGTATTGAACAGTGTCTGCGCGGAGGAGACAGCCCGCGCCTCCTTGATCGTGTCCAGGCGTACGCTGAAGGCGAACGGATAGCCGAGGACCACCCGCAACCGGTCGGAATAGAGCCGGAACCGTCGTGGCAACAACACGTGAAAGAGCAGGCCGTCGAACACCGTCGTCCCCAGCAAGAGCCAGCCGGCCAGCGGCTGATGGGAGACAATCGCCAGTCCCGGAATGAAGGTCGCCGCGATGGTAGCGACAATCAGCGCCTTGAACCACCAGTCAATGGCGGCGCCATCTTCGTAAATCGGTGTCTCGGTCATGGCAGTCACCTCTTCAGTGTAGCCGCAGTCACCTGCCTTGTCTATCCCTGGACACCTCGGCTTGACACATGGGCCTTGCCTTGCTATCATCACTACATAAGACAAATGCTGAGAACGAGATTAGTAGGCTTCAAAGCGTGGTTCAGAGAGTCGGGGTAAGGTGGAAGCCCGATACCAGCGCCGGAGCCGAATGGACTCGGGAGCCGCGAACCGAACCGGCCGCAGACGGCCACAGTAGGTTCTGCCGGAAGGGGCATCGTTATCAGAGCCCAGGGTATCGAGCACACTGTAGCGTGCCGCTCTGTACCTGACAAGAGATGATCGCCACCTTTCCGGCACCAGCGGTGGTCAACAAGGGTGGCACCGCGAGATAACCCCTCGGCCCTTCAGGGACGATGGGGTTTTTTGGTTCGGAGGAATTGCCCGGTGTACTACCCAACCGTCGAACAGGTCAAACGGCGCTCCGCTGAAGGTAACCTGATACCCATCTACCGTGAAATTCGCGCTGACCTTGAAACCCCGGTAGCTGCCTTCCTTAAAATCGCGCGCGATAACTACTCCTTCCTGCTGGAGAGTGTTGAAGGCGGGGAACGGATGGCGCGCTACAGTTTCATCGGCACCGAGCCATACCGGGTACTTCGCACTGGCGCCGGTGAGGACGCCGGCGCCGTCGATCCCCTTCGGCTGATCGAGCAAGAGATGATCGGTTACCGGCTGGTTTCGTTACCGGAACTGCCTCGTTTTCACGGTGGCGCCGTCGGTTATCTCGGATATGAAACGGTTCGCTACTTCGAAGAACTGCCGACCCCGGAGATCGATCCGCTCGGGCTTCCCGAGTCGATCATGATGTTCACCGACACACTGCTCGTCTTCGACCACTTGATGCACCGCATCAAAGTCGTCAGCCACGTCCGACTCGACGGCGATATCGACCGCTCTTACGGTGAGGCGGTGGATAAGATCGAGAGTCTGATCGAGCGTCTCCGCCAGCCGTTGACGCCGGAACAGGCAAATGGTAAGGTCACCGATGAAAATGTCGACCCGACCGTCTCCTCAAATCTCAGTCGCGAACGACACGGTGAAATCGTCAATCAGGCGAAGCAGTACATCTACGAAGGTGAGATCATCCAGGCGGTTCTTTCCCAGCGTCTCTCGCGCCGGATCGCCAGCCAGCCGTTCGATATCTACCGGTCGTTGCGGGCAATCAACCCGTCGCCTTACATGTACTACCTTCACCTCGACGACTGCTACATCGTCGGCTCGTCACCGGAACTGCTCGTCCGTTCCGAGGACAGATGGCTCACTTATCATCCTCTCGCGGGGACTCGGCCTCGCGGGGCGACAATCGAGGAGAACACGACCCTTGAGGCGGAACTCCGCGCTGACGAGAAAGAGCGCGCCGAACACATCATGCTCGTCGATCTCGGCCGCAACGACATCGGCCGCATTAGTCAGCCGGGCACTGTCGAAGTCAGCCAATTGATGGACGTCGAGCACTATTCTCACGTGATGCACATCGTCTCAACCGTCGTTGGCCGGCTGCGTCCCGACCTGACGCCCTACGATGCACTACGCTCCTGCTTCCCCGCCGGCACCGTCTCCGGAGCGCCCAAGATACGTGCCATGGAGATCATCGCCGAACTGGAGCCGGACCGTCGCGGCCCCTATGCAGGGGCGGTCGGCTATTTCTGCTTCTCGGGCAACATGGACACCGCAATCGCCATTCGGACGATGATCATCACCGGTGGCATTGCCTATGTTCAAGCCGGTGGTGGCATCGTTGCCGACAGCGTTCCCGAGACGGAGTACGACGAAACCGTTCACAAGGCGTCGGCGCTGCTCAGGGCAATCGAAGATGCCGAGGCTATTGCCGCCGGAAGAACACAATGATACTGCTGATTGATAACTATGACAGCTTCACCTATAATCTCTTCCAGTATTTCAGCGAGTTGGGAGCCCAACTGGAAGTGGTGCGTAATGACAAGACAACGCTCGACGAAATCGAGGCGTCTCACCCTGTCGGTATCGTCATCTCGCCCGGCCCGTCAACACCGCTCAACGCCGGTATTTCTAACGACGTCGTCCGCCGTTTCGGACCGCGCCTGCCTTTGCTCGGCGTCTGCCTCGGACACCAGTGTATCGGTCATGTCTATGGGGCGAAGGTCGAGTACGCCGGTGAAATCATGCACGGCAAGAGTTCACTAGTCCACCACGACGGCTACGGCGTCTTCGACGGCCTGTCCAGTCCGTTCGAGGCGATTCGCTACCACTCGCTGGCAATCCAGCCGGACACCGTTCCCGATTGTCTCGAGGTGACCGCGCGTACTGACAAGGGCGTCATCATGGGGGTGCGCCACCGCGAGCACCCGGTAGAGGGGATCCAGTTCCACCCGGAATCGATCATGACCGAAGTCGGCAAAGACATCCTGAAGAATTACCTGCGGAAAGTGAACGGACAGCCATGATTAAGAGAGCAATCGGTTCCCTGGTGGCTGGCAACTCGCTCTCGATCGACGAAGCCGTCGCCGTCATGGAAGAAATCATGTCCGGCGAAGCGACCCCTGCCCAGTTCGGCGCCTTCATTACCGCCCTTCGCATGAATGGTGAGACCGTCGATGAGATCGCCGGCCTCACCAAAGTGATGAGGAACAGATCACTTAAGGTCGATTTCCCCGCACCGACGGTCGATACCTGTGGCACCGGTGGTGATTCGCTTGGCACGTTCAACATTTCGACGGCTGCCGCCTTCGTAGTCGCCGGCGCCGGCCTCAAGGTCGCCAAGCACGGAAACCGAGCGATGACCAGTAAGTGCGGCAGTGCCGACGTTCTTGAGACCATGGGAGTAAAGATCGATCTCGGACCTGAAGGCGTCCGCCACTGCCTGGAACATGTTGGCATCGGCTTCATGTTCGCCCAGGTCTTTCACCCGGCAATGAAGTACGCCGCCGGACCGCGCCGCGAGATCGGCATTCGCAGCGTTTTCAACTTCCTCGGACCGCTGACCAATCCCGCTAGAGCACAGGCACAGGTCATCGGTGTCTCCGACGCCAGCTTTGCGCCACGTATGTCCGAAGTCCTGCTCAAGCTAGGTGCCCGCCATGCACTGGTCACCCACGGACGGGAGGGTCTCGACGAGATTTCGATCAGTGGCAAGACTGACATCTGGGAAATCAAGAACGGTGCGGTCACTTCCTTCAGCGTTACCCCAGAGCAGTTGGCCATCGATCCGACCGATATCGCTGCTATCAAGGGAGGATCAGCCGAAGACAATGTCGCGATCATCCGGGCGGTCCTCGGCGGAGAAACCGGCCCTGCGCGTGACGTCGTTGCTATCAATGCCGCCGCTGGTCTCATCGCTGGCGACCTCTGCGACGGTTTCGCCGATGGCCTCGTCCGCGCTCGTCAGTCAATCGACGACGGCTCCGCCCGGCGCGTCCTCGATGATTTCGTCCGGGTGAGTAATAACTACGGCGGTTCTTGATACCACCGAGAGAAGCGGATTGATTCTCGACAAGATCGTTGCCGCCAAACGGCGCGAACTGGCTGTTGCCAAGACGACGCGGCCACTCGCCGATCTCAAAGCGCGGATCGCCTCGCGTGCCGTGCCGCTCGACTTCGCCCAAGCGATCGGGCGCAACTCTATCGCAGTTATCGCCGAGGTCAAGAAGGCATCGCCGTCGCGGGGATTACTCTGTCCCGACTTCGACCCGATACGGCTGGCCCAGAACTACGCCGCCGCCGGCGCCGCCGCCGTCTCGGTACTGACCGAGGTCGACCACTTCCAAGGCAACCTATCGCACCTTACTGATATCAAGGCCGCGGCCGGCCTTGAAACGACACCGCTGCTTCGAAAGGACTTCCTCTTCGATCCCTACCAAGTCTACGAGGCGCGGGCGTTCGGTGCCGACGCCATTCTCCTCATCGTCGCCATTCTCGATGATGCCGCTCTTGCCGGACTTTCCGCACTGGCGGACAGCCTCGGTATGCACTGCCTTGTCGAGGTCCACGACGAAACAGAATTGAAGCGGGCACTCGCCGTCGGCGCCAATATCGTCGGCATCAACAACCGTGACCTTTGCACATTCAATGTCGATATCGCAACTACCGAACGATTGTCGATGCTGGTACCAGAGGGACACATCATCGTCAGTGAGAGCGGTATTCGCTCGCGTGCCGATATCAACCTGCTCGGCGAATGCGGCGTTAGCGCCGTCCTTATCGGTGAGGCGCTGGTCACCGCCGAAGACGTCACCTCCCAGCTCAAGGAGTTGGTATGACGTTGGTTAAGATCTGTGGTATTTCGCGGGTTGAGGACGCCATGGCGGCTGCCAAGGCCGGGGCTGACTTCGTCGGAATGATCTTCGCTGCCAGCCGCCGTCAGGTGGATGCGGTTAGGGCAGCCGAAATTATCACCGCTCTCCCCGATGCCGATTCCAAGCCACGTACCATCGGCGTTTTTGTCAATGAGGACGCGGAAGAAATCAATCGCGTGGCTGACGCTTGTGGACTGGATATGGTGCAACTCTCCGGTGATGAGCCGTTGGACCGTTTCCAGCAGATCGAACGCTTTGTGTTCAGGGTTGTCCACGTTATTCCCGGCACAACCGTCCGGGAGATACTTGTGAGGTTGAAGGAAGAACAACTGTTGTTTGGCGATAACGTCCGCCTTATCCTTGATACCGGCTCCACGGCGACCTACGGCGGCACCGGCGAGACTTTCGACTGGTCTCTTGCCGCTGATATCGCCCGCGAGGTACCGCTCATCCTGGCTGGTGGACTCACCCCGGAAAACGTTGCCGAGGCCATTGACGTCGTCAACCCGTGGGCCGTCGATGTCTCCAGCGGGGTTGAGACTGGTGGTGCCAAGGATGCCGACCGGATTCGCGCATTCATCGACGAAGTAAGGAGGGCCGATGGGGCTTGACATTCTACCTGACGTCCGTGGTTACTACGGCCGCTTCGGTGGCAAGTTCGTCCCGGAGACACTGATGTTCGCCCTCGAGGAACTGGAGGCGTCCTACCGTGATGCCCGCGAGGACAAAGCGTTCCAGGCCGAGATCGCCCATCTCAACGCGGATTATTCCGGTCGGCCCACCCCACTTTACTTCGCCAGTATGCTGACGGAGCGCCTCGGCGGTGCCAGGATACTTCTCAAACGAGAAGACCTCGCCTACACCGGTGCCCACAAGATAAACAACGCCGTCGGCCAAGGCCTGCTCGCCCGGAGGATGGGTAAGAAGCGAGTCATCGCCGAGACCGGCGCCGGCCAGCACGGCGTCGCCGTTGCTACTGTCTGCGCACTTCTTGGTCTCGAAGGAATCGTTTACATGGGCTCGGAGGACATCGCTCGCCAGTCGATGAACGTCTTCCGCATGAAACTCCTCGGCACCGAGGTCCGCCCTGTCGATTCTGGCAGCCGCACCCTTAAGGACGCCGTCAACGAGGCGATCCGTGACTGGATGAGCAACGTCGAGACGACCTACTATTTACTCGGTTCGTCGGTCGGCCCGCATCCCTACCCGATGCTCGTTCGTGATTTTCAGGAGGTCATCGGTAACGAGGCGCGACAGCAGATTCTGGAATCACAAGGCCGCCTGCCTGACCAAGTTATCGCTTGTGTTGGCGGTGGCAGCAATTCGATCGGCATCTTCCGCGCCTTCGTCAATGACGACATCGCCCTCGTCGGCGTCGAGGCGGCCGGTGTCGGGCTTGACTCCGGCCGGCATTCGGCGACGCTGGCGGCGGGAACGCCTGGCGTTCTCCACGGCGCCCACAGCTACCTGCTTCAGGACAGTGATGGGCAAATAGCGGAGACCCACAGCATTGCCCCCGGACTCGATTACCCCGGCGTCAGTCCGGAACACAGTTACTACAAGGACACCGGCCGGGTCAGCTACGTCACTGTCGACGACGCCCAAGCTCTCGATGCGTTTCGTCTGCTTACGACCACCGAAGGCATCATTCCAGCACTGGAATCGTCCCACGCTGTCGCCTACGCCGCCCGGATCGCTCCCGACCTTAGCGCCGACGCATTGCTCATCGTCAACCTCTCCGGTCGTGGCGACAAGGACCTTCCGATCGTGATGGAGGCGTTTGGCGTTGATGTCTGACCAGCCGGCAATCAATCGTATCGGTTCTATATTCACAGCTGGGCAGCGCCCCGCACTGATTGCCTACCTGACGGTTGGCTACCCCAGCGTGGCGGCTACCCTCGAGGTTGTCCCGGTACTGGCCAAGGCCGGCTGCGACATCATCGAACTGGGGATACCGTTCTCCGACCCCCTGGCCGATGGCCCCACTATCCAGTCGGCCAGCGCCGCCGCTTTGACCAATGGCGTCACCCCGGCTGTCTGCCTTGACGTTGCCGCCGAACTGCGCCGGACTGTCGATCTGCCGTTGCTTTTCATGACCAGCTATAACCCGGTTCTTCGCTACGGAGTCGAAGAGTTTTGCGTTGCCGGGGCGCGTGCTGGAATCGACGGACTGATTGTACCCGATCTGCCTCCCGACGAGATCAACGATCTCGATGCCGCCTCGGAACGGTACGGACTGGATATGATCTATCTGCTCGCACCAACCAGTACCGAGCAGCGGATTCGCCTCGTCGCCGAACGGACTCACGGTTTTATCTACCTTGTGTCCTTGCTCGGTCTCACTGGTGCCCGCAGCAGCCTCCCGGAAGAACTGGAAGACTTGGTAGCGCGTGTCCGGCGTTATGCCACTGTACCGATCTGCGTCGGCTTTGGCATCGCCACCCATGAGCAGGCGAAGCGGGTAGGGCGGGTGGCCGATGGCGTCATTGTCGGCAGTCGACTGGTGCAACTAGTCAGCGATGACGCTTCGCCGTACAACATGGTTCGTGACTTCGTCGCAGGCCTGAGAGCAGCTCTTGACAGTTAAGTTTACATAACCTCCAGCTGCGATTGTTTCTGCCATGTTGACAGATGGGATACAATGACAAAGCGTGACGGTGTAGTTAACCGGCACTGGAGGATCAACACGTGACTTCCGTTCTCGACGGCCTGTCTTTGGTAGATCTGTCCACCGGTATCGCTGGCCCCTATGCCTCCATGCTCCTCGCTGAGATGGGCGCTGATTGCGTCAAAGTCGAACCGCGAGAAGGGGATCAGGCGCGCGGCCTGCCCGGTTTCGCTGTCTGGAATCGGAGCAAGCGCGGCGTCACCGCCGATCTCACCACTAATGGTGGTCGTGCAGTCATCCAACGTCTCGTCGCCCGCGCCGACATCGTCGTCGAGAGTTTTAGTCCCGGTCGGGCCAGCGCTCTCGATCTTGACTATGATTCTCTGTCAGTGGTCAATCCGAAACTGATCTACTGCGCGATTCCTCCCTTCGGTGAGAAGGGACCACTGGCCGAGAAACCGGCTGACGAGTATGTCGTCGCTGCCTTCGCCGGCATCATGGCCGGCCAGGGGGGGCTCGGTTGGCCACCGGCCTATGTGACGCTGCCGTTGGCCAGCTACGGGGCTGCTTTCCTTACTGCTTACGGTGCCGTTGCCGCTCTCTGCGCCCGTGAGGCCGGCGGCGCCGGTCAGAAGGTCGAGGTTTCGTTGCTCGCCGGTGCCCTCGGTATGGAATCAGCCAGTTTCCTGCGCGCGGATACCATCCAGCCTATTGCCTCTAGCCAGCCGATGCAGCAGGGCGGTTCCCCTGTCTACCGGCTCTACCAGTGTCAGGACGATTGGATGATGCTCGCCTGCGGTAATCAGAACTTCTGGAACAAACTTTGCATTGCCCTGGATCGGTTCGATCTCGCCGCCGATGCCCGCTTCGAAAACGCCCCTTGGGCAATCCCGGAATTGGAGAGTATTCTTGCCCTCACCGAGATCATGGCTGAGTTATTCCGCCAGCAGCCACGGGCATACTGGCTTCAGCTGCTGAGTGAGGCGGACGTACCTTGCGCCCCTGTCAACCGTCGTGAGGAGTTCATGGAAGACGCTCAACTGCTGCATAACCGGATGATGGTCGATATCGACGACCCAACCCTCGGTGCCACCCGGCAAATGGGGGTAGCGATGACGTTGACCGACAATCATGGCGCGATCAAGGGACCGGCGCCGCGTCTCGGCGAGCATACCTCGGAAGTGCTCGACACTCTCGGCTATTCAGCCGACGCCATCCGGCATTTGGCCGCGGAAGGTGCCGTCTAGCATGAGCGATCATGCCTTCGATGGGATCAAGGTCGTCGAACTCGGCGGTTACATCGTCGGCGCGCTCTGCGCAGCGCTGCTTGCCGACCTCGGTGCCGAAGTAGTTAAGTTTGAATCGCAGCAGGGTGACGGCCTTCGTCCCCAGGGAGGAGCATTCCAAGGATGGAATCGCGGCAAACGCGGCATCGTCGTTGATCTTCACACCGCGGAGGGTAAGACAATACTGCGCCAACTTGCCGTTCAGGCGGACGTTCTCGTCCAGAACCTGCGTCCCGGTATCGCCAGGAGCTGGGAAGCCGACTACGAAACTCTGGCTCCGCTTAATCCACGCCTCGTCTATCTGGCAATGCCCGGCTACGGGCTGGACGGTCCCGATGCCGCGCGTCCCGGTTTCGACCCGATATTCCAGGCAGCTGGTGGAGCGATGGCTGCCCAGGGCGGACCTGGCAATCCGCCGGTATTTCTTCGCGTTCCCCTTTCGGACAACGCCGGGGCGATGCTCGGCGCTTACTCAGTTGCCCTGGCCCTTTATCAGCGTGCTCGGACCGGGCGTGGCCAATTCGTTCACGGCTCGCTGCTCAACGCGGCAATCGCTACTCAGTCCGGCGAGTTCTTGAGATACGATGGTAAGCAGGATCCGGTACGGATGGGTAACTTCGGCACTGACGCCCTCAACCGCATGTACCTGACTGAGGACGATTGGCTCTACCTAGGCTGTCAAGACGAAGCCGGTTGGCGCGACGTTTGCGGAGTACTGGGGAGAGAAGATCTGCCCGCCGACCACCGGTTCGACACTGCCGACAAGAGGCACGCCAACGCGGCTGACTTGGCGGCCGTCTTCGAACCGTTGTTTCTATCGGCGGACTCGCGGCATTGGTTGGACCGACTTGAGGCGGTCGGTGTCCCCTGTTCCCGGGTCAACTTTTCCCGAACACTCTTCGACCATCCTCAGATCATCGAGAATGACCTCGCTGTCGAGCACGAGTCGTTCGATATCGGCAAGCTCCAGCAGCGCGGCATCGTCGTTAAGTTGTCGAAGACGCCGGGCATCGCCCGTCGTCCCGCTCCTGGCCTCGGTGAGCACACCGACGAAGTTCTCGCCGAACTGGACTACACCCCGACGGAGATAACCGATCTTCGACAGAAGCGCGTCATTCTCTGAGTGATCGCAAAGACGCGATGAATCTGGCTGAGACCTCGTGCGCATGACGGAGTCAACCACGTCATCTCTGAGTTGCGGGTATCGCCACGTTGCGTCACCTTGACCAGCACGCCCGGCGCGGCTTAGAATTGCGGTACTGCCGGCCGCACAATCGACGCGAAGGAGGCACTTTGTTGTCTAAGATGGGAAGAATCAACAGACAGAATGTAGGCTACGGAATCCCCAGCGACGCTCCGCTCTATGCCAAACCGCCGTTCTACTACACGGACCTCGAGCGCCTAGTCTTCCAATACGAAACGGACGAAGAAGCTGTTCTCGATATTCTCCCTGAAGGACTGGAAGTTCTCACTCCGGCCACTGCTACCTTGCAGTTCGTCCGTTACCCCTTCAGTACGCTTGGCCCCTATCTAGAGGCGATTCTTTCGGTTGGTTGCCTTTGGGAGGGAAGCCCGCGCTCCTTCGTCGCCCATATCGTCGTCGACACCGACCCGCCACAGGCCGCCGGTCGCGAAATCTGGGGTTTCCCCAAGAAATTTGCCCACATCACGTTTGATATGGAAGGCGATCTCATCATCGGTACCATGGAACGGCCGCGCGGTAATCGTATCTGCACAGGTGTCATGCGTCCCGAACGTTCCATCGAGCTTGGCGACGGTACCCCAGTCCCCGGCGTGTCATTGCGTGTCATTCCTAATCCCGACGACAACATGGAACCGTCGCTGATGGAACTTATCGAAGGCCGCCCTGGTAACGGAAAGACCAGGGATGCTTGGACCGGACCCGGTTTCGCCGAATACAACTCGACCTCGACCCTCGATCCTTGGCACCGTTTCACCATCAAGAAACTGGTTCGCGCTAGCTACTCACGTGGTGACATGGTTCTCAACCATGGTAAGGTCATCAAGACCTACTGACGCTGTCTTTACCGGCCACGGCGAATGGCGTTCGTCCCTGTCAGCACTTCCGCGGCGAATGTTCCGGTTTGTTCGGCGGTTGTCGCGCCACTTTCTCAGCGCTGACAACTGTGCTATTCTGGAGGTAACGAATCGTGCCCGCTCCTCACGTCTCCTGATGCGCCACGGATACAGGGGGTCCGGATTGACAGTCGAGATCTCTCCCGACAGGATTCAGGGAGAGTTCATCTTCAGGGTAACCGAGATCAGCGGACAGAACGTCCGTCTCTGCTATCAGTGCGGTATGTGTTCTGCCGGCTGCCCGATGACGTTTGTTATGGACCTGCTGCCCCGCCAGGTGATGCGCCTTGCCCAGCTCAGCCTCGCCGAGAGACTGGAGGATTCGGAAACACCCTGGCTTTGCGCGTCCTGCTTTACATGTTCGGTGCGCTGCCCCCGGGGAATCGACGTTGCTCGTGTCATGGAAGCCGTCCGTCAGCTTTCACTGCGAAAGAACGTTGACCACATCGATCTCTCCCAACTTCCG
>CAZLUE010000019.1:0-14111 GCA_964562625.1 uncultured Dehalococcoidales bacterium | reverse complement strand
ACCACGGAATCCGGACCTTCGGATCGCAAGCCAGCAAGTCTTCAATCATGGTAGCCCCGCTTTCCCGCAGCCACGAGAGTATTTCGCCGGGAGACAGCGAGCGGCCAACCTTCCTGGCCGCTTCTTCCAGCGGAGAATTGTCACCGCGAATGAGTAGGATAGCAGCGTCGTCAATATGGGTGATATGAGTCACTGAATCGCGGACAGTCCATCCATCCGCTGGTGTAAGAACATCCCACGCCTCGTCCGACAGCGTCGTCAAGAACCGGTCCAGATCATCACGCTCAGCCTGCAAATCACCGATGATTTCTTTCACCATCTGCCTCTAATGAGATTCTTCGTTCTGGGCGGCGCAAGAGTGGTGGAACCGATAGTCCAATGGGTGGGGC
Organism: uncultured Dehalococcoidales bacterium; assembly: GCA_964562625.1. Classification (GTDB taxonomy): domain Bacteria; phylum Chloroflexota; class Dehalococcoidia; order Dehalococcoidales; family Fen-1064; genus CAZLUE01. The sequence goes on along the minus strand of CAZLUE010000019.1, from coordinate 13,722 downwards.
CTTCGTTTACCTTGTCGCCAATCATAATCTCGTGGTACTTAGCTGTCAATGGCCGCCTCTGAGCCCGCAGCCGTCATTGCGTCCGATCATCCAGGTGGCGGCTTTCGCGGGAAGGCTCCGATATTCGTATCGTCAACGAGCCTCTTGACGGCTCGTCTGTGTTTCTGGTGGAGACGGGGGAGGGTCGAACTCCCCGTCCAGAAGAGGCTACCCAGGATATGCTACAGGCTTAGTCAACTGTTCATTCTTGCCCGACCAGACGCCGCTGACCGAGTCCGTCCGGGCCAGTCGATTTATCTTTCGTCACTCTCATCGACGTCAGAGTGACGGCACCTCGGCATTTCTTCACCCAGTCCCAACCCGCCGAGGATGGGTCAAGATGGATGCGCTAGCCTATAGCTAGGCTGCGACTAGTACTGGTTCTTCGCCAGTTGTTGTTTTGCCACTTGTTTATTGAGATGAGTGGCACCTCAGCCTGCAATCCTGTAATATACCTTCCCTGTCGAAACCACGCGTCCCCATATTGTCGAGAGGAATCAGTCTGCCGTATGCAGACCTACCTCTGAGCGACCCTCGTTTTCACCGCCCGCTCCAGTGTCCTCGCCGTCTCTCGCCGGGCGATGCTGTCCCGTTTATCGTAGAGCTTCTTTCCCCTGGCCAGCGCCACTTCGAGCTTGGCCAGGCCACCCCTAAGGTAGAGCCGGAGCGGCACCAGCGCCAGGCCCTTCTCACCGATCTGGCTGGTCAGGCCGACTATCTCCTTACGGTGCAGCAGCAGCTTGCGCGGCCGCATCGGTTCGTGGTTCATGTAGGTGCTGTCGGGGTTACGGGCAATGTGGGCATTGAGCAACCACAACTCACCATTCTCCGGCCGCACGTAAGCGTCACCGAGACTCACCCGGCCGGCGCGGATCGACTTTATCTCCGAACCGAGCAGGGCAATCCCGGCTTCGACACTATCCAGAATGTGGAAATTGTGCCTCGCCTTGCGGTTGCTGACGACTGTCTTGGTGTTCATTCCCCTACATAAATGATAGCACACCAGCCCGGCGACATGAACTCAAACGAACTCGAACGTCCCGTCTCTCGGAGAATACTCTTGATACAAACCCCGCCAGTATAGTCCGCACCGTCGCCGCCAGAAACTGCCCCCGGTAAACAAAGAAGCCGCCGGAAACCCGGCGGCTTCACCTGTCCTGCCCTGATGATCGTCTACAAGGACTCAAGCACCAGTTCGGCGATGCTCTTGATCTCCAGTCCTTCAGCTTTGTCCATTGAGACGACGCTGTCCTGAAAATTGGCCATGCAGTAGGGGCAGACGGCGGCGAGGACACTCGCCCCGGCGGCAATCGCCTGCTCCACTCGGATGTCGGAGAAGCGTTCGCCTTTCTTCGTCTCTTGCCAGATTCCTCCGCCGCCACCGCCGCAGCAAAGGCTGTTCTCGCGGAAGTTGGCCATCTCCACCAGATTCGCACCGGGGATACTCTGGATGATCTCTCGCGGCTGGTCGTAGATGTCGTTGTGGCGCCCCAGGTAGCAGGAATCGTGGTAGGTCACCGTCTTCGCCAGTTCTCTGGCGGGGGCCAGCTTGCCGTCCTTGATGAGATCGGCGAGGAACTCGGTGAAGTGCTGCACCTGGTAGTTCCCCTCGAGTTCCGGGTACTCGTTCTTGAAGGTGTGGAAGCAGTGCGGCGACGCCGTCACGATCCGGGCGACGCCGTTTTCACCGAAGAGGCCGATGTTGTTCTGTGCCAAGCTTTGGAAGAGGTCCTCGGCGCCAGCCTTGCGGACGCTCTCGCCGCAGCAGGAGAGTTCCGCGCCGAGTATCCCGAAGTCGACCTCAGCCTTCTTCATCAGTTCTACGGACGCCTTGGCGACCCGGTGTAATTGCGGGTCGTAGGAGTTGTAGCAGCAGGGCACGTAAAGTACCTCGGTGCCGGCGGTAAATACTTTGACGTCGATGTCGCGGCACCAGTCGCTCCGTTTCTCACGTTCCTCACCCTGGGGATTGCCGACCCCGGAGATGTTCTTGGTGGTTATCCGCAGCGAGTCGGGGATGCCGCCGATACCGAGTTCCGTGATTGCCCGACGGAAGGAGCGCCAGACATCGATAATCTCGACACCTCGCGGACAGCGCTTGACGCAGGCGTTGCAGGTGACGCAGCGCCACATGTCTTCGTCTTCAAAGTCGGGCAGTCCGAGCTGTGCCTGGTGCATCGCTTTGCGCACCTGGAAATTGCGTACCAGGTTCCAGGGGCAAGCGCCGGTGCAAAGGCCGCACTGGTAGCACAGCTTGGCGATCTCGCCGCCCTCTTCCTTGATGATCTCAACCGCTTCCTGGAACGGGGTTACTGCCTGCATCTTGGGTCGACCCCCTGTATTATCTGGTTGCCGCCGTCCGTCGCAGCCGGCAACGTCGCTAGATGAGACTGTGTCCGCTGAGCACTCCGGACGCACTCAGGACGTGCCGCTTCATCCACGATTTTACGGTCGCCGGTTCGACGCCGAGCGCCAGTGCCATCAGTTCGCTGAAGTAGAACACCGGCATCGTCTCGGGGCCTGGCTGCCGGGTATCGAGATTGGCCTCGCAGAGCGGGCAGGCGGTGACGATCGCCTCGGCGCCGGCCTCTCTGGCTGCCTGGCTGATGTCGTCGACCAGCTTGCCGACAATGTCGCTCCGGGAGAGCATCAGGTTGCCGCCGCAGCACTCCACCTTGTGCGTCCAGCGCAGCGTCTCCGCGCCGAGTGCCGTCAGTAACTCGTCCATGATCGTCGGGTTCTCCGGATCGTCGAACTGGGTGACTTCCGGTGGGCGCACCAAGTAGCAGCCGTAGTAGCAGACCAGTCTCATTCCGTCGAGAGGCTTTTTGACGCGCTTCTTGATTTCATCGAGTCCTACCTGGCGGACGAATACGTCGAGGAAGTGCCTCACTTCCACCTTGGCTTCGAACGGCAGGCCGATTGCCTTGGCGGTTTCCTCGCGGAGGGCGTCGTCGTTGCGCAGGTCGTGAGTAGTCTGCTTGAAGCGGAGAAAACAGGCGGCGCAGGCAACGGCGATGTCCTGCCCCTGCTGTTCCGCCATCGCCAGGTTGCGGGCCGGCAGGGCGGCCGCCAGTTTCCGGTTGGTGCAGTGGCCGGAGGACGCCCCGCAGCAACTCCAGTCTTCAAGTTCGGTGAGATCGACGCCGAGCATCTCGGCGCAGGCGCGGACGGACTGATCGTACTCCTTGGCGAGCGATTCCAGCGAGCAGCCGGGGTAGTAGAGGTATTGTAGCTTCTGTCCGGTCTCAGTCATTCTTGCGCTCCTGAGAGTAGTTCCTACGCTCATGAGAGCAATTCCCACGCTCAGTCTGGCGGAAGATGCTCTTGACGATGCCGATGCCTTTGATCTTTTTCGGCAGCGGCACCAGCTTGTCCTTGGCGAACATCCTGGCGCCGAGCAGGGCGTCCTTGAGGAGTTTCCTGACGTGGAAAATCTCACCACTGGCAAACGTGTACTGGATGATCAACGTAAGTTCGTGAATTCGGCCGTGGCGCCTTATCTCGCCAAGGAAGGTGTTGTGGAACAGCGGCAGTTTTGTCTGGGCGGTGCGCTCCTCCCTGATGGCGATGTCCCGCAGCGTGTCCATCACGTGGACAATCCCGATGTCGTTGGGACAGCGCGTCGCGCAGGTCTCGCAACTGGCGCACAGCCAGACAGTCTGGCTGTCGAGGACGCGGTCCTTGAGGCCGAACTGCACCATTCTGAGCAGCCGGTGCGGCGCATAGTCGAAGGCGAAGGCCACCGGGCAGCCGGAACTGCACGCCTGGCACTGGTAGCATCGCTCCAGTTTGGCGTGGCTTCTGCCCATTACTTCTTCGGCGAAGGATGGGTCGGCGCTCTCGCTGCCCTGGGGGGTTGTCAGCCGGACCGTCATTTCTCTCCTATCCACTCGAACTCGTCTTCTCGGAAAGCGGTCGGTGGCAGCTCGTCATCGAGGCTGCGACCCGGTACGTATTCGAATAGATCCTGCACGTTGCTGCCGGTCAACTGGAATATCTTGAGCAGCGGGATGTCCATCGGGCAGGCTTCCTCACAAGCTCCACAGCCGATGCATGAGGCCGCCATGTGCGTCATCCGCGTCAGGTGGAAGAGCAGAGTGTCGGCCGGCATCCTGACCGCCCCTTGTTTCTCGGCCTGGCTGAGGTACTTGTCGGCTTCCAATTCGAAAGTCGGTGAGCAAAAGAAACACTCGCGGCAGTAGCAGACCGGGCAGGCCGTCTGGCAGTTCTGGCACTTGATGCACGGCCCGAAAACTGTCGCCAGCTTTTCGGTGCCGCCGATCTCCTCTTTGGTCGTTGCGAAGAACTCGGCGCGCTTTGTCTTCATGTCTTCGACGATCTTGGCGACCGTCGTCTCGCGCTGGGACGCTGTTTCACTCTCGTCGGACGTCAGCCCGAGTCCGTCGAGTAATTCCTCGCCTTTCTGTGAACCGGCGACCAGCAGCATGTTCTTTACGCGGTCGACGCCGAACAGGCCGATCGTCAGGTCGGTAAACAGCGGCGCCGGGAACTCGCAGATGACGCATCCCGGCCGAAGGCCGCTGACCTCGCCGTCGCCCAGCGACTGCTCGGCGAAGGTGTCGGATGTCGCGCCGCCGGACTCAGCGGTTGTCTTGTGCGGGTAGGCGCCGGGGCAGTCGAAGCCGATCAGGTAGAGGTTATCCAGCGAAATCTGCCGGAGCTTGACCAGTTCGACCAGCGCCCGCAACTCGCACGGTCGCATCACAATCGCCGTCTTGCGACCGGCGGGGGCGAGCCGTGTCATTGCCTGGACGATCCGCGCCGAATTGACCGGCATCAGCGGGGCGAGTACGTCCGCCTTGTCGAGATATTCCGGCTTGGTAACCAGGCTCTGTACCACCGTCGTCCCCGAAGGATCGGTGATCGGAACCAGTATCGCCTCGACAACTTGCTTGTTGAGCAGTTCCGCGAGGAAGGCGTTGATCGTCGCGCGCAGGCCTTTGTCGGTGGACAGGGTGGCCGTCTTCGGCATTCTATCGTCTCCTCAAAGGGCCCACTCGGTCGACAGTGGGTTCGGGCCTTGTTTTCGGGTCTCCTCGGTGATGTCGCGTACCGTCTGGGCGAACTCCGGACCTTCGCTGGCGCTGATCCAGCGTGCCCAGATGCGGCTCGAATCAAGCCCGAGCGAGTCGAAGATGTTTCGCAGCATTGCGATGCGCCGCCGCGCCTTGAAGTTGCCGGATACGTAGTGGCAGTCCCCCGGGTGGCAGCCGCCGATCATGACGGCGTCAGCCCCGGAAAGGAGAGCCTTTATCAGGTAGACGGGATCGACGGTGCCGCTGCACATCACGCGGATCGGGTGCAGGTTCGGCGGGTACTGCGCCCTGGTCGTCCCGGCGAGGTCGGCCGCCGACGCCGTGCACCATTGACAAAGGAATCCGATTATCTTCGGTTCGAATCCGCCTTCGGGCTTTTCGGATTCAGCCATTGGTCTAACTCCTCCTACAGGGCCGTCAGAATCGCGGAAAGCATCTGCTTGTCTTGGTAACCTCTCAGCCGGGCGGCGCTGTTGGGGCAGGCGGCGACACAGCTGCCGCAGGCCTGGCACAGGGCCTCTTCGACGACGGCGATTCGCTGGTCATCGTCCATCGATCTCGCCTTGAAGGGGCAGGTTGTCACGCATATCTGGCAACCACTGCACCGTCTGGCGTTGACTTCGGAGACGACTGCCCCGGAGCTTAGTTCCGGACGCGACAGGACGTTGGCGGCCCGCTGCGCCGCCGCCTGTGCCATGACGATCTCTTCGTCAAGGTTTCGCGGCGCGTTCGCCCGGCCGCAAACGAAGACCCCGTCGATCACCGTGTCGACCGGCCGGAACTTGGTATCGACTTCCTTGAAGAAGCCGTCCTCGGTCAGGTCTAGCTTCAGTAACCCGGCCAGTCCGGCGTTGTCACCGGCGACGATGCCGGTGCTCAGCACCAGCAGGTCGGCCTCGATATCGAGCCGGCCGCCGAGTACCGGGTCATTCACTCGTACCGTCACCGAGTCGCCGCCTGCGGAGACCTCCGGCTTGTCGTCTTCCTCGTAGCGCACGAACAAGACACCGGCATCGCGGGCGCGGGTGTAGGCGGCTTCGCGGAAACTGTAGGTCATGATGTCGCGATTGAGAACGAAAACGTCCGTCTCCGGACTCTGTTTCTTTATCTCGAGGGCGTTGGCGATCGCCTCGGAACAGCACGACCGGTTGCAGTACGGGTGTTCTTCGTCGCGCGAACCGACGCACTGTATCATCACCACCGTCGCCGACTTTTCCAGTCCCTCGTCGGTCAGTCGCTGCTGTAGCTCTCGCTGAGTAATCACCCGCTGGCTGTTGCCGTAGCCGTACTCGCTCGGCGGGTAGTCGGCCGCCCCGGTAGCGATTACCACTGCGCCGTGCTCGAACTGGCTTTCAGTGCCGTCGGTCGCCAGTAGCGTGCTCCGAAAGGCGCCGGCGTGACCGGTAACGTCACTGACCTCAGTCTCGGTGTGGACCTCGATCAGTTTGCTGCTGGTGACAGTTCCCCGCAGGCGGTCGATGAACTCCTGCGGATTCTCGAAACCGAGGCTGTAGCGCACGCCGGCGGCGTGACCCCCGAGTTCCGCCGTCTTCTCGACGAGATGCGTCTCGAAGCCCTGGTCGGCCAGGCTGGAGGCGGCCACCATTCCGGAAACACCACCGCCGATGACGAGTGCCCGTTTCTCCACCGGCGATGCCGTCATCGTTAGCTGTTCCTGGCTGGCCAGTCGTTCGGCGGAGACAGCGATGACGCGCTCCGCCTTCTCGGTGGCCGCTTCCGGCTGGTCGCGGTGCACCCAGGCCAACTGCTCGCGGATGTTGACCAACTGCCACCAGGAAGGGTCGATCCCGGCCTCGGTCATCGTCTCCCCGAAAAGTCGCTGGTAGCGATAAGGGGTGCAGGCCGCCAGCACGACTCGATTCGTCTCCGCCTTGGCAACCGCTTCGCCGACCTTCTCAAGCGTCTCTGGCAGGCAAAGGAAATCGACTTCCTCGACGTGCGTCACTGCCGGTAGTCCGCCGACCATCTCGGCCACCCGGGCGGTATCGACTACCGAGGCGATTTCCTGCCCGCAGCGGCAGATGAAGACTGCAGCGGACGCGACAGCGTCCGCTGCAGTTGCAGCGGTAACTGCGGTACCGGCGTCGCCTTGTACCCGGCTGGGCGCGCCGAGGCAGGCGACCGCCTCCACGGCTGCCGCGCTTGCCTGAATCACGGTATCGGAAATGTCCGCCGGCGCCGTCGCCGAGCCGCAAACGAAGATGCCTTCCTTGTTGGTCCTCGTTGTCCACGGCGCCTGCCCCTGGATGAACCCCCAGGCGTTGGTCGTCACTCCGAGCGTTTCCGCGAGTTCGCCGGCTCGCGCCGAAGGGCACTGGGCGGCGGATAATATCACCAGGTCGCACTCGGCGCTGATGTCGCTGCCGTCGTCGGACCGCGCCATCAATTTCAGGTCGAAACTGTTGGGATTCTCGCGGACAGTCGATACACGGCAGCGGGCGAAATTCATCCCCAGTTCTTGCGCCTTGACATAATACTGATGATAGCCCTTGCCGAAGGCGCGGATGTCCATGTAGTAGATGGTGACTTCGGTCTCGGGGCGCTTCTGCTTGATCAGTATCGCCTCTTTCAGCGCGTACATGCAGCAGGCTGTTGAGCAGTAGTCGCGCGCTGCGTCTCGCGACCCGACGCATTGCAGAATGGCGACCCGTTCCGGTTCACGGCCGTCGGACGGCCGCAGCAGCCGGCCTTCAGTGTGGCCGGTCGCAGAGAGCAGCCGTTCCGCCTGGAGATTGGTCAGCACGTTGACGTGGCGCCCGAAACCGTACTGCCCCATCGTCGCCGCGTCGAACTCGGAGAAACCGGTCGACACGATAATCGCGCCCGCTTCAATCTCCCGTGACTCATCGGGGAGATCGAGGTCGATGGCGTCGGTCGGGCAGACCTTGACACACTCCCCGCAGCGGGTGCATGCCTCGCGGTCGATGCAGTAGACGTTGGGAATCGACTGCGGACTGCTGACGAAGACTGCCTTCCTCACCACTAGGCCGTCTTCGTACTCGTTGGGCGTTTCGACCGGACAGACCTCGGCGCACAGGCCGCAGCCGGTGCAGCGCTCCGGCTTGACCCACCACGATGGCGTCGCCACCGTCACTTTGAAGTTGCCCGCCTCGCCGGTCACCTTCTCAACGTGAGAGTTGGAGATCAGTTCGACATTGCGGTGGCCGAGACCGCGGCGCAGACAGAGTTGGGCGCAGTCGTCGCGGTCGAACACCGGCAGCAGCTTGCACATCTCGCACTGGTTGTCGGGGAACCACTTGTCGAGTCTTGGGACGGTGCCGCCGATTGTCGGGTTGCTGTCGACAAGATAGGCGTGGTAGCCCGACTCGGCGAGGTCGAGGGCGGCCCTGATGCCGCCGACACCACCGCCGATGACGATGCCCGCGCCAGCCTTGTCCGCCATCATTTGTCGCTGGCCGCCAGACCGACGTACTCTCTGGTGGCTGTTTCGATCACGTCCAACAGTTGCTGCGGCGAGAAGTTCTTCAGTTGCATCGCCTTCGAAGGGCAGTTGACCGCACATGCCCCGCAGCCCTTGCAGATCGCCTCGTTGACCATCGCCAGCTTTGTCACCGGGTCGACTTCGACGGCGTTGTAGGCGCAGACTGCCTCGCAATAGCCGCAGCCGCTGCAGACCTCTTCATCAACCAGGGCAGTCGCCGCTTCCATGGCGACCCGTCCCTTGCTTATCATCTCAACCGCCCGCGCCGCCGCGCCGGTCGCCTGTGATACCGTATCGACGATGTCCTTCGGCCCCTGGCAACAACCGACCGCGAACACTCCGTCGAGCATTGTCCCCACCGGATCCATCTTGGGGTGGCGCTCCATGAAGAAGCCGTCGGCGCTCCGCCCCAGCAGGAACTTGCGCGCCAACTCACTGGCATCCGCCCGCGCTTCGATCGCCACGCTGAGTATCACCATGTCGACCGGTACCCGGATCATGCTTCCCAGCAGGGTGTCCTCGCAGATGACGATCAGCTTGCCTTTTTCCTCGTCATCCTGAGTGATGTCGGTCACCTGGCCGACCTTGCCCCGGATGAAATTGACGCCTTCGTCGGACGCCTTCTTGTAGAACTCCTCGTGCCCCTTGCCGAAGCAGCGCATGTCGATGTACATCTGGTAGACATCGGCGCCCAGCTTTTCCTTGAGCAGCCGGGCATACTTCAGGCTGTACATGCAGCATAGCCGCGAACAGTATTCGTGGTAGTTGGTGTCACGACTGCCGACGCAGTGAATTATGGCAACGCTCTGCGGGGTCGAGTCGTCCCTGAGAACGACCTCACCGCCGGTCGGCCCGTTCCCACTGAGCAGTCGCTCGACCTCAGCGCTGGTGTATACGTTGTCGAAGCGGCCGTACCCGTAGTGGGCTATCGGCGTCGGGTCGAACGTATCGTAGCCGGTGGCGACGATCACGGCGGCGGCTTCCATCTCCAGTTGCTCGTCGGCCTGCCCGTAGTCAATTGCCTTCTTTGGGCAGACGTTCTGACAGATGGTGCAGTCGCCGCCGTTGAAATGGCTGCAGTTGGCACGGTCGATTACAGGGGTGCCAGGGACAGCCTGCGGGAACATGCGGTAGATCGCCTTGCGCTGGCTGAGGCCGCGGTTGAATTCGTCCGTTACCGAGACCGGGCACTTTTCCCAGCAGTCGCCGCAGCCGTCGCACTTGGCGGCGTCGACCGACTTCGCCTTTCGGTTGATGGTCGCCGTGAAGTTGCCGATGTAACCGGCCAGTTCGCTGACTTCGCTGTAGGTCAGCAGTTCGACATACTCGTTGGCCGCCAGCTCTTCCATCCGCGGCGCCAGAATGCCGACAGCCGGCTCCAGGTAGGGGAACGTCTTGCCGAGCTGCACCATCCGGCCGCCGATGCTCGGTTCCCGTTCCACCACGAAGACCTTGTGTTCCGAGCGGGCGATCTCGAGCGCCGTCTGGATTCCGGCGACTCCGCCGCCGACGACCAGCGTGTCCTTCTTTACCGGGGCGAACTTCTGCTCGAGCGGGTCCCGGTAGAGGACGCGGGAGACTCCGGCGGCGACCAATGCCATCGCCTTCTCGGTGGCGGCATCCTCATCATGGCTGTGCACCCAGGAGCAATGCTCGCGGATCGTCGCCATCTCGCACAGGTGGGGGTTCAGTCCGGTGGCGGAACAGGCGTCGCGAAAGGTACGCATGTGCAGGTTCGGCGAACAGGAGCAAACGAGGATGCGGTTCAGGCCCAGTTTCTTAATGTCGTCTTTGATCAGGTCCTGTCCCGGGTTGGAGCACATGAAGGTGTAATGGCGCGCAATGACGACCGAATCAAGGCTCTGTGCGTATTCCGTCAGTTTTTCGACATCGAGGTAGCCGGCAATGTTCGTGCCGCAGTGGCAGACGTAGACCCCAACTCGTTTTTCCATAGTCCGCTTCAGCCCGTGCCCTAGTGTTCGTGCGCTATGACACCGTCGCCGATGCCATCGCCGGAACTTCCGCTTCCGCTGGCAATGCCCGTACCGACCTCACCACGGGCCACTACCGCCAGCGCTTTGGCGGCGGCGCCGATTGCCTGTCCGACTGTGTCCGGTATGTCCTTCGGCCCTTGACAGCAGCCGGCCATAAATATTCCTTCGGTGCCTGTGCTCATCGGGTCGAGCTTGTAGTGCCTCTCCTCGAAGAAACCGTCGCCACCCCGCGTCAGTCCGAAGAGCCGGGCGACGTCATCGGCGTCGGCTCGAGGTTCGACGGCGACGCTCAGGATGACTATGTCGACCGGTACCCGTATCAGGCTTCCGAGCAGTGTGTCCTCGCAGACGACGATCAGCTTTCCCTTTTCTTCGTCGACGATTGTAGTGTCGGTAACCTGGGCGACCTTACCGCGGATAAAGTTGACGCCCTCGTTCGAGATACGCTGGTAAAACTCTTCGTATCCCTTGCCGAAGCACCGCATGTCGATGTACATCTGGTAAATATCGGCGCCCGTCTTCTCTTTGATCAGGTGGGCCTGCTTCAGGCCGTACATGCAGCATACTCGCGAGCAGTACTCGTGGTAATTCTCATCACGGCTGCCGACACAGTGTATAATCGCCGCACTTGTCGGCGTCGAGCCGTCGCGCAGTTTCACCTTGCCCTCGGTCGGTCCAGTCGAGGCGAGCATCCGTTCCACTTCGAGGCTGGTGAAGACGTTGTCGAAGCGGCCGTAGCCGTACTCGGTGATCGGTGTCGGGTCCATCAGATCATAGCCGGTGGTGACGATGATCGCTCCGGCTTCGAGTTCCCGGTACTTGTCTTCCATCTCGTGGTAGATAGCCTTCGGCTCGCAGGCGGCGACGCAGGCCATGCACTCGGAGCAGACGCCGCAGTTGAGGCAGCGCTTGGCTTCGAGGATGGCCGCCTCTTCGTCGAAACCGAGTTCGACTTCGGCGGTAGCGCCGCGTTTCTCCGTGTCCAGCATTGGCTCTTCCCGCCGGGCGTGCTGTTGAATCCCCTTCTTGTCGACATCCTTGACCGGCTCCCGTTTCACCGGCCGGTCCGTCTTCATGTCCTCACCCTGAAGATAACGGTCGATTGATATCGCCGCTTCCTTGCCGGCGGCAACCGCTCCGATGACGGTGTCCGGTCCGGAGACGGCGTCACCACCGGCGAAGACGCCCTCGATATCGGTCGCCATCGTCTCTTCATCAACGGTGATGGTTCCCCAGCGGTTGTATGTCAACTTGCCGGGTACCATCTCCTGATCGACCTTCTGGCCGATTGCCATGATGACGGTGTCGGCGTCCATGGTGAACTCGGAACCCTCGATTGGCACCGGGCGGCGTCGTCCACTGTCGTCAGGTTCGCCGAGTTCCATCCGGATGCACTCGATTCCGGACACCTTGCCGTTGGCGGTGTGTACCTTGACCGGGTTCGTCAGGATATTGATCGCGATCCCTTCGTTGTCGGCCTCGTTGACTTCGGCGGCTTCGGCCGGCATCTCGGTGCGAGAGCGCCGGTAAACGATTGTCACCTCTGCGGCGCCCAGTCTGTTTGCCATACGAGCGGCGTCGATCGCGGCGTTGCCGCCGCCGACGACGACCACTTTCTTGCCGAGTTCGACCTTGCCTCCCGAGTTGGCTTGCCACAGGAAATTAAGTGCGCTGTCGACACCCTTGGTGTCCTCGCCAGTAATGCCCATCGTCTGGCCGACGCCGGCGCCGACCGCCAGGAATACCGCCTTGTAGCCATCGTCGAACAGGTCTTTCAGCCTGGTTACCGGCGAACTCGTCTTGATCTCGATGCCCAGTTCGCGGACGTAGGCTAGTTCGTCGTCGACGACTGCGTTTGGCAAACGATATTCGGGAATCCCGTAGCGGAGCAGGCCGCCGGCCTCGGGGGCGGCCTCGAGCACGGTCACCGGGTAGCCGAGGCGTACCAAGTCGTAGGCGCAGCCGATTCCGGCCGGGCCGGAGCCGACCACGGCTACCCGTTCTTCGTTGGTCAACTCGACCGGATTCGCCGGGTCGCGGCCCGTTTTCAGTTCCTCGTCGGCCATGAACCGTTTCAGCGTCCGTATCGCGATCGGTTGGTCGACCTTACCGCGCTCGCAGGCGGACTCGCAGGGATGTGTGCAGACGCGGCCGCAGACACCGGCATACGGCATTGTCTGCCGCAACACTTCGATGGCTTCTTTGTGACGGCCTTGGGAGATCATGGCGACGTAGCCCTGGGCATTGACGCCGGCGGGGCAAGTCGTCCGGCAGGGCGGTAGCCCGCGCTTGTCAATCGTGAAGACGTTAGGTACCGCTTGGGCAAAAGGGCGGTAAGCCGCCTGTCGCTCGGCCAGTCCGAGCTGCCACTCGCTGGCGACGTTGACCGGACAGACCCTCGCGCACTCGTTGCAACCGGTGCATGCCTTGGAGTCGATGTAGCTGGCTCGCGAGCGGATCATGACCTTGAAATCACCGGCCGAACCGGAGATGTCGACGACCTCGCTGTACATCAACAATTCGATGTACGGATTGGATCCCACCTGGCTCATCTTGGGAGTGCCGATGCACGAGGCGCAGTCGAGCGTCGGGAAAGTCTTGTCGAGCTGCATCATCCGCCCGCCGACGGTCGGCAGGCGTTCGACTAGGTAGACCTGGTGCTCGGCATCGGCAATTTCCAAGGACGCCTGCATACCGGCGATGCCAGCGCCGACAACAACAACGCCAGGCTTGCTGGAAGGGCGCTTGTCAACTTTGCCGTTCGCCACGTTCTGGTCGCTCCTCGACTCCGAGTTCATTCTATACTAATTTGTTTGGAGGGCGCAATTTTGGTTAGAAATGTCTGGTTCCGGCGGGTCTATTCCCCCGGGAAACCAGCTGTCAAACCGTCCACCGACCGTTCTCTCTGTTTGGTTTTTGCCACACCCGCAAACCTCCGGGTGGACGAGTAAATCCAGACCCGGATAGCGCCGATTTCAAGTTGATCCAAGTGGAATATTGGCTGGAACAGAGTTCGGGGGCAGCGTCAATCGGACTAGGGAAACTAATTTCCGCGATTGTGTGGAAGGTGAGGAGTAAAAGCGACTTTCGGTGGCGAGTCAAGAACGAGGGCTGCAAGGACAGTCTTTAATGGGCGGTAGAGGACTCGAACCTCTGACCCCCTGCG
>CAZLUE010000018.1:14060-14414 GCA_964562625.1 uncultured Dehalococcoidales bacterium | reverse complement strand
TCAGTTTCAGGTTTTGGTGGAGCTGAGGGGGCTCGAACCCCTGACCTCTGCATTGCGAACGCAGCGCTCTCCCAGCTGAGCTACAGCCCCAGACTGAAACATCTCAGTATATCACGACACACCTTGTCAGTCACCGCACCACGCTGCTATACTAAACTGTCGTTTCGGGATGGAAATTGGTCATGAACCTTGAAACCGTCATCGGCCTGGAGGTCCACGTTCAGTTGCAGACCAAGAGTAAGATGTTCTGCTGCTGCAGCGCTGGATACGCCAGTGCCCCACCCAATACCCACGTCTGTCCGGTCTGCCTCGGCATGCCCGGCGTTCTGCCGACGATCAACCGCCGCGCCATCG
>CAZLUE010000018.1:6973-14050 GCA_964562625.1 uncultured Dehalococcoidales bacterium | reverse complement strand
TTCACCGCGATGACCGCCCTGGCGCTCAACTGCACCATCGCCGGCAACACCAAGTTCGACCGCAAGAACTACCCCTATCCCGACCTGATGAAGGGCTACCAGATATCCCAGTTCGACGCCCCGATTGGCGGGCCGGGCTGGCTCTCGGTCGAGGTCGACGGCGCCACCAAGCGCGCCGGCATCACCCGCGTCCACCTCGAGGAAGACACCGCCCGGCTGATCCACCGCAACGGCGGCGTCGGCGGCAACGCCCACAGCCTGGTCGACGTCAACCGCTCCGGAGTGCCATTGATGGAAATCGTCGGTGACCCTGACCTCCACTCACCAAAGGAGGCGCGCCAGTACCTCATCAAACTGCGCGCCATTCTCCGCTACCTCAATGTCTCAACCGCCAATATGGAGGAGGGTAGCTTCCGCTGCGATGCCAACATCAGCGTCCGCCCCGAGGGCAGTGGCCAACTGACCGACAAGGTCGAAGTCAAGAACATGAACAGTTTCCGCGCCGTTCACGGCGCCCTCGGGTATGAGGAAACCCGCCAGCGCCGCGCCTTTGAGCATGGTGATCCCATCGTCCAGGAGACCCGCGGCTGGGTGGAGGAAACCGGCAAGACCGTCTCCCAGCGCAGTAAGGAGTACGCCCACGACTACCGCTATTTCCCCGAACCCGATCTGCCACCGCTGGCAATCAGCCGTCAGTGGGTCGACGAATTACGCGCCCGTATCCCCGAACTACCCGAAGCACAACGCGACCGTTTCATTGCCGACTATTTTCTCCCGAACTACGACGCCGGCCTGCTGACCGTCTCGAAGGCGATGGCCGGCTACTTCGAAGACTGCCTAGCAACTGGAACACTGGCAACGCAGTCACCACCGCAAAGGGCACGCACAATCAGCAACTGGCTGCTCGGTGATTTCAGTCGAATGCTCAACGCCTCCAACTTCGAGATCGAGGACGTCAAAGTCACCCCGAAACAGCTCGGTGAATTGCTCGACCTGATCGACGACGCCACTGTCAGCGGCCCGGCCGCCAGGCAGGTCTGGGATGAGATGTTCGCCACCGGTGATCCGGCAGCCGCCATCATCGACCGTCTCGGACTCCGCCAGATAACCGATGCCGCCGAGATCGATACCACCATCACCGAGGCAATCGCCGCCAATCCCCAGGCGGTCGCCGATTTCCGCAGCGGCAAGGACAGCGCCGTCAAGTTCCTCGTCGGCCAGGTGATGCGCGCCACCCGCGGCCGTGCCAACCCGCAACTCACCGGCGACATACTCAAGAAGAAACTAAGAGAAGAATAATCCATGGACGCCTTCTTCAACGCTCTCCAGATCGTCATCTCGGTGGCGCTGGTGCTGGTAATTACCCTCCAGGTCAAGGGCGGTGGTCTCGGCGGTATTTTCGGCGGTTCGGACACCGTCTTCCGTACCAAGCGCGGCGTCGAACGGCGTCTCTACCAAATGACAATCGCCCTCGTCGTCGTCTTCGTCATCATATCGATCGTCTCCCTCAAGGTCGCCTAATTACCAGCACCATGAGCGTCGTGATAACACCAACGACTGGCCTCGGCAACGATGTCGTTCGAGATTGTCGGCCAACACCGTCCGTGGTCTCAGCCGTACATATTCGACGCGAGCGGTACGTTAGCTCTCGTCGGCTCGACCGGCCACCTCGAAATAACAGTCAACAACGGCAGTGGCCATGACTTGCTCAGCGCTGGCGTAGACAGTACGGTTACCGTAGTTGGCGCAGTCAGCAGCGGTAACGCCACCAGCAATCGGAAGATGAGGTATTGAAAACGATGAAGAAATGGCTAATCGTCGTCCGCGCCCAGCAGGTACTCACCCTACCGCTGGTGCTGGCCTTGCTCGGAGCCGCCATCGCCTGGTACCACTCTCACCTACCGGAAGAAGATTCTGGATTCGACTTTGGCTACGCGGCGCTCGCTTTCGTCGGAATACTGATCGCCCACGTCAGCGTCAACGTCCTCAACGACTATTTCGACTTCCGCAGCGGCATAGACCTCAAGACTCAACGGACGATGTTCAGCGGCGGCTCAGGGGCGCTGCCGGAAGGACTGATCCGCCCGCGTCAGGCGCTCTGGCTCGGCATCGGCAGCCTGATCATCATCGTCCCGATCGGCGTCTATTTCACGCTGACCATCGGCTGGGGCCTGCTGCCGCTTCTGCTCATCGCCGCCGGCTGCATCGTCCTCTACAGCCCACTCATCCTCAAGATGGGCTGGCCGGAGTGGGCCGCCGGCGTCGGTCTCGGCTCGCTGCCAGTCCTCGGCGCCTTCTTCATCCAGACTGGCGCCTACCCAATGACCGCCGTTATCGCCTCGATTCCATCAGGGATACTAGTGCACAACCTGCTCCTCCTCAATGAGTTCCCCGATGTCGACGCCGACAAAACCGCCAACCGCCGCACGATGCCAATCGTCCTCGGCAAACGCCGCAGCGCATTGATATTCTCAACTCTGACCGGCATCGTCTACCTCTGGATCATCGGCGCCGTCATCGTCGGCCAGATGCCTAGCTTCACTCTGCTCGGACTGCTGACACTACCGTTGGCGGTCAAGGCCATCCGCGCTTCACTGCACTACGAGGACATGGACCGACTCGTGCCGGGAATGGCCAGCAACGTCATGGTCGTCCTCCTCACCCAACTGCTGATAGCAATCGGTTACATCATCGAAGGAACGCGCCTCTAAGGATGGGAGGTAAGTCCCGTGACGACAAGCATGACGCCACCAGAAAAACGTCCTCTACAGACGATGTTCAACGCCGTTCCACAACGCTACGACCTCGTCAATCGGGTGACGACTTGGGGATTGGACAGCCGCTGGCGCCGGCTAGCGGCGAGCATCTGTCTCGCCAAACACCCTGCTCGAGTCCTCGATCTCGCCTGCGGGACCGGCGATCTAGCAATAACCACGGCAGCGCTGGCCGGTAACGACTCCGTCGTCGTCGGTGTCGACTTCAGCTGGCCGATGCTGGCGATGGCTCTGTCAAAGCCCGGCGTCGCTGACACCGGCGGCTTCATTTGCGGCGAAGCCGCCGCGCTTCCTTTCCCAGATGGCAGTTTCGATTGCGTCGGCACTTCGTTTGCTTTCCGTAATCTGACGTATCGAAACCCGGGTACCGCGGCCTACCTCGCCGAGGTACGCCGCGTCCTCTGTCCCGGCGGTCGATTCGTCATCGTCGAGACCAGCCAGCCACGCAACCGTCTCCTACGCAGCCTGTTCCACGCTTACTTGCGCTGGCTTGTCCGTCCCATCGGGTCGCAACTCTCCGGCAACTCGGCTGCTTACCGCTACCTCACCGAGTCAGCCTCCCGCTTCTACTCACCAGAGGAACTCGCCGACCTGCTCGCCAACGCCGGCTTCCGCCGGACCCGATCGCAGCCGCTCATTTTCGGCATCGTCGCCATCCACACCGCTGAAAAGTAAACCAGACGTCCGCTGTCCCGACCATTCACTGCGATGAATGGTTTGGGCATTGCCCTCCGGCAATCCTTGTAATCCTCTTCCTGCAAGAGAAGAAGAGCTAAAGGGCTGTACCGTTCCGGGACATTCCCCATCACCATCCACGAGGCGCCTAGGTCACAAACCTGTTGGTTTACATGACTAAACTCTCTGGCAAGTACCTTACGCTCTCCGGCAGGAAATTTCCAGTGGTCCCGGAACTCCAGATTGCTCTCCCCCGCCACCCAGTGTCCAAAGAAGAGGAACTCCTATGGCAATGGTCTGGAGATGTGCCCCAGTAATCAATTTTCCTTGTTTCCTCTCTCTCCTTCGAAAGGAGAAGGGGACCGGGGGGCGAGGTCACACGAATCTCCATCAAACCCGGAATAGATTTCCCATAACCATACCGGTAGAGTAGCTATCATCTCCAGTTAAAGTACACAACTATAACAGCTTGTGGTAGATTGATAGCAGGAACTCAGCCACCCACCCCATCGAACCGAAAAGGATCCCACCGACATGCCACGAACCGACATCGCTCTCCTCCACGCCCCCAGCGTCTACGATTTCCGCGAGCAGACGACCCTCTACGGGCCAGTCAGCGACCAGATACCATCATCGCCAGTCTTCGAGATGTATCCGATCGGCTTCGTCAGCCTCGCTGAATACCTTGAACGCGCCGGCTACCGGGTCCGGATCGTCAACCTAGCGGTACGTATGCTCGACAATCCCCGTTTCGACGCCGAAAAGCAGATCGCACACCTCAATACCCCAGTCTTCGGCATCGACCTCCACTGGATGCTCCACTGCCACGGCGCAATTGAGGTCGCCCGCCTCGTCAAGAAGCACCACCCGGCGTCGAAGGTCATCTTCGGCGGACTGTCGTCGTCCTACTGGTTCCGCCAGTTGATGGACTATCCGGAGATCGACTTCATCCTCCGTGGCGACTCCACTGAGGAGCCGCTGCGCCAGTTGATGAACGCCGTCACCAGCGGCGAGGAACCGGAAACGGTACCCAATCTCGTTTGGCGCGACGCCACCGGCGAGGTGCGGGAAAACCCTTTCAGCCACGTCCCGACCGACCTCGACCACGTCATGCGAAACCACTACGCGCAAACCATACGCTCCGTCATCCGCTACCGTGACCTCACCGGTTACACTCCTTTCAAAGGCTGGTGGGACTACCCGATCAGCGCCGTCATCACATGCCACGGCTGCAGCCAGAACTGCACAATCTGCGGCGGCTCGGCAAGCGCCTTCCGCGACTCCTTCCAGCGCCCAAAACCAGTCTTTCGCACCCCAGAAGCGGTCGTTTCCGACCTGGCTCAGATCGGGCGCTTCAGCAGTGGCCCGGCATTCGTCCTCGGCGACCTCCGTCAGGCTGGCGACGACTACGCCAGCCGACTTTTCCAGTTGCTCCGCGAGCATCCCGTCAAGAACCAAATCATCTTCGAACTTTTCAATCCGGCCCCGGCGGACTTTCTACAGGAAATGGGCGCCGCCGCCCCTGAATTCTGCCTCGAGATGTCGCCCGAATCGCACGACCCCGAAGTAAGAAGCGCTGAGGGACGTAATTTCGCGACCGAGGACATGGAGGAGTCGTTCCGCGACGCCCTCGATGCCGGCTGCGGCCGGCTGGACGTCTTCTTCATGATCGGCGTCGCCAGACAAACACCACAGTCGGCTCTCGACACCGTTGAATACTGCCGCCATCTGCTCGAGCAGTTCCATGGCGATCCGCGCCTCTTCCTCTTCATCGCCCCGCTGGCGCCCTTCCTCGACCCCGCCAGTCCGGCATTCGAGCATCCGGAAAAACACGGCTACCGCGTCCTCTTCAACACCGTCGAGGAGCACCGCCAGGCGCTCGTCCAGCCGAGCTGGAAGTACTCGCTCAATTACGAGACGGAATGGATGGATCGCTCCCAGATCGTCGAAACGACCTACGAAGCGATGATCCGTCTCAACCGCATCAAGGGTGATTTCGGTGTCATCTCGCAACACCTCGCCGACGCCGAGAACCTCCGGCTGGAATCGGCACGGGAGCTGACGCATCATATCGACGAATTGATGGACAGTGGCGACCTCAAAGCCATCGCCGCCCTGAAGCCTGAGATCGACCGGACGAACATGTCCGCTCACACCCAATGGGAAGAGTTGAAGCTGCCGGTCGGGACGACCCGCGTGCGCTTCCTGCGCTCGCTGTGGGCCGGCCTGACAAGACGCTAGCTTTCCGCCAGGAGAGCCCCGCCCCATCTCGAAGAACTGCAACGGATCCCCAAAGGGACCCGCGCCACCTTTGTTTCGCGAGGCGCATATTACCTGCCAAGGCACAAAGCTACCAATCACCTCGTCCGCGGAGAGTACGAGGAGCAAACCCCCTCATACTATTCTTCCTCTCCTCCTTCGAAAGGAGCGGGGCCAGTGGGTCAGGCTGCATCAATCCTCCGTCACCTTCTTGAAAGGGAAAGAAGTCAGTGGAGTAGGATGCACAAATCAGCCAGCCATCGGCAGTGGACACGTTCGCAGGGAGTCCAGTGGAGGAATCCCCTTTGGCGGAGACGTTAGGGGCGCTCCGCAGATCACTTCCCATTCCCCCACCCCCATCCTGGACTAGGAAGTGAGGCCAGGAGGGATGGCCAAAACTAACCAGGCTACTCGACAACTACTCCCGTACCATAAGCTAGTATCTCGGCGGCGTCCGCCCGCACATTCGAGGTCGTGATGCGCAGCGAGATAACAGCATTTGCTCCCTGTGTCTCGGCATCCTCTACCATCCGCTGGATCGCCTGCTCGCGGGATTCGGCCAGCATCTTGGTGTACTCCGTAATCTCGCCGCCGACGATCGAGCGCAGGCTGGCGACGAAGTCCCGGCCGACGTGGCGCGCCCGTATGGTACTCCCTCTGACGAGTCCGGTTGTCTTGGTGACCGTCTTCCCTTGGATCGCCTCGGTAGTGGTGATGATCATTTGTCAACTCCCTTAAAGTCCTCGCTCTTGGCCTGACGTATCCGGTCACGGATCACCATCCCGAGCAGCCCCACTCCGGCCACCGCAAGCACGCCAACCGCCACTCGAATCCAGAGCGAAATCTCCTCGAAGGTGAAGAATCCACGGGCCAGCCAGCCACCTAAAACCAGTACCCCAAGCCCAATAATGATGAACAACAGGTTCTGCATGTCGTCATCCCCCGGCAGAGTCTATCGTTTCAGCTTCCAGGTCGATCTATGAGGCCCGTCCTCGATTACCACCCTCAGCTCCGCCAACTTGTCCCGAATCTCGTCGGCCAGCTGGAATTGTTTTGCCTCGCGGAGTCCCTGCCGAGTCGCCAGCAGCAACTCGATGAACGGTTCGGCGCCGCCTGGCGGCGCCGCTGGCTCAGCCAGCGTCAGCCCAAGCACCGCGACCAGTTCACGTAGCGTCGCCTGTGCCTCGGTGACGGCGACATTCTCCTCCACGCCGTGGTTGATCTCCCGCGCCAGATCGAAAAGCGCCGCCGTCGCCTGCGCCGTCCCGAAGTCGTCGTCCATTGCCTCGATGAACCGCTGCCGGTGAGCCGTCGCATCGACTCTTCCTTTAGTAGCCGCGGCTGCTCCGGCGTCAGCGGCATCGCGATC
>CAZLUE010000018.1:0-6963 GCA_964562625.1 uncultured Dehalococcoidales bacterium | reverse complement strand
TACGCCGCCTGCCGTAGTCGGCCGACCCCCTTCTCGGCGGCTGCCAGCGTCTCCTCTGAGTATGTAATCGGGCTGCGGTAGTAGCCACTCAGGATGAAGACGCGGATCGCATCGGCGCTGAACTGCTCGAGCGCCTCACGAATCGACACCATATGGCCGGTCGACTTGCTCATTTTCTCTTCGCTGAGGCGAAGCAGGCCGTTGTGCACCCAGTACTTGGCGAACGGATTCTTGCCGGTAAAACTCTCCGACTGCGCAATCTCGTTCTCGTGGTGGGGGAAGACCAGGTCCTGCCCGCCACCATGGATATCCAGTGTCTCCCCAAGGTACTTCAGCGACATCGCCGTGCACTCGATGTGCCAGCCGGGTCGACCTCTGCCCCACGGGCTCGGCCAGGACGGTTCGTCCGGTTTGGCCGCCTTCCAAAGCACGAAATCCATCGGGTGTTCCTTATCCTCGACAGTCTCGACCCGCGCCCCGGCCATCATCGCCTCCAGGCCGCGGCTGGACAGTTTGCCATAGTCGGGAACGTTACGCACCCGGAAATAGACGTCTCCTCCAGCCCCCCCCTGGCTGCCGCCGGCGGCATAGGCAAACCCTTTCTCAACCAGCCCCTCGACGATTTCGATGATCTTGTCGATCTCCCCCATCGCCTTGGGATACACGTGCGCCCGCAGAACATTAAGCGCCGCCATGTCCTCGTCATAGCGGGCGGTGTACTTCTCGGTCAGTTCCTTGACAGAGATTC
Organism: uncultured Dehalococcoidales bacterium; assembly: GCA_964562625.1. Classification (GTDB taxonomy): domain Bacteria; phylum Chloroflexota; class Dehalococcoidia; order Dehalococcoidales; family Fen-1064; genus CAZLUE01. The sequence goes on along the minus strand of CAZLUE010000018.1, from coordinate 6,215 downwards.
CGAGTTTGTTGGCGTGCTCGATGATGTTGTCCTCGATGTCGGTGATGTTCTGAATGTGCCTGACTCGATAGCCACGAAACTCCAGGTATCGCCGCACCACGTCGAAGAATATGTAGCTCATCGCGTGGCCGATATGGGCATCGCTGTAGGGGTTGACGCCGCAGACGTACATCGTCACCGGGTCGCCCTGTGGCTTGAACTCCTCTTTCTCGCCTGACAGCGTGTTATAGAGTTTCATCTGGTACTCCTGGCAATTCCGAACCAGCCTATCGGCTGATCTCGGTCTCTTCGTCGGGGGGAGCAGATTCGAGCAGCGCTACCGCCCATGCGGCAATCCCTTCCTCACGACCGACGAACCCCAGTCCTTCCTGCGTCATCGCCTTGACACTGACGTCGCAAACATCGAGCTGCAACGTCCGGCACATCTGTCGCCGCATAGCCTCGATGTGCTCTCTGAGTTTTGGTCTTTCCGCCGCAACCGTACTGTCGATGTTTGCAATCCGCCAGTCGTTATCCGCCAGCAAATCGACGACCCTCTCCAGCAACGTCAGGCTGGAGATATCACGATACTCCGGATCGCCCGCCGGAAAATGGCCGCCGATGTCGCCCAGCGAGGCCGCCCCCAGCAGCGCATCGACAATCGCATGGACTAGCACGTCGGCGTCGCTCCAGCCGTCCAGTCCCTTCTCATGGGCAATCTCGACGCCGCCGAGTACCAGTCGACGCCTCTCAACGAGGCGGTGGACGTCATAACCGATGCCGACTCGCATCATTCTCCTGCCGTTGCCGCCACAACGCCTCAGCCACCACCAGGTCGGCAAGCGTCTCTACTCGGAAGCCGTCACCGGACGGACATCTCATAAACGATGCCGACCTGCCTCCTGTTCCCGCCGTTGCCGCCACAACGCCTCGGCAACCGCCAGATCATAAGGTGTCGTAATCTTAATGTTATCATATGCGCCCATGTAGAGCTTGACGCTGTTACCCGCCCGCTCAACCAGGGTCGCGTCGTCCGTGGCCACCACGGTGGCCGCACCGGCCGCCCGCCGGTAGGCCCCAACCAACATTTCGCGCCGGAACACCTGCGGTGTCTGCACAGCCCACAAGTCGTCCCTTACCGGCGTGTTGACCACTATCCGGTCGGCGCCGGCCGTCTTTATCGTGTCCTTGACCGGCACCGCCGCTACTGCCGCTCCGGTCTCCGTCGCCGCCTTCAGTCCGCGCTCGATCAAATCGCCGGTCACCAACGGACGGGCACCGTCATGCACCACCACCCATTGCCATTCGTCGAGCAGGTCAAGCCCGATCGACACCGAGTCCTGTCGCCGCTTACCTCCGACACAGCTGTCGCTCACCTTAGACCAGCCTCGTGACGCCGCCAGCTCCCGGGTCGTTGCAACTGCCTCTTCCCGCAGTACTACAACTACCTGTCCGATAGCGCCGCAGCCGTCGAATACCCCGATTACCCGCGACAGCACCGGCTCGCCTGCCAGCGAAGCGAAAAGCTTGTCCTCTCCGCCCATTCGTCGGCTGTTGCCTGCGGCGACGATCACCGCTCCGGCGATCGGTCGGCGGAGTCTCTTGCTTGCGCTCAACCATCGTCTCCAGCACCAAGTCTGAGTGTACCACACTCGACCTCGCTGTGGAACCGGCTGCCATGCTAGAATAAGCCTAGAATAAGCGTGGAGACAGCCGATGACCGAAGACCCATACGCCGGAAAACGATTCGACACCCAACCCGAGGACACCATCGACACCGCCATCCTCGAAGCTATTGCGTTCGACTACCCACGCTCGGCCACTGAGGTCGCCTACATCACCGATGAGTTCACCGCCGTCTGCCCCTGGACCGGTCTCCCCGATTTCGCCCGGTTGGCAATCAACTACGTCCCCCGCGACCGCCTCGTCGAGCTCAAGTCGCTCAAGTACTACCTGACCTCGTTCCGCAACGTCGGCATACTCCAGGAGCACGCCGTCAACCGCGTACTCAACGACCTCATCCACCTGCTCGATCCACTCTCGCTCTCGGTCGAGGCCAAGTACCGCGAGCGCGGCGGCATCAAGGGTACCGCCATCGCCAGGTGGCCCGTCGGAGGCAGCACATGAATCTGCGTGATCGGCTCGCATCCCTCGTAGGCCACGAGCTCTTCGTCACCACCAGCGTCGGCAGTGACGACGCCGATGTCCCTGGCGGCATCCTCGAGGAGATCGGTGACGACTACGCCCTCGTCAAGACCGAGGACGAGGAGAACGGCGGTTTCGCCACTTCCGGCGCCCAGTGGTTTATCAACCTCGCCGAGATCATTCACGTCGTCCATATCGCCGACTGCAAACAATGTGCCATCGACGCCGCCACTCGCTAGTCTCTCCTCTGACACCGGACGACTCGTCCGCCTTTACTGAAGGCAGTACCGGCTGAACCGCTACCTCGACCCCACCTGCACATTGACTTATCTCAACCGAGGCGCAAATCTGCACGGCCGTTATCCAAGTCTTTTCCTTATGAATCGACCAACGTCTTCTATCGCCTCGCGCCCTTCAGGTATCAATGTCGCCTGCGCCTGCCAGACGTGCGTCATCTCCCCCCACGCCTCCACCTCGGTCTCGACCCCGCACGCCCGCGCCCGCTCCGCCAGCCGCGTCGCGTCGCTGTAAAGCTCCTCGTCCTTACTCACCTGTATTAGGAGAGGCGGCAGCCCCGTCAAATCGGCGTGAATTGGCGACGCCAGCGGTTCCCTCGGGTCGGCCTTACCGACGTACGCCCTCGCCATCTCCCGGATCATCACCGGGTCAATCACTCCCTTCCCCGCCAGTTGTATCAGCGATTCCCCGATGCACTCCATGTCCGTCCACGGCGAAAGACACACCGCCGCCGCCGGCATCAGTTCTTCGGCATCACGAAGCGCCACCAGGCACGCCATCGCCAACCCACCTCCAGCCGAGTCTCCTGCGATCGCGATTCCCGACGGGTCGACCCCTTCCGCCAGCAGCCAGCGGTAGGCGATCGTCGCGTCCGCCACTGCCGCCGGAAAGGGATACTCCGGTGCCAGCCGATAGTCGATCGCCAGTGCTCGCGCCCTCATTACCCTAGCGAAGCGCGATATCAGTTCCCGGTGGGTATCGACCGAACCCAGCACGTAGCCGCCGCCGTGCAGGTAGAAAAGCACGCGGTCGTCGCGCGACTCCGCTACGGTGATCCACTCACCGGGCACACCTCCCGCGTTTATCCGGCGAAATTTGACGGCGTCGGCAAGTGGATACCTCGGCGCCGCCTCGATATCTGCGCGCCGCTCCCAGATCGTCTGCCCGGTCGGCACCGGCCGCGCCCTGGCTGCTTCCAGCATCGCCTTGAACTCTTCGCTCGGCATGGATCTCTACCCTCCGGCACTTTTAACTTTCCCCATATTCTCACCCTCGCCCGTCATTTACATAACCACAAGAACAATTCATGCCAGCCACCCTAGATTTGTTTCCCGATTTCAGAGAAGAATCGCAGTCGATTATGTTTCGCCTTACCTCAGATGAGCCCATTACTGACCGCCTCTCGCAGGTTGCCAACGCTGACTACGTCGATACCGCCGTGCGCCTTACCCGGCTTACCGCCGGCCTTCGGCACCAGGCAACGCTTGAATCCGAGCCGCGCCGCCTCATTGATCCGCCTCTCAAGCTGAGTTACCACCCTCAGTTCGCCGCTTAACCCGACCTCGCCAACCACCGCCAGTTCCGGATCGACACCATCATTCCGGAAGCTGGAAGCGATTGCCAGCGCAATCCCGAGATCGGCTGCCGGCTCCCCAATCTTCAGCCCGCCGGTAACGTTGACGATGACGTCCTGGTTACCCAACCGTAACCCGAGTCGCCGGCTCAGCACCGCCGTCACCAGTAGCAGTCGGTTGAAATCGACTCCGTTACCGGTCCGGCGCGGCTGCCCGAAACTAGTCTCGTTGGTCAACGCTTGGACTTCGACCAACAGCGGACGGCTCCCCTCGAGCACCGGCACCACCACCGAACCAACGGCTTCGGTCCCTCGCTGCGAGACGAACGCCAGAGACGGATTAGCCACCTCGATCAGACCTTGCTCCTTCATCTCGAAAACGCCGATCTCATTGGTCGAGCCGTAGCGATTCTTGACACAACGCAGCACTCGATAGGCGCTAAATTGCTCTCCCTCGAGGTATAGCACTACGTCGACAATGTGTTCCAACACGCGTGGCCCGGCGATGACACCTTCTTTGGTCACATGTCCGGTGATGAAGACCGGTACCCCGCCCGCTTTGGCCCATTGCATCAACCGCATCGTGCACTCCCGCACCTGGGCGATGCTTCCGGGCAGCGCCTCGATCTGCTGAAGGTAGGCCGTCTGAATCGAATCGACGATCACCAGCGAGGGCTGCAGCCGTTCAACCTGCTCAATGATGCCATTGAGGTCCGTCTCCGCTAGCAGGAAGAGTCCCCTACCGATGATACCGAGGCGATCCGCCCTGAACTTAACTTGGCGAAGTGTTTCCTCACCGGTGACGTAGACAACGCTGCCGTTCGCCCCGGCCAGCAGTGCTGCCACCTGTAGGAGCAGTGTCGACTTGCCGATGCCGGGCTCGCCGCCCATTAGCGTCATCGAACCGGGAACGAGACCGCCTCCGAGCACTCGATTGAATTCCCCAAGCGGTATCACCGAGCGCTCCGCCGCGTCAATGGTCATCTCGGAAAGCTCACTGGGCTCCGACGCCCGAGAGGCATGCAGAGCCAAAAGGGGTTTTGCCGCCGCCGCGATCTCTGCAAAGCTATTCCACTCATGACAGCTCGGGCACCGCCCCAGCCATTTCAGCTCCTCTCTCCCGCACTGCTGACAGACAAAGACGTCTCTAGTACGTGACCTGTCCATGGGCAGACTTTAGCCGATTTGTCATGACAAGGCAAGGAGAGAGTGGTCGTAGGGCTGACACGAGGGTACCGGAGCTAGCCGAGAATTCCGAGGAAGATCCCGGCGGCGGTCGCCGTTCCAATCACACCAGCAATGTTTGGTCCCATAGCGTGCATCAAAAGGAAATTCCTCGGGTTGGCCTGCTGACCCATCCGTTGGACGACACGTGACGCCATCGGCACTGCCGAAAGGCCAGCGGCACCAATCATTGGGTTGATCTTCTCCTTGGAGAAGACGTTCATCAGCCGCGCGAGCAGCACGCCGAATGCTGTCGAAGTGCCAAAGGCCACCACTCCCAAACCAAGCACTGCCAGACTGTCAGCTTTGAGGAAGGTGTCAGCGCTCATGAAGGCGCCGATGCTAAGTCCAAGCAGAATGGTGAGAACGTTCATGAAGGCGTTCGCCGCCGTATCGGCAAGGCGATCGGTGACACCGGACACAAACAACAGATTACCGAACATGAACATTCCTACTAGCGGCGCCGACCTCGGCACCAGCAAAATGATAATTACCGCTGCAATGATGGGGAACATCACCTTTTGACGGCGAGAGACTGGTTTCGTCTGGGGTTTCATGTAAATGGCGCGCTCCGCCTTGGTGGTCAGCAGCCTGATGATCGGTGGTTGAATGATCGGTACCAAGGCCATGTAGGTATAGGCCGCCACTGCGGTCACTCCGATCAAGCTCGGTGCAAGCCGGTTCGTCAAGTAGACAGTGGTGGGGCCATCGGCGCCACCAATGATACCTATCGCCGCCGCCTCATTGACGCCGATACTCAAGAAATCAGGGAACGCACTACCGATGAGCAGGGCGACGATGAAAGCGAAGAAAACCCCGAACTGAGCACCCGCTCCGAGTATCAGCGTCCTTGGATTGGCAATCAGTGGTCCGAAATCCGTCATCGCTCCGAGGCCCAAGAAGATAAAAGATGGGATCAACTCGGTGGTGATCCCGCCACGGAACACCCGCACCAGAAGTCCTACCGGTTCCCCATTGATAACTTCCATCAACCCTCCCAAAGGCAGGTTGACGAGAAGAACCCCGAAACCGATGGGTACCAATAGAAGAGGCTCCATCTTCCGGGCAATACCCAAATAGAACAGAAGCCCCGCAATGAGGAGCATCACGATGCTGCCCCAAGTCAGTGCGCCGAAGGCGCTCTCGTACAGATCGAACAACTACTTTGTCTCTTTGCTCTCCGGATCGGATTCTCTTGTGACGATCCTCAACAACCACAGCGTGACCGTCAAAATACTAAGAACCAAGATAGTCAGACCGAAGCCGCCTACCCCGC
>CAZLUE010000017.1:0-14669 GCA_964562625.1 uncultured Dehalococcoidales bacterium | reverse complement strand
TCAGCGTCGGCCTCGTCAGCATGTCCTTCGCTACTCAGATCTGGCAACTCTACGTCTTCTACGGTCTCCTGATCGGCCTCGGTACCGGCTTCGGCATGTACATGCCCTGCACCGCTATCGTCAGCAACTGGTTCGTTGAGCGGCAGGCATCGGCGATGGCACTGCTCCTGTCGGCCGGTGGTCTAGCCGGGTTCGCCTTCCCACCGCTGGTTACTTGGCTCCTGTCCAGTACTAACTGGCAGGTAACTTGGCTGATCTTGGCCGCCGGCCACTTCACTGCTACCGTCGCTATCGGCGGACTGATACTGGTCAGGGATCTCCCCGAGGGCAGATCTCGACAGCCCACTACTGCCACCACCATCACCGTCGCCCCTCCTTCTTTGGGACACGCGGTCACCGATTCGCCGGCGTCGTCAGTGGCGCGACTTCCGAACCTCGTCCGCTCGCCGATGTTCTGGCTGATCGCCGCCACCTACATCACCAGTTTCTTCGCCATTGGCACCCTCTCGGCTCACCAGGTGGCCTACTTGCGTGACCTTGGCCATTCGCCGATCACGGCCGCCTTCTCCTTCAGCATCATGGCAGCAAGTACTCTGCTGGGACGTCTCTCGTTCGGTCTCCTCAGCGGCCGTTACGATATGCACCGTCTCGTTGTCACCTTCTACTGTATCCAGCTGACGGGCCTCGGGATTCTGCTGGCGGCGCCGAATCTGCCGCTCATTTATGCCTATGCGGTACTCTTCGGTATCAGCTTCGGCGGGCTGACAGTGGCCGCGCCGACACTCATCGGAATGATCTTCGGGCGCTCCAGTTTCGTCAAGATACTGAGTATCGCCTATCCGATGGCGATCGCTGTCGAGGCGGTCGGGCCGATTCTGGCCGGCGCTATCTATGATGCCACCGACAGCTACGTCGCCGCCTTTTTGGTGGTCGCTGCCCTCAGCGCTGCCGGACTGGCCTACGCTATCTCGGTCGGGCGGCGCCTAGTAGTATAGAGTTGCCCCATTCGGCCAAAGACCCTCGCCCAGTTGAGTCGAGCACATCATTTCTTGGGGCGCGAAAAACAGCTCGTTAGATGATAGACTATACTGGTTCGGTCAGCATCCGCCGCCGCAGCAAGTCGACAAAAGGAGGAATACGGTCTTCCATGAAGTTACTTATCGCCAATCGTGGAGAAATTGCCATCCGGGTAATGCGAGCCGCCGCCGAGTTAGGCACGGCCACCGTCGCGATATTCCCTGAAAATGATGCCAATTCCCTTCATACCGGTAAGGCCGACCAAGCCATCGTCCTCAAAGGTGCCGGCGCTGCCGCCTACCTGGACATGGAACAGATCATTGCGATCGCCCGGCAATCCGGTTGTGACGCCGTCCATCCCGGCTGCGGCTTTCTTGCTGAGAATGCAGAGTTTGCCCGAAGATGTCAGCAGGAGGGCCTGACATTCATCGGCCCGACCGCGGAAATACTCTCGGCATTCGGCGACAAGGCGAACTCCCGCACTGTGGCGGGTGCCGCCGGTGTGCCGGTTCTCCGCGGCCTTGACCACGCTGTTTCCTTGGAAGAGGCTGACGCTTTCTTCAACGACCTCGGTGACGGGCGCGGCATGATGATCAAGGCCGTCAATGGCGGTGGCGGGCGGGGGACACGTGTCGTTGAGAGCACCGACGAAATCGAAGGGACCTACGAACGCTGCCGCTCCGAGGCACTGACCGCTTTCGGCAGCGGCGACGTTTACGTCGAAGAATTCATCCCACAGGCACGACACATCGAGGTCCAGATTCTCGGCGACCTCCATGGCGGAATCGCTCATCTCGGCGAACGTGAGTGCAGCGTTCAACGGCGCTTTCAGAAGATCGTCGAAGTCGCCCCGGCTCCCGACCTTGACGCCGATATTCGCTCGCAGATCATTGACGCTGCCATGCGCTGCGCCGCCAGCGTCGGCTACACCAGCCTCGGCACGTTCGAGTTCTTGGTCGATGTCTCCAGCAATCAGGGCGAACAGCCGTTCGCCTTCATGGAAGTCAACGCCCGCCTCCAAGTCGAGCACACCGTGACTGAGCAAGTCACCGGCATTGACATCGTCCAGACGCAGCTCCGGATCGCCGAGGGCGCCTCCATCGCCGATCTCGGACTCGGCGACCAACAGGTGTCGCAGCCGCGGGGTTACGCAATCCAGGCGCGCGTTTGCATGGAGACGATTCGTGAGGACGGCACTGTCCGCCCATCCCACGGGACGATCACCTTCTACGAGGCCCCGAGTGGGCCTGGGGTGCGTACTGACGGATTCGGCTACAGCGGCTACCGCACCAGTCTGGCGTTCGACTCCCTCCTTGCCAAGGTCATTGGCCACTCGTCTTCAACCAACTTCAAGGATGCGATCGCCAGAACCTCACGCGCCCTCAGCGAATTCCGCATCGACGGCATTGATACCAACATTCCGTTCCTCCAGAACATTCTGGCCCACGAGAATTTCGTCACCGGACGCATTCATACGCGCTTCGTCGATGAGCAAATCGCCGAACTCGTTACTTCGGAGGCCGCGCGTCGTCGCTTCGTCGAACCGGTCGGAGACGAGGCTGCCGCTCCCGACAATGGCTTTGCCGGCGCGCGTGTCGATAGCACCGATCCGCTTGCTCTCTTCGCGCACGACGCCCAGGTAAAGAAGTCTGAACGCGCTGCCACCGGCGAGACCGCCCGCTGGGTGCCATTCCTGACTGGACCGGCCGGCTCGGTTGGACTGGTGGCACCGATACAAGGCACGATAGTCTCGATTGATGTTACCCTGGGCGACGAGGTCCGGCTCGGCCAGCAGGTTGCCGTACTCTCGGCAATGAAGCTGGAGCACATTATCACCGCGGACCTGAGTGGCATCGTCCGCGCCGTCTCAATGTCGGTCGGCGACATCATCCTCGAAGGCTATCCGATCGTCTTCATCGAAGAGGCGGACGTTACCGCTGGTGCAAAGGAGACGGATGAGGCCGCCGACCTCGATCATATCCGCGGCGATCTGGCGGAGTTGAACGATCACCGCGCCTTCATTTACGACGAGAGCCGGCCGGACGCCGTCGCCAGGCGACGCAAGACGGGTCAGAGCACCGCTCGAGAGAACATCGCTCAACTGCTCGACGTAGGTTCGTTCAAGGAGTTCGGCCCGCTGGTCGTTGCCGCCCAGCGCTCACGGCGGACGGTGGAGTGGCTGCGCGAGCGTACTCCAGCCGACGGCTTGATCGCCGGACTTGGCAGCGTCAACGGCGACATCTTTGATGAGGAGCACTCGCGAGCGATCGTCGTCCACTACGATTACATGGTTCTTGCCGGTACTCAGGGTGGCCGCGGCCACTATAAGCAGGACCGGATGTACGAGCTGGCGCACCGCTACCAGATCCCCCTTGTTCTCTTCGCGGAGGGGGGTGGGGGCCGGCCAGGCGATACCGGCACAGAGGGTGGTGTCGGTCTGGATACCTACACCTTCACCCAGTTCTCCAAGCTCAGCGGCTGGGTTCCTCTGGTGGGGATCAACTCGGGGCGCTGCTTCGCCGGCAACACGGCCCTGCTTGCCTGTTGCGACGTCATCATCGCCACCGAAAACTCGACGATCGCAATGGGCGGACCAGCCATGATCGAGGGCGGTGGCCTCGGTGTCTACACACCCGAAGAAGTCGGCCCAATGTCATTCCAGGTACCCAACGGCGTGGTTGACATCCTCGTCAAGGACGACGCCGCGGCGGTCGACACCGCCAAGAAATACCTTTCTTACTTTCAGGGCCCGGTTGACCACTGGGAAGCCCACGACCAGCGTGAAATGCGCCATATCATCCCCGAAAATCGTGTCCGCATGTACGATATGAGAGAGATCATTGAGACGCTTTCCGACAAGGGTGAAGTGCTCGAGATTCGCAGAGAATTCGGCATCGGCATCATCACCGCCCTAATACGCGTTGAGGGCCGGCCGATGGGTCTTATCGCCAACAATCCGCATCACCTCGCCGGGGCAATCGACAGTGATGGCTCGGACAAAGGGGCGCGCTTCCTCCAGTTGTGCGACGCCTTCGATCTGCCGGTCATTACCCTCATGGACTGTCCGGGGATCATGGTCGGCCCTGACCACGAAGCCACCGCTCTGGTGCGGCACTGCGCCCGCATGTTCAACACCGGCGCCAACCTTAGCGTGCCGATGTTCGGTGTCATCGTGCGCAAGTCCTACGGCCTGGGTGTCCAGGCAATGTGTGGCGCCAGTTCAATGGTGCCTTTCTTCACAGTGGCGTGGCCGACCGCTGAGTTCGCCGGCATGAACATCGAGGGCTCCGTCAAGCTAGGTTACCGCCAGGATCTGGCGGCCATTGATGACCCCGAGGCACGTAAGGTGGAGTACGATAAGCGGGTCGCCGCCTCCTACGAGCGCGCCCGCGCAGTCAACTCCGCCGTCTATTTCGGGATTGATGACGTCGTAGACCCAGCAGATACACGGGCATGGATCGTGCGCGGCCTCAAGAGCTTGCCGCCGGCCTTACCTCGCACCGAAAAGAAGCGACCCTACATCGATACCTGGTGACCGTCTGGAAAGTTACCTGCGAGTGCCCGTGGGAAGGTGGACGATGAACCAGCAGCCGACCGTTCCGGATACTTACAATCGAGGAGGAAGGAAATGGAACTGAAGGACAAGGTCGCCGTTATCACCGGCGGCAGCCAAGGGATCGGCCGGGAAATCGCTCTAGCCTTCGCCCAGGCGGGCGCCAACGTCGTCATCGCCGCCCGCGGCGAGTCCCACCTGCAAGGGGTCGTTTCCGAGATCGAGGCCGGCGGCGGGCAGGGCCTCATCGTCGTTACCGACCTCAGTGTCCCTGAACAAGTGGAAGCTATGGTCGACGCCACCCTGGCAAAGTTCGGCAGAGTCGACGTTCTCGTCAACAACTCGGGGATAGAGGGTCCGATCATGAACGTCTTCGAGATGGACCTCGAACAATGGGGACAGACCTTGGCGGTCAACCTCACCGGGGCGATGCTCTGCGCCAAGCACGTCATCGCCAAGAGCATGATTGCCCGGAAGGAGGGCGTCATCATCAACATCTCGTCGATATCGGGCAGGAAAGGCCCCGCCACCAGGGCTGCCTACAGCTCCTCCAAGTTCGGCATGTTGGGCCTGACGCAGAGCCTGGCAATGGAGGGCGGTCGCCACGGCATTCGGGTCAATTGCATCGCCCCCGGTCTCGTCGAGGGCGCCCGCATCGAACGGGTGATGCAGCAGGCCAGCCGGCTGTCGGGTCGCCCTTACGAAGAAGTTATCAGTGCCATCAACCGGCGCTCGGCGCTGGGCCGAATGGTCACTCCACAGGAGGTTGCCGCCCTCGCCGTCTTTCTCGCATCGGACCGGTCCAGCGGCATAACCGGCCAGACTATCAATTGCGACGCCGGACTCGAAATGGACTAACCTCGGTTACGCCGCTGGGAACCCGGCTCGTAAAGTGGTATATTTCGTTGCACAGTCCAACGATGCAGAGAGAGGTGGCACGTGTCGTACGAAACCATTCTCTATGAAAAGACCGACCGGATAGCCCGAATCACACTCAACCGGCCGGAGAAACTCAACGCCCTCAGCACTCAGCTCAGAATCGAGCTGATCGACGCCGTGACCGACAGCGGCCTTGATGACGATATCCGCGTCATCGTTATCAAGGGGGCCGGGCGGGCATTCTCGGCCGGCTATGACCTCAGCGACCGACCGATCTCCGCGTCGTCGTTGCCCGGCGCCAGGCGAGATGATGGTGTTAGCAACTTCCAGCGCATGTCTGACGGTTTCATGGACGGCATCATCGACCCATGGACTAAGCTCTGGAATTCCCGCAAACCAGTCATTTGCCAGGTCCACGGATACTGCCTTGCCGGCGCCACCGACCTCGCTTTTCACACCGACCTCATCATCTGCGCCGACGACACCAAGTTCGGTATGCCGGCGGCGAGGGTACAGGGCACTCAGCCGACTCACATGTGGACCTATCTGGCTGGTCCCCAGTGGGCAAAGTACATCCTCTATACCGGCAACTCGATCGATGGCAAGACGGCCGAACGGGTCGGTCTTGTCCTGAAGTCGGTCCCCAGGGATGCACTCGAAGCTGAGATAGACCACCTGGCCGAGACCATCGCCCGGGTACCCTACGGGTTGCTGGCGGTGCACAAACGAATTGTCAACATGACGCTCGAAATGATGGGACGCGGCCTCGTACAACGCCTTGCCGCCGAGGGTGACGCGATGGGTCACCTGGACCCGATGGCCCTCGAGTTCGACAGAATCTCGGCGGAACGAGGGCTCAAAGAAGCGCTCGACTGGCGCGACGCCGCTTTCGGCGACTACCGGGCTTCCTCGTCCGACAAGCAAGGCGACTAGCCCCGGACCGCCGCCACGCTTGACCTGCCATCCGACGACGGGGTAAAGTTGCATTCGAGAGTGCCAGCCGCCTGTCACCGGATGATGGGAAGGAAGGGGGACCAGTTGACTCTTGAAGCCACCGGAGCGACCTATTCAGAACGACCGATCGAGGAGTACATACTCACCGAGGAGCCTTTCTACCTGCCGGTTGGCGACGAGATCGAGGTCTTCGAGGCCGCCTATTCTCGCAAGATACCGGTCCTGCTAGAAGGCCCGACCGGCTGCGGCAAGACCCGGTTCCTCGAACACATGGCCTATCGGATGGGACGCCGGCGTGTTGCTCAACCGGCCGGTGCTGCGTCCTCGAACTCACGGGTCACCGGAATACCGCTGATAACCGTCGCCTGTCACGACGACCTCTCCGCCAGCGACCTCGTCGGCCGCTATCTGCTCGAAAGCAACTCCACCCGGTGGATCGACGGCCCGCTGACCCGCGCCGTCAAGTACGGCGCCATCTGCTACCTGGACGAGGTCGTCGAGGCCCGAAAAGACACCATCGTTCTCATCCATCCCCTGGCCGACCACCGCCGGGTGCTGCCGGTCGAGAAGAAAGGGGAATTGATCACCGCCAACGAGGAATTCATGCTGGTCATCTCCTTCAATCCGGGATACCAGAGCGCCCTCAAGGACTTGAAGTACAGCACTCGCCAGCGGTTCATCGCTCTGGAATTTGACTACCCGCCGCCCGAACTGGAAAGTGACATCATCCAGCATGAGGCCGGCATCGCAGCAGAAACCGCAGCCACTCTGGCCGGGTTCGGCCAAAAGCTGCGTAATATCAAGGGACAAGGCATGATCGAGGGAGCCAGTACGCGGCTCCTGATCTACGCGGCAATACTGATCGCCGAGGGATTGCCGGCGCACCGCGCTGTCGAACTGGCGGTCGTCCACTCGGTCACCGACGACGCTGATATCCGGCGGAGCATCCGCGAAATCGCCTCCGCCCTGTTCGAGTAGGTGGCTGCCTTGGTCGGGAACCAACCCCATTCATCCAATCCCGAGCTCACCCGTATCGAGGCGGGCTTCGACGCTCTGTCACGCGAACTTACCGCCCCGTTCCACCAATCCACGACTACGCTGAGCCGTTTGCTCGCTTCTGACCAGCTCTTCACATGGGCAGCCGATTGCCTTGCCATCGCCGAGTCTGCCCTGCCGGAATCGATCGGGGCAGCGACCGAATGCTTCCGGGCCACTTCTGATGTCGCCGACATCCTCGATGCCGCTCGATTTCTCCGTTGGGTACAGCGCGGCAAGGCGCTCTGTCGGGACACCCCCGACCTGGCAATCGCCTATTTCCGGGTGAGCCCCCGGGTCTTGGCCTTGCTGCCGCAGGCAATGAACGACGTCTGGTTGGAAATTGGGCCCGACCTCTATCACCGGGAACCAAAATCGATTGCGCTGGCGAGCCGGTTTATCACCGCCATGCCTGATCTACTCCCGTTGCTGAGTCTGGTCGAGATGGAACGGCTGGCCCTCCTGTTGAATCGCCTCGAGGAAACTTCCCACGATCTAGCCATCCAGTGCCTCGCTTCCGCCGACAGCGCCTTTGATGGCTTGGCCGACGGTCTTCCGGACGTCTTTCTCTCGGTTGCTTTGAATCTCGTGCGGCTGAACGCCATCGCCGCGGCTGATTTCTTCCGGGAGGGCGCCAGAACGCTCTCTTCGCTCGATGGCCGCCGGCAGAAAGAGTTCCTGGGACTTGTCGAGGCGGTAGCCCATGACAACGCGCGCAACGCCCTGTTATTGTTGGCGGTCGGCCAGGCGGCCTTCGAAAGCATCGAAGTCAACCTTCATTCGCGCCTCATCGACCGCGCACGGATCCTGACGGCATCGCCGCCGGCGCTGATCGCGTTCCTTCAGAACTGCCCCATGGTCGTAGCCGAGGTCGGCGCCACCGGATTGGAACGCTGGGCGACGGAAGGGATCCGACGCTTTCGGGATGATCAGGCCGCCGGGCTCGCCTATCTCCGGATCGGTGCCAGCGATCCCTCGGACCTGACGCGGCTGCTAACCAGGGCCAGCCTCGACGACGTCGGCACCGTCTTGCTCCTCTACGCACAGGCGTTGGCCGGCGACGAGGTTCAGGTACACTCCACCGACGATCTGCCACCCTGGAGTCTTGGCATGATTCAGCCTGGCACGACGACGACCGACAACGCCACCATCTTCCTGCCACCGTTCGTTGACCGCTACTCCTCCGAAGAAGTGAATTTCGCCTGGTACAAGGTGGCCGTCACCCATCAGGCCAGCCACGTCGAGTTCGGCAGCTTCCGCTTTTCCTTCGGCAACTCCCCGGCCGTCTTTCCGAGGCGCCTGCCGCATTCGCCACTGGCTGAAAACGACTTCCTGTCGGACCTGGAGAGGTTAATCGGTCTTTTTGCCGACCGCGAACTGGCCGTTGACTTCTTCTCGCTGGCCGAGGATGTCCGGGTGGATTGCCTCATCGAGCGCGAGTACCTCGGCATCAGGGACAGCTACCGCCATTTTCAACTGGAATCTCTTCCAAGGCGACCTCTTGTCGAGAATCTTCCTTTGCGACAAGCGCTGGTCGAGGCGCTGGTACAAGAGAGCCTTGGTGGCGCCGCCACCGGGTTGCCTGCCGGACTCCACGACCGACTGCGAGCGGCACAGGTAACGCTCCAACAGTTACGCTCCCCGGAAGCGACCGTCGAAGACTCGGCTGAGGCAACCCTTCGTCTTTACGAGATTGCCAGCGCCGTGCCCAACCTCACCGTCGAGGAAGTCCAGCAGAAGACCGGTGTTGGCAAGAACGGTGATGAGGAGACCTATCCCCATGAGGTACTGAATCGCGGCGTAGCCCCGGTCACTCCCGGTGAGGAAGTCGAATATCGGAGTGCCACCGCCGACGAATTCCGCGGGGAACTGCTGGAGACACTACGACGCCTCGAGACGGAGATGGTCGAGGGATCGGGCGCCGAGGCGGCGCCTCCCGCCTCACCTTCCGACGATAAAGTGCGCCTTCAGGAGGTCGTCGACGGCGAGCACTCGGCCTCGGGTCTATTCGTCACCGACCTTCCAATTGGCGTACCGGGGGAAAGTGTTGCCGTCGAAGGCGATCCCCATCGCTCGTCGGACGGCATCCGCGGTGGCCCGGTCTCGCCAGGTTCTCCCAAAGACGGCCGCTCCTTCCTCTACGACGAGTGGGATTATGAAGACCACCGCTACCTCCGTGACTGGTGCCGTGTTATCGAGAAACCGCTGGCGGAAGGGAGCACCCGCTTCTTCAAGGATACTCTGCTCCAGAACGACGCCCTCGCGACACGGGTCAAGAAACAGCTCGAGGCGCTTGCCGTCGACCTGCGCCGCCGAGTCAACCGGCTCAGCGACGGTGAAGGACTCGATATCGACGCCGTCGTCGCCGCCGTCGTCGACCGAAAGACAGGCCACTTGCCTGATGCCCGGGTCTACTGGGAAAGGCGGAAGACACACCGCGACGTCGCCGTCGTCCTGCTGCTCGACATGAGCGCCTCAACCGACGACGTCGTTGGCGGCGCAGACACCCACCAACAGTACCCCGAATGGTACCTTGACATGGTCTGGGACAAGGCGACCTGGCAGGAGCGAAGAAACGACATCCATTCACCGGGCGAACGACGCGTTATCGACGTTGTCAGGGAGAGTCTGGTACTGATGACCAACGCCCTGGAAGCGATCGGTGACATCTACGGAATCTACGGTTTCTCCGGCCACGGTCGGGAAAACGTCGAACTGCTGGTCGTCAAGAGCATAGACGAGCGCTTCTCCGACCAGGTGAAGGGAAGAATCGAGACCATCTCGCCACGTCACGGTACCCGGATGGGGCCGGCAATCAGGCATGTGACCACCAAGCTGAACGCTTGCGACGCCAAGACGAAGATACTCTTCATGATCAGTGACGGCTATCCGCAAGATCGGGACTACGGACGCCACGGCAATGACAAGGAGTACGCCCTTCAAGACACCAGGATGGCCTTCGTCGAGGCCCGCCGCAAGGATATCGTGCCGTTTTGTCTGACGGTCGACGTCGCCGGGCACGACTACCTGAGGAGAATGGCCGGCGATATGGGCTACGAAGTCGTCAACGACGTCGAAGCTCTCTCCGAGCGGCTGCCCGCCCTTTACAGCCGGCTGACGTCTTGACCGCGGTCCGCACCGGTGACCACTGGCACACCTAACCGCTCGCCGGCGTGAGGCGTAACTGGCACGGTCTTTTCGCAGGAGGCGATGTCGCTTCCGCCGGGCCAGAGCTACCAGGAGAATATGATCACTATTGAATCCGTCGGTTCGGAGACAGGCCACGTCCGAATCGGCCTCATATCCGACACCCACATACCGAGAGACGCCAAGATGTTGCCGCCGCACGTGGCGGCGGCCTTTCGGGGAATCGACCTCATTCTCCACGCTGGCGACATCTACGATCAGGCGGTCCTCGATGAGTTGGATGAAATCGCTCCCGTCCTGGCAGCGCGCGGCAATGGCGACTGTAATTTTCCCACCGACCGCCGTGTCGAGGATAGCCATACGTTCGATGTCGCCGGAATCAGTCTGGGAGTCACCCACGGTTTGGCCTACCCTAGGTCAGCCAAATATCTTCACGAGGTGATGCAAAGGCAATTCGGCAGACGCGTCGACGTCATCGTAGTCGGTGACACCCATGTAGCGATAGCTGAAATGTTCGACGGCATCCACTTCGTCAATCCCGGCAGCCCGACCCTGCCAAGAAACTTGTACGAGCTGGGCACTGTCGGACTCCTCGACATAACTGGAGGCGCCGTTGAGGCCCACATCGTGCAGCTTGACAAGTTCCCTATCCCGTTTCAGAGACACCTTGTCTACTACTAGGAATCAGCGCTCGGCCGGCAAGAGGCAGCCCGGGAATCAATCATGGTCGCCCCGCGGGCGGCTAGACAACCCCGTCCACTACCAATTGTGCGATCTCTTCCTCCGATATGTCGAGGATTTCCCTGAAGACATACTCGCTGTGCTCACTCAGCAGCGACGCATGGCGCAACTCGAACGGCAGATCGGACATCCGAAACCACGGACCGTGCACCCGGTGCCGCCCCAATTCGGGATGGTCGATCTCCTGGAATGTCCGGCGGTACCGTAGCTGTGGATCGTTTCCCATAACGTCCTCAGCGATGGCCACAACCGCCGAGGCAACCCCCGCCGGTTGCAGCCGGCTCATCACTTCCTCTGCCGCCAGCCCGGCCGTCCACTGCTCGACCAGCCTCTCCGGTTCGTCATCGTGCTGCTTCCGCCCGGTCAGGCTCGTGCATCTGGCGTCGGTCGTCCATGTAGCCGGGAGAGAATAACTCGACGATGAGGTCGGCGGTCACCGCCAGTCGTCGGAATACCGCCTGTCCGTCGGCCGTCTCGATGTCGATACAGACGCTGCGTTTCCCGGTGTTCAGCGACAGCCATGGCAGGCTCTTCTCCAAGTTGACCTCGTCGTGGTAGAAGGAACCGATACGCCGGGCGGGGCTGCCACCTGGCGGCTCGACCTTGATAACGTCAGCCCCGAGCTCATCGAGTATCTTGCCGCACAACGTCCCGCGCTCGTCCGTCAGGTCAAGCACCCGGTGCGGGCTCAGTATTCCATCTTCGGCCTGCTTCATTGGCAAGTCTAGCCTGATGCTCCGGGAAGATCGGCCTCCGTAGTTATTACCCCGTCAATCATCATTTCGGCGATGTCGGTGTCTGAGTAGCCCAGGATTTCCTTGTACACGTACTCATTGTCCTCGCCGAGACATGGCGCCGCCTTAGTGAGGTGACCGGGTGTCTTGCTCAACCGGTAGGCCGGAGCCTGGTAGGCGTGCTCGCCGATAACGGCGTGCTGCAAGAAGTGGAAGTGCTCCCGTTCCTTCAGTTGCGGGTCGTCGAACAGGTCCTCGGCCGTCTGAACGACCCCAGCGGGGACGCCGGCTTCTTGGAGCAGTGCCATCAACTGGTGAGGCCGGTAGCCGCCGGTCCACTCGCTGATCAGGCCGTCCAGTTCCACCTCATTTTCCTTCCGCGCTGTCATCGTCGCGAACCTGGATTCACGGCACCACGACGGGCCACCAATCGTCTGACAGAGCTTCTGCCACTCGCCGTCATCAGTTACCGCGATCGACAGCCAACGGTCGTCACCGAGGCAGGGATACACGTTGTGCGGGGCGAAGCGTGGGTGGTGGCTGCCGTCACGGACGGCCACCCGCCCGTTGACGCTGTAGTCCAGCATCGCCGGGCCAAGCACCGTGACCCCGGCCTCAACCTGCGCCTGGTCGAGATGCATCCCCTTCCCCATTCGGCGCTGCCGCACCAACGCGCCGACCAACGTCATCGTCATGTACCAGGGGGCAATAAAGTCTGGGAAAGCGTTGACTACCGGTAACGGCGATCCGTCAGGCGTGCCGAGCAGCTGGCTGAAGCCGGCATAGGCCGCCGCCAGCTCGCCGAAGCCGCCGAATTTACTGAGTGGGCCCTTCCCTCCCATCTGACAGGTCGAGCAGTAGATGATGCCCGGCCTTATCTTCTCGGCTTCCTCGTAATCCAGCCCGAGCGCTTTCATCGAGCCGGGCGTCATGCTCTCGGTAACGACGTTCGCCCAGGCAATCAGCTTTCTGGCCACCTCCTTGCCACCCGGCTTGGTCAGGTTCAGACTGATGCCATACTTATTGGTGTTAAAGGCGGCGCCGAAAGCGCTGCGGTCGATACCGGGAATCCCATCCCGGAACGGCCCCCCCGTCCTGAGAGGGTCCGGCCGCGTGTGGGACTCGACGCGAACTACGGTGGCACCATGTTCCGCTAGCTCACGGCCAATCTGCGGGCCGACGCCCACCCACGCGAAGTCGGCAACCTTGATTCCTTCCAGTATTTGCTTCGTCATCATCCGTCCCGCGGACTCTCCCCGACCCCTCGGCCGCTACAACACCCCGCTTGCTTTCAGCGAGGCCATGTCCGCGGCCGACAACTCGAGTTCGCCCTGGTAGACTTCGGCATTGTGCTCCCCGACCAGCGGAGCGCGGCGTTGTGACTGGTGGGCGGCCATCTCCGTCCAGCGCACCGGCCATCCCGGATAGATCAGTGTGTCAGTCAATTCGGGATGCTCTATCCGCTGCCAGTACTCGCGGAATGCAAGTTGCGGGCTGGCAGCGACGTCCTCGACGGTGTTGACCGGAATCATCAGTATCTCGTCGGCGACGGCGGCTTCCAGTAGTTCCGCCTTCGTTTTCGTCAGTATGAACCTGCTCAGGATCTCGTAGACACCGTTCAACTCCTCAGACGAGATTGTCGCTATGTCCATCTTCTCCCAGGCGTAGTCCTCTAGCTCCAACGCCATGCCGTCCCGGTTGGCTATGGCGACCAGTGCCCTCGCCGACTTGACGGCACCGATTTGCTGACCCCCGTGAATCATGGCGACCACGTGGCCGTCCTTACACTGGTAGACCAGAGGTATCTTGATGACGTCGCCGTGCTCCGGCCGCGGCGTCACGCGGTGGGAACCGGAACCCTTAGAGTTTACGCCAACCATCTCCCATGTCTCGGCGGCAATCCTGAGAGTCAGGACGACCGCCTGCTGACAGGAGACATCAACGTACTGGCCCTCTCCGTGAAGCTCACGATGATAGTGGGCCATCATGCACCCCAGCGCGGCGTGGATCGCCCCCAGGTATTCAAACACGGGAACACTGATACGGGTCGGCGGGCCACCGAGATCGCCGAAGAGGCGTACCATCCCTCCCAGGCTGACGCCGACCAGGTCCGGCGTCTTGTAGCTGGCGTATGGGCCGGTCTGACCGAAGGGAGTTATCGAGCAGACGACCACACCGGGGTTTATTTTCTCCAGTTCCTCGTAGCTCAGGCCGAGATCTTCCATGTAGCCCGGTTCGAAGCTCTCGATAACGAAGCCGGCGCTCGCCACCAGCCGCCGGAAGAGATCGCGCCCGGCGTCACTCTCCAGGCTGAGAGTGATCCCCCGTTTGTTGACGCCAAGATAGAGCCATTCGAGGCTCCTTCCGAGGCCGGCGATATCGTGATAGAAAGGCGGCTGGTTACGTGAGGCGCTGCCACCCGGCGGCTCGATCTTGATGACGTCGGCGCCGAGGTCGCCAAGGAGTTTTCCGCAAAGCATCCGGCCGCTCTCAGTCAGGTCGAGGACACGGCTGCTCCCAAGAATCGTTTCAGAATCTACCAAGATGGCACCTCCTCCCACCGGTCGTCAGTCGCCGGTCGTCACCAGCCGGGCAATCTTCTGCCGGTG
>CAZLUE010000016.1:0-15377 GCA_964562625.1 uncultured Dehalococcoidales bacterium | reverse complement strand
GCGACGGGCTGCTCGGACGGCGAACGACCGATGTCGATATCGCCGTCGCCGATGGGTTGGCCAGCGCCGCTCGACTGGCCGATAGGATCGGCGGACGCTACGTGCCGCTGGATACAGCGGGCGGCGTGGGGAGGGCGATCGTCGAGGCGACCAAGTTCGGCAAGGGCCGATGGCAGTTGGATTTCTCCACCGCTCGAGGCAGTATCGAGCAAGACTTGGCACGGCGTGACTTTACGATGAATGCGATTGCGGTAGACATCGAACAACTGGTAGCTCCGGACCGCCGGGTCGAGTTGATCGACCCTTTCGACGGCCGGGGCGACCTCGGCCGTGGCCTCCTTCGCGCCATCTCCGACCGCGTCTTCGAATCGGACCCGATTCGACTCCTCCGAGCAGTGCGGCTGGCTGCCGAACTCGACTTAGAGATTGAGGGCACCACCGTCCGGTTCCTTCAAGGCGATGCCGCGCGTATCACCGATGTCGCCGGCGAACGCGTCCACGAAGAACTTCTCCGGATGCTGGCAGTAGCCGGCGGCGGACGCCGTCTGATACAGCTCGACAAACTCGGCCTGTTAACGGCCCTCATCCCAGAACTGGAAGCCGCCCGAGGTTTCGAACAGCCGAAAGAGCACCACTGGGATGTCCTCGGCCATTGCCTGAAGACGGCCGAAGCCTGTGATTTCTTGCTGCAGCAAGGCAACTGGGAGTACGCCACTGACGGAGTACTCGAAGCCGTTCCCTGGTCACCGCGACTGGAGGATCACTTCCGGCGCGAGATCAGCAGCGGAGGCAGCGCTTCCGCTCTGCTCCGGCTGGCAGCCGTGCTTCACGACGTCGCCAAGCCTCAGTTACGGACGGTCGACGCCGATGGTCGTACCCGGTTCCTAGGGCATCCGTCGGAAGGAGCCGCAACCGCGGTCGCCATTGGTGACCGCCTCAGATTCAGCGCCCGTGAGACCCGGCTGATTGAGACGATGGTGCGCGAACACATGCGGCCAACGCAACTCGCCCAGGGCGGACCGCCCTCGCGCCGGGCGATCTACCGCTATTTACGCGACACCGGCGACGCCGCAGTGGAGACGCTCTTCCTGAATTTGGCGGACCACCTGGCGACTTGCGGGCCGACCCTCAACCTCGACGCCTGGCGCCAACACCTTACCGACGTCGAGGTTGTCATCGCCGGCTACTTCGAGGAAACGAGCCAACCGCGACCTGTCAAACTCATCGATGGGCACGACCTGATGAGGGTCTTCGAGATCACTCCTGGACCACGCCTCGGCAAGATGCTCGAGGCAGTCCGTGAAGCGCAGGCCGCCGGCGAGGTGACGACGCCGCAGGAAGCGCTCGATTTAGTTCGTCAGAATACACCGGTGAAGACGCCCGATGCCTAGCGGCAGGACGATACTGCTCGTCATCACCGCCGTCATCTTTGCCGTGGGGTTGTGGGCCCTGCTACCACTGGAGGCGGAACGCTTCGGCCGTTCCGGCATCCATTTTGGCCTCGACCTCGAAGGCGGGATACGGCTCGTCTACCAAGCCGACCTCTCCTCGGTAGACCCCGGAACTGAAGATGACGTGATGAGCGGCATACTCAAAGTCATGGAACAGCGGGTGAATCCGTTGGGTGTCACCGAGCCGAACCTGGAACGGCGCGGCAGTGACCAGATCGTCGTCGAACTACCGGGGACGGACATCAGCGACGCCCAGAAAGCGCGCATCGGACGGACGGCTTTACTCGAGTTCCGCGAGTTGGTCGAGGTGCCAGTAGAGGCAACCATCGATTCCAGCGACGCATCGGCCGAGACCGAAAGGACAGCTGACGATGAATCCACCGATGACAAGGAACCGGCCGACGGTGAGGAAGAGGAACCACCGGAACCGACGATGATCGCCGTCTGGTTGCCGGCTACCGGCGAGATCGACGGCGAAGAGAAAGTGCTCACCAGCAGCTACTTCCGGGAGAACACCCGGGTGGAGACTCGCGGCGTGACCAACGAGGTAGTGCTGGTTTTCGACTGGACCGACGAGGGCGCGATACTGTCCAAGCAGATCACCGGCCGGCTGATCGGTAAGCAACTGGCGATCTTCGAGGGTACCGGCGAGGATGCCCGACCGCTGCTCGACACCGAGGGTAAACCGATCGCTCCCACAGTGCAGAGTGTCATCAGCGAACGCGGTATCATCACCGGGCTTGGCTTCGAGGTAGCCTCCGAGCTCTCCAGTCAACTAAACGCCGGCCGTTTGCCGGTAGAATTGACCAACATCGGCGAGCTCACCGTTAAGCCCAAGCTCGGCTCCGACTTCGTTGGCCTCAGCGTCAGGGCGGGCCTGATCGGCATTCTTGTGGTGATGGCTTTCATGATCGCCTACTACCGCATCCCCGGCCTGATGGCCAGCCTGGCGCTGGTCTTCTACGGAGTGGTAGTGCTCGCCCTCTTCAAAATATTCGGAGTGACACTAACACTGGCCGGCATCGGTGGCTTCGTCCTGTCGCTCGGCATGGCGGTCGATGCCAACGTGCTCATTTTCGAGCGGATGAAGGAAGAACTGAGAACCGGTCAAACACTGAGTAAGGCAATCGAGTCCGGCTTCAACCGGGCATGGACGGCCATCCGCGACAGCAACACCACGACTTTTATCGTCTGCGGGATATTGATTTGGATCGGCAGCAGCATCGCCTTCGGCGGGTCGGTACAGGGATTCGGGGTGACCCTCCTGATCGGTGTCGCGGTCAGCATGCTGACCGCGATCATCATTACGCGAGCGCTCCTGCGGCTCTTCATCGGTAGCAGCATTGGCCGCAACACACGGTTGTTCATGCCGCACACGGGAAACAAGAATGATTAACATCGTCAGTCTCCGGATTTGGTTCTTCACTGCTTCGGCGCTATTACTGATCGCCAGCGTCACCGCCTTGGCGGTATTCGGCCTCAAATCCGGGATTGATTTCAGTAGCGGCTCGATCACGACCCTCGACTTCAGCACGACGGTCACCGCCGACGAAATCGAGGCCGAACTGATCACCCTCGACTTCAAGGGTAACGTGGAAGTCGCTGAGAGCGGCTTCGCCATCCGTACCATCCGCCTCACCGAGAGCGACAAAGCACGTCTTATCGACGGGCTGTCCGACCGCTTCGGTGCTATCGAGGAACTTAGCTTCATCAATGTCGACCCGGTAATCGCCGAGGAGTCGGCACGAATCGCCGGCCTCGCCGTCGGCGTCTCCGCGATCGGGATTCTGCTCTACATCACCTGGGCATTCCGGCGGATGCCGCAGCCGTTCCGCTACGGGCTCTGCGCCGTGATCGCCCTGGTGCATGACGTCGTCCTCGTCCTCGGTGTCTTCTCGATCCTAGGCGCCATCCTCAACTGGGAAATCACGCTGATGTTCATCACCGGCGTCCTCGCCGTGATCGGTTACAGCGTCAACAACACGGTGGTCGTCTTCGACCGTATTCGCGAAAACGTACGTCGGGGGATTAGCCCTGACTTCGCCATCACCGTCAACAGCAGCCTGGTAGAGACGCTCGGGCGGTCGCTCAACACCAGCCTGACGACGCTGGCGGTGCTGCTGGCCCTGGTACTCTTCGTCGGTGTCTCCATCCAGAATTTCGCCGTCGTTCTCGTCATCGGTGTCGTCGCCGGCACCTACAGTTCGCTCTTCGTGGCGCCGCAACTGCTGGTAGTCTGGGCGGGGGCCAATTCGAATAACGCCACTGTCAACCGTTCCCCGTCCCGGGACTAAGTCCCTGGGAGGTGTCCGGGATGCTTGCAACCAAGACCGGGACTGCCGGACTCGCCCTCAGCGCGGTAATTTCCATGATTGTCGCCAAGGCGGCCGTCGCCGCGCTCACCGGCAGCATCAGCGTCACTGCCCAGGCAACGTTAGCCTCCTTGATTTCAGTAGGATTCTCACTCTTCTAGATGGCCTGCCCAATCCCGGAAACGATGAACCAGACGCCGAAACCGACCAGCAACAGGCTGCAGATGAGGAGCATACCTTCAAGGAGACACTGTTTGATATTTACCGATCTAGTACCGGCGCTGGACTATCGTCGCCGCGAAATATATAATCTAGCGTAGCGGAGGCAAGCATCCCGACACTTGGGGACAACGGCGGGTTACCGCCCGTGGAACGAGCGAGATGGAAGAGTACGATAACCTACTGATCTCGGCGAGGCCGCAACTAACACGGCCAGCGATGATCTGCGGTATCGGCGGCTGGGTCGACGGCGGTGAAGCTGCTACCGGCAGCATCCGCTACCTGCAGCGCAATCTCAAGGCCAAGGAGTTCGCCCACATCCCGCTGGATCGCTTTCACGTCTTCCAAGTACCCGGTGAAATATCATCCCGCCCCTACATCAGAATCGAAGACGGTATCATCAAAATGCACCGGTACCCGCGAAACCGGTTCTTCTACTGGGCGGATCCGGTGGCGGACAACGACCTGATACTGTTCCGCGGTACCGAGCCGAACATGCACTGGGAGGACTACGCCGAGGCGATCCTGATGGTCGCCGACGAATTCGACGTATCCCGCCTGTACTTGCTCGGTGGTGTCCTCGACACGACACCGCACACCCGTGAACCCAACGTTTCCTGCGCTTTCAGCCTGCCCAAGCTCAAGGATGAAATGTCCGGTTACAGCGTCCGCTTCAGCAATTATGAGGGGCCGGGCCGCTTCGGCACGACTTTGCTCTACATCTGCCAGCAGCGGCAGATTGAGATGGTCAGTCTCACCGTCCGAACAACTTATTACCCGGAGTACAATATCGTCATCCCGCACAACCCAAAGGCGATCCGAGCACTGATAAGGCGCCTGCGCAAGATGTTGGGACTCAACTTCAGCATCAGCGACCTCGACGGCGAGACCGAGAAATTCGAGCAGAAACTGGCAACGATGGCGAAACGCAGTCCCGAGTTCCGCAGCTACGTCGAGAACTTGGAGAACGACTACCGCGAGCTGGGCTACGTGGAGCCACTGGACCTCTCCGGCGACGAAGCCATCCGCATCGCCGAAGAGCTTCTCAGGGGCAACACCGGGGAATAGGCACCAACCTCACCGGTTCCAACCGGCTACTCGCGCTTGGCATCGCACGAAGACTACCCCAACCAGTAAAGCAGACAGTTAATGCTAGTGCCCTAAAGTCAGGCATCGCGTCCGGGCAGTCCGATCAAGGCAGCGCCATCCGGTAGTCTAGCAGCCATATGCCATTCTACGAAAGACACGCCAGCAGCATTTCTAGAAGGCGTTTAGATGCCCGCCGGAAGCTGAACGTTCCTTAAAGAAACTCGCCGGCGACAGGCCTAGTAGTCGATACCTTTTCGGGAGAGTATCCCCTTCGCGTAAGGGTGCTTGACGTTGACCATCTCGGTCACCAAGTCGGCAGCGGCGATCAGTTTCGGATCGGCGTAGCGACCGGTGAGCATCAACTCCACTTGTGCAGGCCGACCGCGAATGAGTTCGAGAACGTCATCGACCTGCAACAGTTTCCAGCCGACGGCGACATTGATCTCGTCGAGAACGACGACATCGTAGTCACCGCTGTGAAGCGACAGTCTCGCCGCGTCGAATGCTTTCTTTGCCTCGGCAATCTCCTTAGGAAGAACGTTGTCGGGATCGACGAAATAGTCCTGACCAAAAAGACTGATAGTGACGTTGGGCAGGACGGCCAGCGCCCGACGCTCTCCATAGGGATAATCACCCTTCATGAAATGGATCAGGTGGACGCGCAGGCCGTGTCCCGCGGCGCGGAGGATGATCCCCAACGCGGCTGATGTCTTGCCCTTACCGTCGCCGGTAAAGAGCTGTACCAGTCCGACCTCGAGTGCCTCAGCGGAAAGATCCGGATGCCATTTCTGTTTGTTCATCGTTCCAACCAGTTCCCTTACCGGAGAGTACGTCAGTCGGTCGTCGCCGTGACATTCTCTCTTGCCCAATCGACAATATCCCGAAGAGGCGCGCCCGGCGAAAAGACTCGGCTGACGCCGGCCTGTTCGAGCAATGCCACGTCCTCTTCGGGAATAATACCGCCAACAATAACCGGAACGTCACCGGCTCCCCTGGCCGCCAGTTCCCGGATGACCTCGCCGAAGAGATAACGGTGAGCGCCCGACAGACAGCTCAGACCGATGAGATCAACGTCCTCCTGAACGGCGGCGGCGGCGATCTCCTCCGGCGTCTGGTGAAGGCCACTGTAGATGACCTCGAAGCCGGCGTCACGAAAACCGCGAGCGATAATCTTGATGCCGCGGTCGTGGCCGTCCAGACCAGGCTTACCGAGCAGGACGCGCAACCTGCCGGTGGTCTGTCCCTCTTTGTCACTCACGCTTACCGCTCCTGCCATTGTGCCATGGCTAGTAGTATCCCGGATCGCGGTATTCGCCGAAGACCTCGCGGTAGACGTCGCAGATTTCCTGCTCGGTAGCGTACTCGCGGACTGCCTCGATGACGTAGGGCATCACGTTCTCACCGCTGCGGCAGGCGGCGCGGAGACCGCCAAGGGCACGTAAGACCTGACGACCGTCCCGAGTACGCTTGACCTCGTGCAATCGCTTGACCTGCTCCGCTTCGACCTCTTCACCGATCCTGAGAACCTCGACCCTGAGGTTGTCATCGCTGGTATGCTTGTTGACGCCAACCACCGTCCTAGTGCCGTCATCGACCTTCTTCTGAAACTCGTAAGCGGCGGTGGCGATCTCGCGCTGGGGAAAGCCGCGATCGATGGCGCCCAGCATCCCTCCCATGTCATCGATCTTCTCGATGTACTCCCAAGCCTGCTCCTCGATACGGCTGGTCAACGCCTCGACGAAGTAGGAACCGGCCAGCGGGTCGATGGTGTTGGCAACGCCGGTCTCCTCGGCGATGACTTGCTGGGTACGAAGGGCAATGTTGACGGCGAAGTCGGAAGGCAGCGCCAGCACTTCATCGAGGGAATTAGTGTGCAACGACTGTGTCCCGCCGAGGACCGCCGCCAACGCCTCGGTGGTTGTTCTGACGACGTTGTTGTAGGGCTGCTGGGCGGTCAGCGAGCAACCGGCCGTCTGGGTATGAAACCGCATCCAGCCGGAGCGCGGATTGCTAGCACCGAAACGGTCTCTCATTATCCGCGCCCACATTCGCCGCGCCGCCCGGAACTTGGCGACCTCTTCGAAGAACTCGATATGGGAATTGAAGAAGAAGGACAATCGGGGTGCGAAAGCATCGACCTCCAGCCTCTTGCGGGCGATAACGTCTTCGACGTAGGCGATGCCGTCAGCCAGAGTAAAGGCCAGCTCTTGGACGGCGGTCGCGCCCGCTTCACGGATGTGGTAGCCGCTGATGCTGACGGTGTTCCAGCGGGGAACGCAGTTCGTGCCGAACTCGATGGTGTCACTGACGAGCCGGACCGACGGCTCAGGCGGACAGAGCAGCGTATTCTGGGCAACAAACTCCTTGAGCATATCGTTCTGAATGGTGCCGCCCAGCCGGCGCCAGTCGGCACCCTGTTTCTCAGCGGCTACCAGGTACATCGCCCAGAGAACGGTCGCCGGCGGGTTGATCGTCATCGAGGTACTCACCTCAACAAGGGGAATGCCGTTGGTCAGCGCCTCGACGTCCGCCAGGGTGTCAATGGCGACGCCGCATTTGCCGACTTCGGCCCGAGAGCGCGGCGAATCGCTATCATATCCCATCAGCGTCGGAAAATCGAAGGCGGCACTCAGTCCGGTTTCGCCATCGCCCAACAGTTGTCGCCAGCGACGATTGGTATCAGCGGCGGTACCGAAACCAGAGAACATCCGATAGGTCCATGTCCGTCCCCTGTAGCCGGTCGCCTGGCAGCCGCGAGTGAAAGGATATTCGCCAGGGAAACCGATTTCCGTCTCGAAATCCAGCCCGGCAATGTTTTCGGGGGTGTAGACAGGAGCAACTTCGATGCCGGAGATGGTGGTGAGAGGAGACTGGCCGCCGCCGTCCGTTCCGGCCGGTTCGCCGACCGTGGCCGACCAACGCTCGGTGCCCTGCCGCACTGCCTTGAGCGTCTTGCCATCAAACATGTTGCCTCCTCAGAATCGAACTGGAAATGCCCGCCCGGGCACCAGCAGTTCGTTCAGCAAGCCGATGCCCCATTGTAAGCCCAAGTGGCGGCGGCTGGCAACGGGCGCTTGCTGCCGAGATTGACGGCCAAGATCCGCCGAAGTAGTATGTTGCCAGCTACACCCGCCAGCATGATGCATCGTGGCGACTGGAAACGGAGAACAGCAGTGAAACTTCGGATTGAGGAAATCTGCACCGCCAATCAGCAAGAACTGAACCGCGTCGATGGCACGTTTGTCACGAACAGCGTGCTGGATGTCGTCGCCACCGGTTTCGGTGACACGCTCCGCTCTTCACTTCAGCTGCGCCGTACGAGAAGCGCTACGCGGAGGATTCGTTCGACGTCACGGCCTACGTCGCCTCACCAGACAAGACGGCGGCCTACTTCACCTGCGCGGATGGGGTCTTCACCGACCAGATCATTCTTAGACGCGATTGGAATCACTGTGCGCACATTGAGGACGTTGCAGTGGACCGCTCGTTCCGG
The DNA here is from genome assembly GCA_964562625.1 of uncultured Dehalococcoidales bacterium. Taxonomy (GTDB): domain Bacteria; phylum Chloroflexota; class Dehalococcoidia; order Dehalococcoidales; family Fen-1064; genus CAZLUE01. Next base: position 6,813 of record CAZLUE010000016.1, on the reverse strand, counting down.
CGCCGTGGTGTGAGCAGGGCCCTCATAGACAGTGCCCACCAGTGGGTGGCAGGAGCGGATCCGCCAGCGATAATACTGGAAGCGCAGAACAACAACCCGCCGTGTCGCTTCTACAATGCCTATAGCTTCAGGGTTGGAAGATACGACCGCTACCTCTACACCAGCCTGGACATGAAAACGATGGGAATCGCCGTCTACTGGTACTACTTCCTCTAGGGAGCGGGCCGCGCCGCAACGACGATTCACCGGGAGCAAACCAATGGGAATCATGATGAAGTGTCTCGACCGACCGAATCTGGTGCGGCTCTGCCGAAGCAGCCGCGAAGCCGGGCGAAAGCAAAGCCTACCGGAGGAGATGATACCCTCCGACCGCGATCGGCGGCACGTCGTCAATTTCCGCTTCGAACACGAGTGCGACGGCAGCAAAGACGTCCGGCTGTCGGTCGTCCTCAAGCCGGGGGCGCTGACCGCCTGGCTCGATGTTTCCCAGGAAGAGTACGACGACATCCCCGACGTCGAACTGTCCGAACTGGAGTGGGAAGAGGCGGTCTGCGTCGGCATACCGCGCTGGGTAGAATAGGGATTCGTCAGTGGCGCTGGCGCCGGCTACTTTAAATGGCGAGCGTAGAAATCGAATATCCGTTGCCAGCCGTCGACGGCCGATTCCTGACGGTAGCTGGGCCGATAGTCGGCAAAGAAACCGTGACCGCTATCGACCGGGTACGACGTGAACTGGTGCTCCTTCCCGTGCTTGTTGAGCTCGGCATCGAGCCGAGCGACGTGCTCCGGCGACGGATTGGCGTCCGAATCTCCGAAAAGACCGAGCAACGGACAATCCAGATCAGCGAGCATGTCGATCACCGCCTTCGGTTGGTTGGGATTCAGTTCGTCGGTGATGACGCGCCCGCCGTAGCAATCGACAGCAGCGTCCAGATTCTTTGAGTTACAGGCAAATAGTAGCGTCTGGCGGCCGCCGGAGCAGTGACCGATGACGCCGATCTTTCCGTTGCTGGAAGGCAGCGAGCGGATCAGCGCCGCCGCCCCTTCGAGGTCGGCAAGGACGCGCGCATCGGCGACGCCGCCCTGAGCACGGACCGTCGCAAGTATTTCCTCAGGGTCACCGGGACCTTCACGGTAATAGAGGTTGGGCGCGACGGCGATATAACCGGCGGCGGCGAACTTACGAGTCATCTCCTTAGTGTGCCTCACCAGACCGAATATCTCGTGAATAACGATCACGCCGGGATGCGAGCCGGGCCCCAAAGGTCGCGCCAGATAGCCCTCGACGACATCCCCGCCGGAGCCGGTGATGCCGACCGTCTCGGCGAGCATCGCCTCGTGGTCCGGTCTTCGTTGGTTACTCATCACTGCCTCCCGGCTGCCAGTGCTCCCGCAGAGGCGGGACCAGGGGATACCTCCACATTTCTTACCGCTGGCGCCGATGATACCCCTGCGCCCGGTGGCTGTCAAGCCCTGACCCAAGCATGCAGCCGGTTGACCCGACCGCGACCGGCAACCACAGCACCAGCCGGAACAACCGTAGAGCGCACTATCGGTCCGACTACGAGGCGACCGACGACGCCCCGGCGGGCGATGCAATCTGCTGCTGAGAAACGAGACCGGCCGTTCCGGTGGCGCGGGATTCGGCAGCGTAGACGACTAATCAAAGAAGATGCGGATATTCTCTTTGGTATTGTGAACGCCGGCGCGAAACAGCGCCACCGGAACGCGTACGTTGCCGTGCTCTTGCTTGGCGTCAGGCCCATCGGCCGGTTCGACGACGATTCCCAGGTACTTGGAATTGCAGTGCCTCCTCTCGGCAATCTCCGTGGTCACCGATTCGGTGTCGGCCGACAGGTCGACCGCCGCCAGCAGCCGTTCCGCTTCGTCGAACTTTATCTTGTCTTCGGCCAGCATGTCCAGGATTCGCTTTCGATTGTCACTCATTTCATCATCTCACAAGAATACCGTCGGGACACCTCAATGGATCGAGATGTAGACGTGCTCCGATTTACCCCGTATATCGACGAGAAACCAGCGTAGCGCCCAGGAGACCCCGAAGAAATATGGCACCGTCAGCATTGCCAGAAGAACCAACTTAAGCAGACATCCGCCCTGGCCGCTGATGGCGAGGGCAACTATTGCCAGTACGGCGGCACTCAGTAGCGGCAGTACCAGGATGGAGAGTACCAGCAGGAAGGGCACGATGATGAAGAGCGGTATCCAGATCGAGAAGCCGCGCTCCCCCCCGCTGGGTCCGAACGCTCACCTTCACAACCGTCGGTGGCAGTTTCATTATTCCGGCTTCCGGATCGTTTCTTCGGCGGTGATTTCTCCTTTGGCGAGCTTGTCGAAAACGTCGCCACCGGACGGCGACGTCACCTTCTCGACAACTTGATTTTCTTGATTTCTCCTAGATCTTCATGGCAGTGTCATCAAACCCACTGACCGGCATCCTCACCCATCAACGGGCAAACAGCATCGCCTTGAGTCTGCTGTCTCAATTGTTCACCACGATATGGGTGATGACACGTGTTTCTCAAGATGCGACTATGATTCTCCTGAATCATATGGCTGTACCAGCTGATAAATACCGGATGATCGGAACGGCAGGGGAAATACCAATGAGAGGTCTCGACCGAGTGCCGGCAAGCTATTGGAAAGGCTGATCTGGACAAGCACCCCAGCTAGATGAAAGCGGATTCTCCGCCGGGCTCCCCTCGCCAAAACCGGTCCGGGCGGAGCGCGGTGACATCGGGTGAGACGACGCCATCAAGAATAAGGTCGGTGATCACGCGGCCAACCGCCGGCGAGTGCATAAAGCCGTGGCCGCTGAAACCGCATGCAAGGTAGAAATCACCGACTTCCAAGGTTTCACCGAGCACCGCCACGCGGTCGGGGGTATCGGAGTGGAGGCCGGCTTGGGCGCGGGCAATGCCGGTCTCGCCCAGCGCCGGCATACGACGACAGGCCGCCGGCGCCAACTCACCGATGAAGAAGTCCCAGTCGATGTCGATTGAGAAACCGACCGGTTCCACAGGGTTGCGCATCCCAAAGATCAGGCTCGGCCCCTCGCGACGAAACCAGAATCCGGTAGCAAAGTCGATCACCATTGGTAATCGGCGATCACCGAGCGCCCGGAACGGACCGGGCCGCTCGAATACTGGCTCGGTGACAAAGACGTGCCGACGCGACGGGCGAATCGGAATATCGATGCCCACCATCCGACCAACCGTCGCCGCCCATGGTCCGGCGGCGTTGACCACCACCGGCGTCGCCAAGTGACCGCGACTGGTAGCGACGCCAACGACCCTGCCGGCACTGAGGTCGATCGCGGTGACCTCACTATCCTCCAGTATCTTCACGCCGAGTCGTCGGGCCGCCGAGGCGAAACCGGACACCACCGAGTACGGGTCGGCGAAACCGTCGCTGGGGCAGAAGGTCGCTCCGAAGAGGTCGGCGCATTCGAGGCCGGGAACCATCGCGGCGACATCATCCGGCAACAGCAGCTCGACCTCAACGCCGAGTCGCCGCTGCAGTTGCACGCTTTCGCGGAATGCCGCCAGGTCGTCCTCACGGGTAGCCAGTATCAGGTAACCGTCCTGACGGAAATCAGCGGCGTGACCGGTCTCTTCCTCAAAACGCTCGAAGAAACGGACGCTCTCGACCGACAGGCGTACGTTAACCTCGCTGGCGAACTGCTGGCGGATGCCGCCGGGGCATTTCTCGGTGGACCCGGAACCGAGGTAGTTACGCTCAACAACGACGACATCGCGGCAGCCCCGCTTCGCCAGGTGATAGGCGATGCTGATGCCGACGACGCCACCACCGATGACGACGACCTCAGATGTTCCTCCGGGTACCGCCATGTGCCCTCCATAGCAGCAACGTGCAGAGCACGGTGACGACGGCCAGGCCGCTGCTCAGATAGGCGACCGTCCGTTGCAGGCCGAGACGGTCGATCATCGGGCCGACGGCCAGTGCCAATGCTCCCCCGGTCTCACGACTGGCAAAGAAATAGCCGCCGAGGACGGTCGAACGGCGGCCCTCCGGGGTGTGTCCTGCGATGTAGGCTTCTGCGGCCGGCATGCGGATATTAGTGACCAGTCCCAAGATCAGCATCACCGCCACCAGCGCACCGACGTTAGCAGCGACCCCAAGCAGGTAGACCGCTGGAATCGCCAGAAAGCTGATGGTCAGCATCACCGGCACCTGTCCGAGACGGTCCGACAGGTAGCCGCCGAGCGGCGCGGCCACTAGGCCGACACCGGGTGTGATTGCCACGAGACGGGCCGCCGCCGTGTCGGAAAGACCGAAATTGTCCACGGCAATCAGGGAAATGAAGCCGAAGACCGACTGGACGACCGTCCCGGTGGCAATCGTCATCACGATGAAGGGCGTGAGCTTTCGCCACGGGATCGGTTCGCGCTTTGTCGGGCGCTCCGCTTCAGCGACGCGCTTGACGATGCGACTCCTCCGATCACGCCGCCTGAAGGCAATGAAGATGGCAACACCCAGAGCAACGGCCGGAATAGCGAGTGCGAGGTAAGAACCGCGCCAGCCCCAGTACCGTGACGTTTCCGCCGCCACCAGCGGTACTACCCAGAAACAGGAGCTGCCGCCGATGAGGTGAATCCCCATAGAACGGCCGCGTGTCTCCGGCGACACCGAGGACGTGATTGCCGCCGCCGAGGCCGGATGATAGCCGCCCTCCATCACTGCCGCCAGCATGAAGAAGGCGACCATGACCGTGAAAGTCGGCGAAAGTCCAACGCCAATGCCGGCCAGCGCCACTCCGGCAACACTGACGGTGACGATGATGCGTGGACCGAAACGGTCGGCGAGCCATCCCGCGGGCAGCTGGCTGACACCTCCGGTTAGCGCGTAGGCCGACTGCAGCGCGGCGATCTGAGTATAGTCAAGCCCGAAGTCTCTCCTGATGAAGGGCAGCATCGGGCGGAGCAGAGCGCCGACGACGTGGTGTCCGAAGTGCGCCGCGGTGAAAAGCGGCAAAACTCCTGAGAAGAAGGACCGGAAATCAGACTTCTTGATCTTGGTTCCTTTCTCTGTACCGCCTCCGTATGGCGGGCACGATGAAAACGGGGCACACAATCATTGTAACAACCGCCCCTGACAACAACAACTCGGAACGGCAAAGCGAAGCAGCTCGCTGTTGGATTTACAAATCGAAAGGACCGCTACTACACTCTAAGCTCCTGACGACTGCCGCCAGCGAACCCGGCCAGCACCACTGGCTAAGACCAGTCAAGCAAGCCGCGCTGTCCCTCAAAGCTGCGAATGCCACCCACCCACGTCCTGAGACACCTCGATGTACCCTCGGTAATGCCCTCAGTGGAACGGATGGCCGAGAACTGATGTGAACGAACCGGCCTCTGACTGGCGAGGGCAAGAATTGATAAGGCACGCATGAACAGGCTAGAATGAGGGTAATCCACCAATTCGAGAAAGGCCAGAGCGCAATGCCAAACGCTGAAAATACCTTGCCCAATAACGTCGTCCGACCCGTGGCGCGGGTCGCCATTGTCAGGGCCGAAAGCTATGATCTGGGGCGCGTTCGCGCCGCCGTCACCGAGTCAATCGAGCTGATCGGTGGGCTGGAAACGATCGTCAGACCGGGCGCTAGCGTCTTCGTCAAGATCAACCACCTGCCGCCGCCATCACCGCCGGAGCGCGGCATCGTGACTCATCCGGTTTTCGCCGAGGCGGTCATCGAGTTATTGAAAGCGGCTGGGGCCGATGTCACCGTTGGTGACGACATCGGGTCAGGCAATGACGGCTTCAGTGTTACCGGCTTCCGCGAGGTGTGCCGCCGCGTCGGGGTGAAGCTGGTCAACCTGCGCGAGCAAGGGTTCGTCGAGGTCGAGTGCCGCGGCGAGGCGCTGGACAGAGTGCACATCGCCCGGGTCGCCGTCGAGGCCGACGTCATCGTCAACCTACCAAAACTGAAGACGCACATGCTGACCGTCTACACAGGCGCCGTCAAGAACATGTACGGAACACTCCCGGTAGGCGTCCGTCGACGCTACCACGGCGAGTTTCGCCGCGGTGATGACTTCAGCCAGATGCTGACCGACGTCTTCGCCGCCAACGTACCCCAGTTGACGATCATGGACGCCATCTCGGCAATGCAGGGTGAGGGCCCGGCGGGGGGCACGGTCAGGCACCTCGGAATCATCCTCGCAAGCCGTGACCCGGTCGCCGTCGATGCTGTTGCCGGCCGGATCATCGGCCTCGATCCGGCCGAAATCGACACCACTCAGCACTGCCACCGGCGTGGCCTCGGCATCGGCCAGCTCGAAGACATTAAAGTCGTCGGAGAGAGCCTGGCAAACGTCTCCGTCGATGATTTCCAACTGCCGGCGACCAAGGCGCAAGCGGTCATCCGCCGGGTTCCCGGCCCGCTCGCCCGTTGGGCGGTCGGTCTCGCCTCGATCCGGCCACACGTAATCACCGACAAGTGCACCGCCTGCGCCGAGTGTGTCACCGCTTGTCCGGTCGAGGCAATCGTGATAAACGGCGGCGTCGCCAGAATCGATTACGACGACTGCATCGAATGCCACTGCTGCTCCGAAGTCTGCCGCTGCGACGCCATAGCCGCCCGGCGCTCAGCGGTCGGACAAGCGGTGACGGTCGCCGCCAACCTGGCCAGCCGCATAATGAACAACCTGAAACGTGGCTGAGGTCACGCTGCAACGGAGTGGCGCCACGGTGCGACAGGCTAATATAGAGTCATTAATTGGGAACAATGGATTGCTATTGTCCCCACATATCGACCATCTCTTTGACCACGGA
>CAZLUE010000015.1:0-15478 GCA_964562625.1 uncultured Dehalococcoidales bacterium | reverse complement strand
CTCTATCTCGATGGCTATGATGGGGACTGGTTGGTCGACCCCACCTGCAAGTTGATGGTAGTGAAACTGGCCGGCGATACGGTGGAGTTCCTGTTTGATGCCGAGAGGGATTACCTACACCAAAGAATGAGGTCGCTAGAGTTGGACGAGGAGTACATCTTCATCTAAAACAATCTCAGTGTTCTGCAATAGGCGTGCTTTCCACCACCTGAACACGTACGGGACTTGATGAACGCCTCTACCTGCCGCCCAAGTAACGTCCAGGCCCATCAACTTGGCCTTTTACCGTTCCAAGTAACCCTGATAGAAGGGTAGTGTGTTGAGTGATGTCCCGTCTCTGCGTGAGACAAGGAATGATGCCCGCAACTGGTCTGAATTGGTTACCATGGTAACCACCTTTCCCATAGGTGAGCGCTTTGGGGAATTACGTCGTGGAGTCTCGTCGGCGCGGTTGGGTTGTGCCTGCGGGCACGCAAGGGGTATAATAGCTGTTACGCTCACCGGGGTGGCGGAATTGGCATACGCAGCGGACTTAAACTCCGCTGGAGAAATCCTTGTGGGTTCGAGCCCCACCCCCGGTATCGTGGGGCCGGCTGTGCCGACGGTAAGCTGCCGCCCCGCCACCGAGACGAGAAGGAGACGACACGATGGCAGGGACCAACAATGAAATAGTGTCAATGGGCGAGTGGGTCTCTTATCGTCCCGAAATCAAGATCCTCGACTGCACGATTCGGGATGGCGGACTGATGAACGACCATCTCTTCGACGATGAAGTTGTCAAGGCCGTTTACACAGCCTGTATCGGGGCCGGGATCGACTATATGGAGATCGGCTACATCAACTCGAGGCGGCTCTTCTCACCGGACTCGTATGGCGCCTGGAAGTTCAGTACCGAAGACGACATTCGCCGCATCGTCGGCGAAAACGATACCCCGTTGAAGCTGTCGGCGATGGCCGACGCGGAGAAGTCTGACTACAAAGAGGACATCCTGCCTTGTGATCAAAGCGTGCTCGACATGATCCGCGTGGCGACCTACATTCACCAGATACCGCTGGCGCTCGATATGATCAAGGACGCCCACGACAAGGGCTACGAAACTTCAGTCAACCTGATGGCAGTCTCCACGGTGGATGAGCGTGAACTGGATATGGCGCTCGAACTGTTTGCGAAGTCGGAGGTGGGCACGATCTGCATCGTCGACAGTTTCGGTGCGTTCTACAGCGAACAGATCCAATTGCTGATGGACAAGTACCTGGGACACGCTCAGCCGGCCGGGAAACTGGTTGGGATTCACGCTCACAACAATCAGCAACTCGCCTTCGGCAATACGATTGAGGCGATTGTCCGTGGCGCCAACCGGCTCGACGCGAGCATGGCGGGACTGGGTCGCGGCGCCGGTAACTGCCCGATCGAGCTGCTGATCGGTTTCCTGCACAATCCCAAGTTCCGGATGCGTCCCATCATCCAGTGCATTCAGCGGTACGTCGAACCGATGCGCGACCAGTTGATGTGGGGATACGATATCGGCTACATGATGACCGGCGTCCTCAACCAGCACCCGCGGAGTGTGATTGCGTTCAATGCCAGCGACGACCGGGGCGACATAATCAAGTTCTACGATATGCTTATGGAAGAGGAATAGCCGACTCCGGCTCCGGCGTTATTAGCGGCTAGCTCAGGGTGCGCGTTGCCTCCGACGTGGCGACCACGGGGTCACGGCTAGCCAGTTGGATTGCCAGTCTTCTTTCCGATTGCCGATCGCACCGCCCGCTCGATATCACCGCTGGCCAGCCCGTACTTCTGGAGGACCTGCGCCGGTGGTCCGGATTCGGCATAGGTGTCCTTGATGGCGACGAATTCGGCTGGTACCGGACGGTACTGAGTGAGCACCATGGAGATTGCGGTTGCCAGTCCGCCGTGCTGCAGGTGCTCCTCGGCGGTGACGATCGCCCCTGTCTCGGAAGCGGCGCGGATGACGGCGGCTTCATCAAGTGGTTTCAGGGTTGACATGTTCAGGACGCGGCAGTCGAACCCTTCCTTGGTAAGGTTCTCGGCGGCTTCGAGGGCGGTGACCACCATTGTACCGATGGCAATGATCGTCGCCTGGGTTCCTTCTCTCAGGACAGTTGCCTCGCCGAGCCGGAAACGAAAATCGTCACCGTGCACCAGAGGCAAACTCGGGCGGCAAAGCCGGATGAAGAACGGGCCTGGCGTTGCCGCGGCCGTCCGGATGACTTGTACCGTCTCAATCGCATCCGCGGGAACGACCACCGTCAGTCCGGGGAGCGCACAGGCCAACGCCAGATCCTCGATCGCTTGGTGCGAGGTGCCGTCCTCGCCGACGGACAGGCCGCCGTGGGTGGTCACCAGCTTGACGTTGAGTTGCGGCTGGACTATCGACATCCGTACCTGATCGAAACAGCGACCCGGTGCGAAGACGGCGAAGGTGCTGGCAAACGGTATCTTGCCAGAAGCGGCGAGGCCGGCGGCGATACCGACCATGTTCTGCTCAGCGACGCCACAGTCGAAAGTCCGCGTGGGGAATTCGGTGGCGAAAAAGTGGGTCATCGTTGACTTGCACAGGTCGCAATCGAGGACGACGATGTCCCGGTTCTGGTTGCCCAGTTCGGCCAGCGTCTTGCCGTATGTTTCCCTTACTGATATCGTCGTCATAGTGATATGTCCATGGTCGTCAAGGCTACTCCAGTTCTCTGAGGGCAAGCTCGAGCTGCTCGGTGTTGGGTGCCTTGCCGTGGAAATCGAGGTTGTTTTCCATGAAGCTGATGCCCTTGCCTTTGGTGGTGGCGGCGATGATGACGGTCGGTTGCCCGGTGACTGTCTTCGCCTCTTCGAAAGCGTCCAGCAGCGCCTGGAAATTGTGACCGTCGGCCTCGATTGCGTACCAGCCGAAGGCCCGCCATTTTTCGGCGAACGGCTCGAGGCCCATGATGTCACAGGTCGGTCCGTCGATCTGCAGCCCGTTGCGGTCGACGATTGCTACCAGGTTATCCACCCCGAAGTGCGCCGCTGACATCGCCGCTTCCCAGACTTGCCCCTCGTCGCACTCGCCGTCGCCAAGAAGCACGTGAACCCGGAGCGACAGTGCATCGATGCGGGCGGCTAATGCCATGCCGATTGCCACCGATAGGCCCTGTCCGAGGGATCCGGAAGTCATCTCCACTCCGGCGGTGAGACGACGATCTGTGTGTCCCTGGAGGCGACTGTTGAGTTGTCGCAGTGTTACTAGCTCGTCGACAGGGAAGTAACCGGACTCGGCAAGGACGGCGTAGAGCAGCGGCGCGGCGTGCCCTTTGCTGAGGACGAAGCGGTCACGTCCAGGCCACTGCGGGTTATTCGGGTCGTGGCGCATGACGGCGAAGTAGAGGCTGGTGACGATCTCGACTGCTGACAGTGAGCCCCCGGGATGACCGCTGCCGACCCGGCTGGTCATGGTGACGACGTGGCGGCGCAGCTTTCGGGTCAGAGCCGTCATTTCGGTGGTGGTCATCGGTTGGCTGTCGAGACTAGCCACGCAGGTACCTGCCGCTGGTGATGGTGTGCGGTCGGGCCGCTCGACCCCTAACTCTGGCCTTGCTCACCCCGGCGTCCGATACGGGGTCGAATATTCGGTCGATGCGGTTCATGCCTGACTCCCTGGTAACTTGTGACAACCGAGACGGTCATATTATAGCATTATTTGCAGCGGCGACTGCAAACCGGTCGGGATTGACATGGCTTGTGGCGCGTGCTATCTTTGCTGGCAGTCTGAGCGACCCAAAAGGAGACGAGATGGAACCGACCAAGTTTATTCTGGAAGAAAAGGATATGCCGACGTCCTGGTACAATGTGCTCCCCGATTTGCCGGAACCGTTGCCGCCGGTGCTGCATCCCGGTACGGGACAGCCGGTCGGCCCCGACGATCTGGCGCCTCTGTTCCCGATAGCGCTGATAATGCAGGAGTTCAGTCCGGAACACGACGTTGAGATCCCGGACGAGGTGCAGGCAGTCTACCGGCGATGGCGGCCGACTACGCTGTTCCGGGCGAGGGTGCTGGAGAAGGCGCTGGACACCCCGGCGCGCATTTTCTACAAGTACGAGGGTACGAGTCCGCCGGGCAGCCATAAGCCGAATACGGCCGTTGCCCAGGCCTACTACAACAAGCAGGAAGGCATTAAGCGGATCGCCACCGAGACCGGCGCCGGCCAGTGGGGAAGCTCGCTGGCCTTCGCCTGCGCTCTGTTCGAGATTGAGCTGAAGGTCTACATGGTTAAGATCAGCTACAACCAGAAGCCATACCGGCGGATCATGATGGAGACCTGGGGCGCTACTTGCGTTCCGAGCCCGAGCCAGGACACCAAGGCCGGCCGTGATATGCTCGCCAAGGACCGGAATTGCCCCGGTAGCCTCGGCCTGGCGATTAGTGAGGCAGTGGAGGATGCGATCTCTCGAGAGGACACCCACTACTCACTGGGCAGTGTTCTCAACCATGTCCTGATGCACCAGACGATCATCGGTCTGGAGACGAAGAAGCAGTTGGAGATGGCTGACAGCTACCCGGACGTCATCGTCGGCTGCGTCGGCGGCGGTTCCAACTTCGCCGGAATGTTTCTGCCGTTCATTAAGGACAAGATAGACGGCGGCAAACCTGAACTGAAAATCATCAGCGTCGAGCCGGAGAGTTGTCCGACGCTAACCAAGGGACTTTATGCCTACGACTTCGGCGACGTCGCCGGGATGACGCCGCTGCTGAAGATGTACACCCTTGGCCACGATTTCATCCCGCCGCCGGTTCACGCCGGAGGGCTGCGCTACCACGGCATGGCACCGATCATCTGCCACTTGCACAAGCTGGGACTGATCGAGGCGACCGCAGTGCCGCAGGTGGCTACTTTCGAAGCGGGCGTCCAGTTTGCTCGCACTGAGGGTATCGTCGGTGCTCCGGAGACGAACCACGCCGTCCGCGTGGCGATTGACGAGGCCTTGAAGTGCAAGGAGACCGGCGAGGCGAAGACGATCCTGCTGGCGCACAGCGGTCACGGGCACTTCGATCTCGGCGCCTACGACGCTTATCTGTCTGGTAACCTACATGACTACGAGTACCCTGAGGAGATGGTCAAGAAGGCACAGGAGTCTCTGCCGCAGACAGCCTAGGCATCCCATGCTGGTTACGCTGAAGGGGGGGGGCCGGACATCTCGTCCGGCCCCTTTTGTGTTGTTAATGAGGACAGAGGTTTGTATAACCTCACCCTCTTATCCCCCATAGGGGAAACCCCGCAACCCCGCGCCACTAGAGGAGGCTTCGCCTATGCCCACAAGTCTAATTATTCGGCCTACGGTGATGACCTCCTAGGGAAGTTCCCTTCACCGTCTCTTGCAGAAAGGCAGTGTCCCGCGGGAGACATCGGCCACCAGCCTCTTCAACCAGGTATTCTCTTTCTCTAGTTCCTTAAGTCTCTTGGCCTGTTCAACCCGCATGCCGCTGAACTTTTCACGTCATCGATAGTAGGTCTGATCCGTGATCACAAGCATTCGGCTGTCCTTAGCTACCGAGCTGCTCCGGGACTAGCAGTATCTCGGCCTCTCTCAACTTGCCGATTATCTACTCTGCCGTGAACGCTCTTCTCCCCACAAGGACACCCAATTTCAATCAGTGCAAGTCTAACATTACTGCTGGATCGGTTATTGGGGGCAAGTCAGTAGCCCGAAGGATTAGCGCGCTTGACTCTCCGTGTCGTCGAAGCTAGTATGAGACTGATGGTGGGAGGACGACGTTGCGCCTCGAACGTGTTCTGGTTGTCACGTTTCTTGCATGGGTTGTGTTGGCCGGCGTGGGTTGCGGGTTGCTGCTTGACAGCGGAGCTACTGACCCGGAACCGACGGCGCCCCAAGTGGTGACCGAGGACAGACCGATCGATGCTGGTTGGCAGCCAGTCGTGGAGACAGATGGCCAGCAGGTCTTTCCGAGCGTTGCCGACGTTGTTGCCAAGGTAAAGCCGTCGGTGGTTTCCATCGGCATTGAATTCACGCGTACCGGATTCTTCAACCAGTCGATGGTTCAAGAGGGCGGCGGGTCGGGATGGATCATCGATGACGGCGGAATCATTGTTACCAATGCTCACGTCGTCACTGATCCGGGCATAATCAGCATGACGGTGACGCTCGACGACGGTCGCGTCATCCCGGTTGATATGAGCACAATTCGCGCTGATGAACAGACCGACCTGGCCGTGCTCAAGATCGACGCCAGCGGCCTGACGGCGCTGGCGGTCGGCAGCTCCGACGAACTGCGCGTTGGCGAGTGGGTCGTCGCTGTCGGTAACTCGCTCGGTTACGGTGTCAGGGCTACCCTCGGCATCGTCAGTCAGACCGACGTGGCGATCAACCATGAGCTCGGTCAGCCGTTACGTCTGATCGAGACCGACGCCGCGATCAACCCGGGTAACAGTGGTGGGCCACTGGTGAACATGGCCGGCGAGGTGATCGGGATCAACGAGGCGAAGGCGGAGAGAGTGGACATCGAAGGTGTCGGTTGGGCGATTGCCAGCAGCGACGCGCTGCCGGTGATCCGGAGCCTAATTAACGTCGGCTACGTCGTCCGTCCGTGGTTGGGTGTCGGTACACTGACGGCCACGCCGACGAGGGCCTATCGCTACGGATTGTCGTCCGACGAAGGAGTCATCATAACCGACGTGCGGCCGGGAAGTCCGGCGGAACTGGCAGGGCTCGAGGTTGGTGACGTCGTCGTCATCTTCAATGGCGAGCCGGTGATTACCGGCTTCGAGATGGTCAACGGCATCCACGAGACACAGATTGGCGCTACCGTCGAGATTGTCTACTGGCGCGACGACCACCAGCATACCACTGAGGCGACGCTGATCGAGAGGCCCAACCAGCAGCGCTAGGCCAGCCGTCGCACCGCCAGTGTCACTTCGTGCCCGGCGAGCTTGAACGTCTCGGTGGCGACGCCTTCCCCGGAAGCGCCCTCGACCAACTCTCTCGATAGCGTTTCCTGGCGGATGTAACCGCCCCAGTCCGTGAAGACATGTTTTACATAATCGTTACCCTGAAAGCAGGTCGTGATGTGGTCGGCGATGTTGAAGCCGGCCGATCGGCGCATGTTCTGCAGGCGGTGGACGATTTCGCGGGCAAGGCCCTCAGCGGCCAATTCGGGAGTGATATCGGTATCCATCCCCACCGCCAGCCCAGCCTCCTCGCTGACTGCCATTGTGGGGGCAGCGAGGTCTTCCCCAGCGGCAAACTCCATCGTCTTGACGTTCAGTTCCTCGAGTACTTGGGCGGCGAGACGTTCGAGGCCCTGGCGCTCCCTTACGCTACTAACGGCGACGACGACTCGCGTCAGCGGTTGGCGCACCTTGATGTCGGCACGACTGCGGGCCGCCCGGCCGAGGCTGGAGACGCGCATCGCCATCCGGGTATCCGCGGACAGCGCGTGATCGATCCATGTTTCGTCGGCCGCTGGGAAATCGGTCAGGTGAACACTGTCGGCGGCATCGGCGCCGCTACCTACCAGATTCTGATAAAGCTCCTCGGCGAGGAACGGCATGAACGGCGCCAGCAGTTTGGCGAGGGTCACCAGGCAGTGGTAGAGGGTTGAGTAGGCGGCCGTCTTGTCGGCATCGTTCTCACTCTTCCAGAATCGTCGCCGGCTGCGGCGGACGTACCAGTTGGAGAGGCCGTCGACGAAGGTCGAGATCTTGCGACCGGCGCCGGTTGGGTCGTAGTTCTCCAGCCCGGAATCGACGTCGACGACAAGCTGGTTCAGTTCCGAGAGAAGCCAGCGGTCAAGCTCCGAGTACTTGAGCGATGACAGGTCGGCTTCCGGTATAAAATTATCGATGTTGGCATAGGTAACAAAGAAAGAGTAGACGTTCCACAGCGTCAGCAGGAACTGTCGCGTCATCTCCTTTAGGGAGTCTTCTGAGAAGTGGCGGACGTTGCCCAGCGGGGTGCTCGTCAGGTAGTACCAGCGGAGGATATCGGCACCGTACTTGTCGAAGATGTCCGCCGGGTTCACTGCCGTTCCCTTGCTCTTGTGCATCTCGGCGCCGACGGCGCTAAGGATGAACTCGGGGGCGATGACGTTGCGGAAGCAGGGGCGGTCGAAGAGGAGGGTGGAGATGGCGTGTAGGCTGTAGAACCAGCCGCGCGTCTGGTCGATAGCCTCGCAGATGTAGTCCGCCTGGCCCCAGCCGGCCTCGAAGAGTTCTCGGTTCTCGAACGGGTAGTGCAGCTGGGCGAGCGGCATCGCCCCGGAATCGAACCAGCAGTCGATCACCTCGGGTACGCGCTGCATCTCGCTTTTGCAGTCGGGACAGGCGATGGTGATACGGTCGACGAAAGGGCGATGGAGATCTAGTGGTTCCGGGAGTCCGGTAGCGCCGGCCTTCTTTAATTCTTCGACGCTGCCGATGCACTGGAACCGGCCACAGTCGGAGCACTGCCAGACGGGCATGGGGGTTCCCCAGTAGCGCTCTCGCGAGAATGCCCAGTCCACGTTGTTTTCCAGCCAGTTGCCGAAGCGGCCGCGCTTGACATGCTCCGGGTGCCAGTTTATCTGATCGTTACCTTTGATAAGGTCGTTCTTGACAGAAGTCGTTCGGATGTACCAGGTCTGCTTGGCGTAGTAGAGTAGCGGTGCCTCGCAGCGCCAGCAGAAAGGATAGGTGTGTCGCACCGTTCCGCTCTTGAAGAGCAGTCTTCGCTCTTCAAGGTCTTCGAGTACCAGCGGATCGGCTTGTTTGACGAATTTGCCGGCGAACGGGTAGCTGCCGATAATTTTGCCGGCGACATCGACGTTGTGAACGAAGTCCAGCCGGTTGTCTTGCCCGGCCTGGAAGTCGTCTTCGCCGTAGGCGGGAGCGACGTGGACGATGCCGGTGCCGTCGTTCATCGATACGAAATCGGTAGCGATGACTTTGTAGGTCAGAGCGTCATCGACGGGTTGTTCCAGTAATTCGGCGCCGTCCCCGAAGCGGAGCCGTTCGACGCCAAAGCGGTGCGGATTGAACAGTGGTTCGTAGGACGTACCGACGAGTTGGCTGCCGGTGACGGTGGCCGATACCTGGGCGGCCTCGAATCCGGCGTTCGCCAGGCGTGCCGATGCCAGGATGAAGCAGTCACCG
Source organism: uncultured Dehalococcoidales bacterium (assembly GCA_964562625.1). GTDB lineage: Bacteria > Chloroflexota > Dehalococcoidia > Dehalococcoidales > Fen-1064 > CAZLUE01. The sequence continues at coordinate 6,334 of CAZLUE010000015.1, read as the reverse complement.
TTGTGTTCGACGAAGGCGTACTCGGCGTCGGCGGCGAGGGCCAGGGCGGTGTTGCTCGGCAGCGTCCACGGAGTCGTCGTCCAGGTCAGCAGGAAGGTCCGGCCGGCGGACACCTTTCTGATTAGGTTCTTCGGTAGTGATGGGCCTTCGCCGGTCACGCGGAACTTGATGTGGACGGATGGGTCAGCGGTGTCGTCCTTGTATCCGAGGGCGACCTCGTGCGAGGACAACGAGGTACCGCAGCGCGGGCAGTGGGGGGTAACCCGATATCCCTGGTAGACTAGCCCCTTGTCCCACATCTGCTTGATTGCCCACCAGGCGGACTCCATGTAACCGGGGTTCATGGTGACGTAAGCGTGCTCCATGTCCGTCCAGTAGCCAAGGCGCTCCGTCATCACCTCCCAGTCCTTGATGTAGCCGAAGACGCTCTGGCGGCAGAGGGCGTTGAACTCTTCGACGCCGTACTCCTCGATCTGGGCCTTACCGGAGAAGCCGAGCTTTTTCTCGATCTCGAGCTCGACGGGCAGGCCGTGGGTGTCCCAGCCGGCCTTGCGCGGCGCGTGGTAGCCTTTCATCGTTTGGTAGCGGGGGATGACGTCCTTGAAGACGCGGGCCAGGCCGTGGTGTACGCCGGGGCTGCCGTTGGCGGTTGGCGGGCCCTCGTACATGAGGAAGGTTGGTCCGTGGCGGCGTGCTTCGACGCTGCGACGGAAGATATCCTTCCGTCGCCAAATCTCGAGGATGCGCTCTTCCATTTCGGGGAAGTTGGCCCGACTGTTTACCGGCTGAAACATTCTTTTCACCCCCAACAGATACAAAAGGCGCCGTCCACAGAATTAGGATAACCCGCTAGGCGGCGACTAGCTTTTCGGCGGATAGGCTCGCTCCAGTGCCGCCGAAGGGTCATTCTCCGGGCCGAAGTACATGATCGGGTAGCGGAGGCCGCGCTGCCACAGCGCATGTAGACCATCGGCGGCGGCGGCGATCATCTCGGCCGGTATCGCCAGTAGCATCTCGTCCTCAGTGACGCCGCCGAAGCGACGCTCTCCGAAACAAGGGACGGCCAGCGCCGGTTTTCCGGTGGTGTAACACTGTGCCAGACCGTCGGCGCAGGCGCCCTCACCGATGAAGTGGCAGTGGAAGCGCTCGTAGTTGCGAAACTGGAGGGCGTTCATCAGCAGCATCAATTGAGCCGGGTTGCCGTAGACTAGGACGACCTCGGGATCGAACTTACCGGAGGCTAAGGGTGCGAGCACGACGGCCTCACCGGGTGGAACGAGTGGGTAGTCTTCCATTTGCTTGCGAGCTTCCTCGACGGTACCGAACCAGGTGGTGGCGAAGTTGGCCGCTTCCCGCTGCTTGGCGTCTTCGGTGGTCTCGGCGAGACCGTTGATCCGGGCGCAGCGTTCACTGAGGTTGTCACGGGTGACGCCGACCGTCCAGCCGCCGCGGCGCACCAGTGTCGGCAACTGGCAGAAGGTCATCGAGCGGTCGAAGCGGCGCACCCGGGGGATGGCGTCCAGTTCCTCTGCTTTGTCGAGCCGCCGGTAGGCGACGGGATAGGTCCGGAGGCGAAGGAAGCGCTCGATTTCAGCGGTCAGTACCGGCCAGTCGGTCATCATCGTCGCTACCTCCCATGACTAGCCCTGTTCGGGGAGAATAACTACCTTGCGGAACTCACCCTCACCGGTGCTTTCGGTGGAGACACCCGGCTGGTCGGCCAGGGTGATGTGGATGATGCGTCGTTCATAGGCGGGCATCGGTTCCAGCGAGAAGGAAGTGCCGCGGGACCGTACCTGCTCCGCCATACGGATTGCCAGGGCCCGCAGCGCCTCGGCGCGGCGGTGCTTGTAGCCTTCGACGTCGATCACCAGCGGCGACCAGGCTTTCTCCCGGTGGCTGACAATCAAACGGGAGACGTACTGGAGAGCCGTCAGGGTCTGACCGCGCCGGCCAATCAGGATACCGAGGTTATCACCGGTGATGTTGAACGACGGCGGTGCCGCCGCGGGGTTTTCGTCGCTGGCCAGTGTCAGAGGTGCCGATTCGACGGTACCGTTGATTTCCAGCAACTCCAACAACCGTTCGATGACGGCTACCGCCGTTTCGGTGACTTCACTGTCGGCGGTGGCGTATCTTGCCGTCTGGTCGATATTTCCGTCGATATCAGGTGGCAGTTCGGCTTCCGGGGCGAACACGTTGCCGTTGACTTCGTCCACCGACTCCGCAGAGTCGGCATCATCCTCGGCCACATTCCCCGGAGTCAGCAACTGGACCCTGATACGGGCCTGCGCGGTGCCGATGCCGAGGATGCCGGTTCTACCTTCGCTTAGGACGTCGACCCTTACCTCGTTGCGGCTGGCGCTTAGCTGGTCGAGAGCTATCGTCACGGCCTCGTCTACTGTCTGGGCGCTTATTTCGAGAGGTTCCATCGTTCAACTCACTTTCCGGTCCCGGAGTCTCGTCTGACGACGATGCCTCGGACGAAGTTTCCGCTTCGGCCTCGTCTTCGTCGTCGGGTTCAGTCGTCCCGGTCCCGATTGTTACCTCTTTCTTCTCTGCTGGTGGCAGTCGTTTCGACGGAGTCGAGCCGGTGTCACGCCGGCTGAAGGAAAAGACGCCGGCGAGGCCACCCCAGCCACCGGTGAAATACTGCAGGGCAATGGTGATCAGGTTGGAGGCGACCCAGTAGAGGGCCAGGCCGCTGGGGAAGGACATCGTGAAAAAGCCGAACATTAGGGGCATCATCCAGAGCATCATCCGGCCTTGGGTTTGCTGAGCAGGGTCGCTGCTGGTCGGCGTTACCATCTTCTGCTGGGCCCACATCGAGCCACCAACGAGGACTGGTAGCACCAGGGTGTTGTCGGGTATCGCCAGGTCGAGCCAGAGGAAGCCGCTCTCCAGCGGCACCAGCGAGAACACCTGCGGCCAGGTGGTGTAGAGGTGCCGTGAGAGGTTGAGGAACTGCTCCGGGGTTGCACCGAGGACACGGATGATTGACTGGTAGAGGGCGATCCAGACTGGCATCTGGATGAGCATCGGCAGGACGCAGCCGGCCGGGCTGACGCCCGACTGCTTCATCAGCGCCATTTCTTCCTTGGCGCGTTTCTGTCGGTCGCGGGCGTACTTCTTGCGGACCTCGGCCAGCTTCGGCTGGAGTTCCTGCATCCTGCGGGTGGCGTGCAGTTGCCGTCGAGTAAGCGGGAACATCACCCCGCGGACGATGATCGTGAGGACAATGATCGTTACCCCGAGGTTGTCGAACAGATAGTCGGAGAGGACGATCATTACGTTGATCATCGGGCTCAGTATTATAGTATCCCAGATGATACCGGCGTCCAAAGACGGCTACCTCACTGGCTGGTTTCGGTACTCAGGGTGAACTTCTGGCTGGCGCCGCTGGCGGCGTCGATGGCGTACAGGTTGTTGGTCATCGTCTGTATGTAGACGGTGGTGTCGCTGGCAAAGAGCGGGGCGAAGATGGTCTCATTGATGCCATGGAGCAGTCTCGTCTGGTCACTGGCGGCTGTCAGCGAATAGATATTGCCCTGGCGTTTGGCGCGGTTGGTCACCGAGGTGGCAACGATGATGTTGTTGCCGACCGCGACAGGTGATGAACTGATCGGCAGTTTTAGGTCGTAGACGCCGATACTGTTGCCACTGACGGCATCGACGGCGTAGACCTTGCCGTCGAGGTTGGGCGCGTAGACGACGCCGTTGAGCACCAGTGGTTTTGCCCAGAACCAACCTACCGGCCCGTCCTGCCCATCCGCCGGAAAGCGCCACCTCTTCTGTCCGCTGGCGGCGTCGACCGCGTAGAGATGCCGATCAAACGAGCCGACGTAGACGATGCCGCCGGCTACGGCGGGAGTTGCCGCGACCGTGCCGCCGGTGGAAAACTCCCACTTCTTCTCGCCGGTCTGGGCATCGAGCGCGTAGAGATTCTTGTCGAAGCTGCCGACGAAGACGGTGTCGCCTTCGACGGCCGGCGCCGACCATATCCTGCCGACCGTGCCGACGGATGGGAACTCCCATTCCTTGAATCCGTCGGTGGCGTGGAGGGCGAGGACGGAGCCGTCGCTGGAAGTGACGTACACCTTGTCGCCGTCGGCGACCAGTCCGCCGATGATGTTTCCCCCGATGGTGCCGGTGCGCGGGTATACCCAGCGTGGTTCGGTGCGGAGTTGTCCGTCAACAAAGGCAAACGCGTTGACCCTACCGTCGTACCCGCCGACGAAAAGGAGGTCGTTAGCGAAGGCTGGAGAGCTGTAGATGGCGACGGCCGACATCCCCCCGGAGGAACAGCTGAATCCGCTGGATGGCGCCTGAGCGAGGAGCGCGATCGGCTCACCGCGCCTGGTGCCGTCGGTGGCGTTGAGCGCCATCACTTTTCCTTCCATCGATCCGATGAAGACGGTGCCGTCGGCGATGACACCGCCGGCCCAGCCCTGGGCGATGTTGCGCACTCCGGCGGCGGCGCAACCGGCGAGAACCAGCATTGTCCCCAGTACCAGGGCCAGCAGGACGAAGGCTCTTCTGTGCCTGATTTTCAAGCCGAATATCACTCCAAGTCGGTGTCTCCGGCGCGTCGCCGGGACATGATCGGTACTTTATACTTTACCGGTTGCGCTCGTCTGCATGGTAGGCGGATGGCGGTCAGGTCGTCCCTAACCGGGTTGTCACGGCAGGGGGTCGTAACCGCCGGCGTGAAAAGGATGGCAACGTGACAGACGCCGAGTGCCTATCCAGACACCCCGGAAGAGACCGTAACGGGCGATGGCCTCGTAGGTGTACTGGGAACAGGACGGGCGAAATCGGCAGGACGGCGGCAGCACTTGCGATATCGTCTGCTGGTAGAGTCGGATAATTGCCAGAGCCAGTCTTCTCACTTGTCTCGCACTTCCATCGCGCTTCGTCTTACCAGCGTTACGCGGCCAGACGTGCCGTTTTGATCAAATCTGCCCGCGACAGTAACCCGAGGGCCGCGTCTCTGAGGGCGGCGAAATCGGCGTCGGCGGCTGCCGGGCGGGCGGTGAAGACGATATCTCGACCGGGACGGAGAGGCAGCGGTTGCAGGATTTCGCGAAGCCGGCGCTTGACCTTGTTCCTGACAACTGCCTTGCCCACTCGCTTGCTCACCGAGAAGCCGTATCGGGATCCGGTGAGGTCATTTGGCAGGGCTCTCATCACCAACAGGGCGCACGACCACGAGCGACCCAGCGCCCGGACTTGTGCGTACTGTTGCGGTCTGGTCAGATGGGTGTCTCCATCGGTTACCTCGCCGCCAGTTAATGTCATCCTCAGACTACGGTCAGCCGTTTCCGACCTTTGAGCCGTCTCGCCTTGAGGACGGCGCGACCACCACGGCTGGCCATCCTCTTCAGGAAGCCGTGTTCCCGTTTCCTTGGTATTCGCTTCGGTTGATAAGTCCTTTTCGGCACGGTGCCGTTTCCTTCGTCCATTCCCGACATGGAATGGGCTGCTACCAGCTTTCAGAGAGTGCGGCCCGCATTCCGCGAATGTGCTCCGACACGTAGGGCAGGAGTGCCAGATGACGCGCCCGCTTGATTGCCACGGAGAGGCGACGCTGGTGTCGGGAACAGGTCCCGGTCCGGCGCCGCGGCTCTATCTTGCCACGGTCCGAGACGTAGGTACGCAGCTTGCCCGGGTCCTTGTAGTTGATCGACTCGTTCTTGTTGGTGCAAAAGAAACATATCTTGCGTCTCGGAGCGTATCTGCGACCGAAGCGTGTCTGCTTCGCGCCGAAGGGTTTCCTTTTTGCTTTCGGCTTTGGTTTGGGCACTGGTTAGTTACTCCGTTAGAATGGAATATCGTCCGGGGAAATGTCTCCCTCTTCCGAGTCTCCGCTACGGTTCTCACCGGTGGGGGCGGAGGCACCACCTCCCTGGCGGTCGAGGAAATTCACGCGGTCGGCGACGACCTCGTTGCGCGACCGCTGCTGACCGTCCTGTCCTTCCCAGGTGCTTGTCTTAAGCCGTCCCTCGATGTAGACGAGGCGGCCCTTGGTAAGGTACTGGTTGCATTGTTCTGCCAACTTTCTCCAGCAGACGATGGTGAACCACTCGGTCTCCTCGCGGCGCTCGCCTTCGGCTGAAGTGTAGCGGTAGTTGGTCGCCACCGGGAAAGAAGTCACCGGTTGGCCGTTCGGGGTGAACCGCATCTCCGGATCACTGCCGAGGTTGCCAATGATGGTCATTCTGTTTACGCTAACCATTGTTCCTGGCTCCTTCAGCCACCGGATTAGGGAACGACCCGGCCGTCGCCTAGTCCAGCCTGATTAGCAGATGGCGAATAATGTCTTCCGAGATACGCA
>CAZLUE010000014.1:0-15902 GCA_964562625.1 uncultured Dehalococcoidales bacterium | reverse complement strand
GTGGTGCATCGAGCAGTTCGGCCCCGACCGCTGCATGTTCGAGAGCAATTTCCCAGTCGACAAAGTAGCCTACTCCTACACGGTGATGTGGAACGCCTTCAAACTCCTCAGCCGTGATTTTTCCGCCACGGAGCGGGCCGCCCTTTTCCACGATACGGCCGCCAGGGTCTACCAGATCAAAGACTGACGGCGCACTCTGGGAGCGCGATTATTCGTAAACAGTGTCGCAGGCAAGGAGTTCAACCGGCACACCGGTGACGCGCTCGATGTCCAGATAGACGCGACCGGTGAGGTCACGTTACCAGCCGCCGATGGCGAACGGCGACGACGGTATCACCACCAGATCAGGCCGGACGCCTTTGTCCCGGTACTCAACGATGGCATCGATAAAATCCTGGACCACCAGCAAATCTCCCATACATGAGGTAAAGCGGCGCCAAGGTAACGAGATCGGCAACCATCTCCGATGTTAGCAGCCCGCCGTGGGTGGCGATTCGGAAGACTGCCGCGGTCTTCTGGCGCAGTTCCCGAAGAACTTCGATGACACCAAGCTGCAACAGCACTTCGTAGCCACTGCCAAGGGACGGGAACAAGCTGCGTCCGGCCTCTGGTGAGAAGTATAGCGGAGGCACGTAATCGTCTCGTGCAGTTCTCTGGCGGCGGAGCGTTCCGGCGAGCGCAGCGCCAGCGATGGCGGATTACCCTTGTTATAGCAGAAGACGCAGTCGAGATCACAGTGGCTGCCGGCAGAGGCAATGACGGCGACCGGGTCAACGGAAGCTGGCACCAGCCAGTCAGCGAGGTTGCGAAGGCGAAAACTATCGACGGTCACTGGACGGCCGTCCTGCTCGAGTTCGACCAGCGAAAGCAGCCGTTCCAGTTGCCGGCGAATGAGGTCAATCCACGGCTCGTATAGAGCCGTGTTACCGGTAATCTGGAAAGCCGGGGCCGTCGAGCGATCCGGCACATGCATCGGCATTTCCGAACGGCAGGGTAAGGGTCGTTTCACGGTCGCGAAGCGACCGCCAGCCATCAATAGCGACCTCGCGACCAGCGGCGACGGGTACGACGACGTCGAGCAGCCCGGCGAGCAGTTCACCGAGCAGCCTTGTGGGATGGTCGCCACCGGGGGACGCCTCGTCGCCGACGGGACGAATCCGGTAACGAAAGACGTAGTCGTCGGCGAAACCGCTCACAATCGTACTCATCTAGACGGCGGGGGTGACGACAGCCGGTGACGTCACCAGTTCGGCCAGTTCGGTGACATCGGAAACTTCGTCGAGATGCAGTATCATCTCCAGCGAACGCTCGACGGTGGCGGCAGAAAGGATAACGGCGGCGCAGTCACGGTACTTGGCCGTCAGTTCCTCAAATGCCAACTGGTTCTCTGGCGAGCCGGTAGCGTAGCGGATCTCACGGGAAAACTCGCGGCCATCGCGCATTTTTACTGTCACCTTCTCGGAAAAGTTCGGCGAAGCGGCGCCCTCAGGATGAAAGTAGCCGACCCTGGTGAGGAGTCCCTGAGCCACCGGGTCGAGCACCTTTTCCGCAGAGAACTGAGCGACGCGGACATCGCCGTCGAGCAAGGCGCGGGTTATGCAGTATTCCATGCTGAACTTACCTTCGAGCGGCGTTTTTGGCCGGTGGTGGATGACGATCTGCAGGACAAATGACGAGGTATGGCACTCGACGGCTTCAATCTCGGCCGGATGGGGGTGATGTTCAGCGACGATACCGAGAACGGCATCGAGGCAGCGGTGGATGAAGCGGCAGCAAGGATAAGGTTTTATGTCCAGACCGGGATCAGCGATGGCGAACGGTTGGCCGAGATTAGCCGTCATCAGAGCCAAGTCATATTCACCGCCACCGCCGAGTATCGGGGCAAAGCCGAACTCACTCTCGATAATAGAATCATCGGCAGTGAAGCCAATGGCGGCCAGCATCGCGGCGACGACCCCGGCGCGGGCGGCGTTGCCGGCATGGAACGGCTTGGTCATCGTGCCGAAGTTTTGCCGAAGACCAGCCGCCTCTGATGCAGCGATACCCAACGCCAGTCTGGTATCAGCGATACCGAGCCCTAACAGTTTGGCCGAAGCCGCAGCCGCTCCCAACGTACCGAGAGTGGCGGTCGGGTGCCAGCCGACGATGGGAACAGCGCCGGTTCGCCTCGCCCCGGAGGCTTGGCACCGATGATACGCCGCCGATTGTGGCGTGTCAAGGGAGCTGGCGACGGTGACAAAGACGAACCCCGGCGGCGCTAGGCGCCGGAGAGACCATCCGGTCCGAAGACCTCGCCGGCGGCGCTAGGCGCCGGAGAGACCATCCGGTCCGAAGACCTCGCCGGCGGCGCTCATCACCGTCTCGGAGAGCGCCGGGTGGATATGAATAGCAGCGGCAATCTCCTGAGCGGTCGCTTCCAGCTTCATGGCAAGCACGGCCTCGCCGATCAGTTCAGAAGCGTGAGGGCCGATGATGTGGACACCGAGTATCTGCCCGTAGCCGGACTCGGAGACGACCTTAACGAGGCCACCGCGTTCGCCGGAAATCGTCGCCAGGCCATTGGCGGCGAAGGGGAACTTGCCGACGCGAACGGTGTGACCTTCGGCGGCGGCCGCCTCTTCGCTTAGGCCGACGGCGGCGATTTCGGAAACACCGTAGATGCATCGGGGCACCGCCGCGTAGTCAATCGACGACGACTTGCCGAGAGCGTTCTCAGCGGCGACCCGGCCCTGGGTGGCGGCAACATGGGCCAGCCGCGGTTCGCCGGCGATGTCGCCGGCGGCGTAAATAGCGGCGACGTTACTCGCCAACCACTCATCGACGGCAACCGCGTCGTGAGACAGGGCAACACCAGCGACATCGAGACCAAGACCGTCAAGGTTAGGCGAACGATGCTCGGCAGCAATAACGCAGCGCGCGGTAACCGTCGATTCACCATCGGGGCCATTCAAAGTCACGACCACGCCCTGATCACCGGCGGCGACAGCGGCGACAGTGGTCCCGGTACGAACATCGACCTTCTGGCGTTTCAACTCCCGCTGCAACAGGGCGACGATCTCGACATCTACTCCGGGGGCAACGGCTACAGATTCCTCAACGAGGGTCACCGTTACGCCTAGGCGTGTGAAGATGGTAGTAAAGGCCAGACCGATGGCACTGCCGCCGACGATGACAACCGACTCGGGGATATCCGTCAGTTCCAAGGCCTGATCCGTGGTGTACGCGACGTCACCGTCGACAGGTAGTCCGGTAGCGCGGCTACCGGTGGCGATGATTGTCTTCGGAGAGCGCAGAGTGGTGACGGCGCCGTCGCCGGCGACGACCTCGATCTCAGTGGGCGAAACGAAGCGTCCCTTACCAGCGACGACCTCGACACCGTTGCTTTCCATCAGCATACCGATGCCGCCGCCGAGAGTCTTGACGATGGTATTCTTACGGGCCATCATCCTGGCAAAGTCGATTTCAACGGCACCGAAGTCGATCCCATACTCCTTGGCCTTGCGCGGCAACTCGAGGAATTCGGTACCGCGCAGCAACGACCGCGTCGGGATGCAGCCGTGGTTGAGACAAGTGCCGCCGAGGGCCTCCGTCTCGACCAGAGTTACCGCGGCGCCGAGTTGGCGCGCCCGGATGGCGGCGGTGTAGCCCGCCGGTCCACCACCGATTATTACCAGGTCTTTGTCCGTCATGGCAGCCTCACAGCAAGAGCATTAGCGGGTTCTCCAGAATCTCTGTCAGCCGCACCATGAACTGGGCGGCGGGAGCGCCGTCGAAGACGCGGTGGTCAAAGGTAAAGCTATAGGTCATCACCGGCCGGATGACGACCTCGCCGTCGCGGGCGACGGGACGGTCGGTTATCGGCCCGGTACCGAGTATCGACGCCTCCGGCTGGTTGATAATCGGGGTACCGAAGCCCCAGCCGCCACCGAAAGCGCCGAGGTTGGTCAGCGTGAAAGTGCTGCCGCTAACGTCGTCGGGCAGCAGTTTACCGTTACGCGCCTTGTCAACCAGTCCCTTGAGCGTCTGGTTGATCTCGACCAGTGATTTCTTGTCGGCGGCCATCACGACCGGCACGATCAGGCCGCCCTCGATTGCGACAGCAACGCCGATGTTGATGTCCTCCCAAAGAATGATCTCTTCTCCGATCAGGCTGGCGTTGATGACGGGAACATCGATCAGGGCACGGGCGAGCGCCGCCACCAGAATGTCACTGTAGGTGATGCGAGCACCGAGTCGCTCTTCCTCGGCGACGAGCGTTTCGCGGAATTTCTTCAGTTCGGTGGCGTCGATCTCCCCCATTAGTGTTAACTGCGCCGACACCGCCAGGCTACGTTGCATGTGCTCGGCGATACTCTTACGGATACCTTTCAGCGGAATCGCGCTCTTGACGCGTTTGCCGCCAATGGCGGCCGTTCCGGCCGCTGGCGCTTTCCCTTTATCGTCAATCGCCCGTTGTACGTCCTCGCGAACAATGCGGCCACCGGGTCCGGAGCCGGTAATGCTGGAGACGTCGATCATGTACTCCTCGGTCATCTTGCGCGCTACTGGGGAAATACGCACCCGCTCCCCGGGTGCGGTCACCGCCGCCGTCGGAGGTGGTGGCACCGGCGCCGCACCGGCCACGGTACCACCATCCGCAATCGCCGCCGCCTGGGCTTCGCCGGCCTCCGAGGAGTAAAGCTCCCCGGGCGGTTCCTTACGAAGCGTATCCAGTTCCGCCTCCGACTCGGCGATGAGTCCAACAACGCGGCTGACTGGGGCGACCACGTCCTGGGTTACCAGGATATGTACGAAGCCGTCACCGGCGGCCTCAACCTCCCACTGGGTCTTCTCGGTCTCAATCAGGAGCACGACGTCACCTTTAGTGACCTTGTCACCGTCGGCCGTCTTCCACTCAACCAAAGTCGCCTCGGTCATACTCATCCCGAGCTTGGGTATCGCTATGTACTCGGCCATGCCGTCACCCCCCCTTGGTGCGGCTATCATCGGTGAAAAAACCCCGCAACGCCGCTTGTCTGATTACCTTATTTATGTCAACCACACTCGGCCCGTCGCGCTCGACGCGGATGGTTACATCGTCATGGGAGGACACAGTCATCTCACGCTCACCGTCGAGGGCAATGAGACACGGCCGGATTGAGATCGGCATCTCCTCACCGAGCGGTAATCGGCGAACATCTCGGATACCGATTTCCCGGACAACTCCCGGCAACACCGTCGCCCGCGTCCGCCATCGGCCGTCCCCAACCTCGAGGTAGAGACCGTGGTCGTCCTCAGGATCGACCGGACAAATGCCGCCGCCGATTGCCGAGAGGCCAATCGTCTCCGGCTGCGCCCGCGTGCAGAAAACCTGGCAGACTTCGTCGATGTTCCACACCGCCCGCGCGCCGACGAACGCCTGGGCCAAAACAACGGCGTCAATGAGAGCCATGTCGCATTCTTCCCCGTTGACGGAAATCACCAGTCGCTTCTGGACAGTGACGACACCATCGCCATCGAGCAGTCCGCCGGCGACAATCCCGGCGGCGATACCGGCAGTGGTCGCCTCGACCATTACCGGGAAGACGTTGTTGGTGCCGGTCGAGACCGGCACCAACGGAACCACCCGGTCGCCTCCGGAGGCGACCGGGTGGTCTCCACGAGCGACCGCCCGGTTGGTGCCATCACCGCCGACCGTGATGACGCAGCCGACGTCACCCTCTTTCATCCTGAGCATGGCCGTCGCCGAGTCGTCCTGTGTGCCGAAGACCGGCATCTCCAATATCGTCACCTCACAGTGCAGGGAACCGCGGGCCAGCCCGGAGACCGCTCCGGCGCCGAGCCCGTAATAGTCCGGCATGATGACAATCTCATCGATGCCGGTAGACTGAACACCAAGAATGAGGCGACGGACGAGGTCCATCTTGTCACGGTTGTCCATCAGGCTGGCGTAAGCCACCAACCGACGGATGTCCTTGCCCGAGGCCGGATTGGCAATGATGCCGACCTTGCTCATCAGCCGTCCAATTGATGAAGGTACTCGTCCGCCCCGGTCAAAGAAGCGACCTCCGTCTCGTCAGAGAGGCGAATGACGATCATCCAGCCGTCACCGTAGGGGTCACGGTTGACGGTGCCCGGTTCGGTCTCGAGGGCCCGGTTGATCTCAATCACCTCACCGCTTACCGGGCTGTAGAGATCGTTGGTCGCCTTGATCGACTCAATGACACCGAACGGTTCCATCTGGCTGACAGCATCACCGACCTCGGGCAGCTCGACGAAGACGACTTCCTTCAACTGCTCCTGCGCGTAGGTGGTGATGCCGACATGACCGGTACCGTCATCCGCCAGCTTCAGCCAAGTGTGCTCTTCATTGTACTTGAGTTCCTCTGGATACATCGGCAATTCCTCCGACCTGGTCTCACGCAGTGGCGGTCTCGATGGCGGCGACGACGTCCTTCGGCTGTGGGAGAACATACTGCTCCATGTAGCCGCCGGCAATCGGCAAATCGGCGGCGCCGACGCGCTGGACGGGACCGTCCAGCGAATCGAAGGCCCGTTCCATGATTTGCATCCCGATCTCGGCGCCGACACCGCCGCGCCGGGTGTCTTCGTCGACGATGACGACGCGTCCAGTCTTCTGTACCGACTTGACGATGGTATCGATGTCCAGCGGCTCGAGCGTGCGCGGGTCGACAACCTCAACGCTGATCCTGCCTTCGAGTTCGGTGGCCGCCTGGAGGGCCAGTTGCACCATGTAACAAGTGGCCACCACGGTGACGTCGGTACCTTCCTTCTTAACTTCGGCGACGCCCATCGGCAGAGTGTACTCCTCGTCCGGAATTTCGCCGGTGAGACCGAGCAGTCGCTTGTGGTAGAAAAAGACCACCGGGTTGTTGTCCCGGATCGCCGTCTTGAGGAGTCCCTTGGCGGCGTAGGGATCGGCCGGCATCGCCAGCTTCAGCCCAGGGGTGTGCAGCACCACCGCTGCCGGCGCCTGCGAATGCTCCGGCCCAAGACGTGCGTAGCCGCCGATGGTGGCGATGAAGACGAGCGGTAAATCAACTTTGCCGCCATGCATGAAACGCCACTTGGCCGCCTTGAGAAAGATCTCGTCAGCGCAGCACCACATGAAATCAGCGAACATGAAATCAGCGACCGGCCGGTAGCCGGCCATCGCCGAGCCGATGGCGGCGCCGGCGATGACGGTCTCCGCCAACGGAGTGTCCATGACGCGGTCGGAGCCGAACTGATCGACGAGGCCGGTGCTTGCCCGGAAAACGCCTGCCTGGACGTCCTCGCCGATGATGAAGACACTCTCGTCGCGCTCCATCTCCTCCCGCAGGGCCTCGTTGATCGCCTGGATGTATCTTACTTCTCTCATCTTATCCTGCTACCTTCACCTTCAATATGACGTCCGCCGACTAGTCAGCGTAGAGGGCTCTTTCGAGGATTTCCGGGCCGGGTACCGGACTGTCGATGGCGAACCGTTCGGTCTCCCCGACCTCGGCCTCGACCCTGCTGTCGACAGCGGCGATTTCCTCTTCGGTGGCAACACTTTGCGCCAGCAGCTTCTCGCGGAAGAGCTTGATCGGGTCTCGTTTCTTCCAGGCCTCGACCTCCTCCTGGGGACGAAGATCGTGGTGCACGGTATCGAGACCGCCCTCGGAATGGGAACGGTAGCGGAAGGTCTTGCACTCGAGCAGTGACGGTCCGTCACCGGCGCGCGCCCTGGCGACAGCCGCCTCCATCGCCTCGTGGACGGCTACAACATCCTGGCCATCGACGACGACGCCCGGCATGTTGTAGCCACTGGCGAGGTCGGCAATGTCATCACGAGGATAGGCATCTTTGATCGGCATCCACTGGGCGTAGAGATTATTCTCGCAGACCCAGACGATCGGCAATTTCCAGATGGACGCCAGGTTCATCGCCTCATGAATCGTGCCGCGGTTGGAACTGCCGTCACCGAAGCAGCAGACGGTCACCTGGCCGCGACCGTTCTTCTGGCATGCTAGTCCCCAGCCAACGGACACGGGGAACTGAGAGCCGATCGTACCGGAGATACCGAGAATACCGTGCTCGACATCGACGCTGTGGAAGCCGGCAATACCGCCGGCGCCACCGGTCGCCTTGCCATAGTGCTCGGCGAGGTACGCCTTGAGCGAGGCCCGCTTGCCGATCAGATAGGCGAGGCCGTGACCACGATGGTGCGGATAGAGGAAATCATCGTCCCTGAGGAAGCTGGTGATGCCAACGCCGACCGCCTCCGACCCCTGCCCGCTGTGGTAGAAGGAGACGACCTTACCTTCCTGCAGACCCTTGACCATCGTCTCATCCATTCGCCGTGCCAGAAACATGTTGCGGTACAGCCCGATGAGTTGATCCTTGTCCAGTGCCATCTTAACCCCCTCTTAACCGGTGGCTGCCGTGGAGTCGTTTTGTCTATTACTGCTCGACCTGGATGGCGCTCCAGACCAGTTCGCTGACGTCGGTGACGTTCATGACCACCCTGGCACTGGTGCGAGCCATGCTGATGGCGCGCACGCAGGATGGGCAGGCGGTGACAGCGGTGTCCGCCCCGGTAGCCAATATCTCCGTCACCTTTCGCCCGGCGATGTCCATCGCCAACTCCTGGTTCGTCGCCAGCAGATCGCCACCTGAGCCGCAGCAACTGGTGAACTCCCGGTTTTCCGCCAGTTCACGAAACTCGACGCCGGGAATCCGCGCCAGCAGGTCGCGCGGCGGCTGATAGATGCCGCTGTTCCTGCCGAGATCGCAGGGGTCGTGGTAAGTCACCGTTTTCTCCAACTCCTTGAGTTCGAGACCGCCTCCGTCGATGAGGTCACCGATGAATTCGGTGGAGTGAAGGACATCGAAACCGTGCACCTCACTGACGACCTCCCGATACTCCTCTTTCCAGACGCGGTAGCAACCGGGACAAGTCATGACCACCGTCTTCGCCCCGATGTCCCTGATCCGGGCGATGTTGTGCCGGACATTATCGGCGGCACCGGCAGCATCGCCGGCCGCCAGTTGAGGGAAACCGCAGCACCACTCGTCACCACCGGCGATGGTGAAATCGACTCCGGCGGCATCCATGATCCGCGCGAAGGCGCGGGCAGCCGGCTGGGCCATGGGGAAGAACGAAGTGACGCAACCGACGAAATAGACTACCTCAGCAGTCTTCTTCGCCGTGAGATCATAGGGCAGTTTCAGCCGCGATACCCAGTTCCCCCGCTGGGCGTTTTCCTTGCCCGACATATTACGCGTTTCGCCAATCGTAGTTGTCAAGCCGTCGAGCACCTCGGGGCGAAGTCCGTCCCGACCGAGGCGGCCACGGACTCCCTGCCACATCAAGCGTGACTTTATGTCCACGCTACAACCGACCCCGCAGCGCCCGCAAAGGGTACACTGGTAGAGGCGACTGACTACGTCAGCCGCGCCCCTGACGCCCACCCATCCCCCATCGAGCCACTGGCGGCTTGACAGGACTCGCCCGCGCGGGGTCGACGAAAGCCAACCTCGAGACGTCGGGCAGACGTTCATGCAGTTGCCGCACTGGACACAGGCATCGAGCTCGGCACGGTAGTCCTCGGCAACGGCCCCGGAAGAACTGGCGGGCACGAGCCGGTCCAACTTGGAAACGATCCCGGTGGCGAGGCGATAGCTCGTCGGACGAAACAGCGGCGGCGCTTCCGCCCACATACCCGGGTTCATCTTTTTGTGGGGATCGAGCCGTAACCTCGCGTCGCGGACTTCGTCGGCCCGTTCCTTGCCGACGATTTGCTTGAGGTAGGGCGCGTTCCAGACGCCGACGCCGCCGCCAGGGCGGCCGCCGAGCGACAGAGCCAACCGGGAGACGACGCTGGGAATCTGCAGAGCGAAGAAGTATTCGAGCGTTTGTCGTTGATCGGTGGCGAGCATCGGCATCAAGCCGCACTCACCATCGGAGACGAGGTAGCCGAGGGTGCCAAGGGGCCGCTTGTCGAGACGGTCGAGGCCGGAAGCGAAGCGTCCCAACTGCGCCAGCGGCAGGTAGACGCTGCTCGGCACGACCGTCGGCGCCGCACGTTTGACGCGAAGCATGTTGAAGCGCTGCCCCCATTCGTGATCGGCACCTTCGACGACGGCGCCGCGCAACTGCCGGCAAAGACCGTCGAGGCGCTCCAGGCCGGCCTCGACTTCAGATCGGCTGCCGTCGTAGCTTACAAGGACGACACCGGCCGTCGCCGAGGGAGCCGCCACCGGATAACCGGCGGCCCGGAGAAGCGCCAAGTAGCCGGCGGACTGGAACTCGACGTTAAAGGGCCTGGGATCACTCCGGGCGAGAGCCAGCAGAGCTACTTCGAAATCGTGACGATCCAAAAAGGCGATCAGGCGGTGCTCGGTAACTTCCGGCGCCGGCCTAACCCGCAGCGTCAGTCGGGTGACGACGCCGATCCGGCCCTCGGTCTCGAAGAATGTCTCTAGTCCATTGTCGGGGCGAAACTGCTCAATGGCGCCGTCAGGCAGGACGACTTCTGCGGCGGCGACGTGGCCAAATACCGGCCCGTACTTCAGGCTGCCGATGCCGAGGCCGCTGGTCATCACCCAGCCGCCGAGGGTCGCCGCCGGGGCGCTCGAGGGGTAGCTCCGCAGAGACAGGCCATATCCCGCCAGTGCCGCCTCGACACGGTTCCAGGTGGCGCCGGCGCCGGCAGTGACGGTCACCGCTTCAGTATCGACGCCTTCCACCGAGGAGAGGTCGGTCAGATCGAGAAGGACGCCTCCCTTCTTGGGGACGGCGCCGAACAGGCCGGAAGTACCGGCGCCGCGAGGCACCAGCGGCAGTCCCTGCCTCAAGCAGTAGCCGACGACCGCCGAGACCTGAGCGGTGTCCGCCGGACAGACGACTGCGTCCGGCGTGGTACGCATCATGGCGCGAACGGCGCGCGGGACGTGGGTGATGTCGCTGCGATAGAACCAGCGCTCGAAGCCACTGATAGAGGCGCGATCACCGACAAGTTCGCGCAGGTCTCGTTCCAGCGCCGACCGTTTCATCGCCCGCTGACCTCCGGGGCAATCACCCGTGCATAGAGCCGATCAGCATCGAAGGAACTGCGCATCAGCGGCGCCGCAGCGACACCGCGAAAACCCATCTCGCGGCCGGAGTCCTCATATTGCCGGAAGACGTAAGGGGCGACGTAATCAGTGACGGAATGGTGTTCTGTTGAAGGCGCCAGATATTGCCCCAGCGTCAGCAGGTCACAGCCGGCGTCACGGAGATCGGCCATCACCTGAAGAACCTCCGGCCGCGTTTCGCCGAAGCCGAGCATCAGCCCGGACTTGGTGACGATGTCGTTGTCGATTTCCTTCACCATCCGCAGCAGTGCCAGGGACTGCTGATAGCCGGCGATCGGCCTGACCTCGGAATAGAGCCGGGGCACGGTTTCAAGGTTGTGGTTGATGACTTCCGGTCGGGCAGCGGCAACCGTCCGAATCGATTCGACGGAACCAGTGAAATCGGGCACGAGCACCTCAACCGTCGGCCGGGCACCGATGCCGTGAAGACACTCGATTGTCCGGGCGAACTGGGCGGCGCCGCCGTCGGCGAGATCATCCCGAGTCACCGAAGTGACGACGACATGGCGCAACCCCAGTTTCGCGGACGCTTCGGCGAGATTCGCCGGTTCATCCGGGTCGAGCGGCGATGGGGTTCCCTTGGCAACCGCGCAGAAGGTGCAGCGCCGGGTACACTGATCTCCCATTATGAGGAAGGTTGCCGTCCCCTTCGAGAAGCAGTCACCAAGATTGGGACAGAGGGCGCTGTCACAGACGGTGTGCAGGCCGAGGTCATCGATCAGACCGCGGACGCTGCCGACCGCCCGCGGCGGCGGCAACTTCTTCTTGAACCAGGGCGGCAAGCGATTCATAATGCCTCCGCCTCCAGTGGCGCCGTCACCCCGGTGGGGGCATCGACAACCCACTCGATTTCGCTGGAGAATACCTCGGCAAAGCGGGCCACCAGGCGTCCGGTGACTTCTTCGAGGGAGACGTCCCGCGACAGTAATTTTACAAGCGAGGTGACACCGCGATCGACGATGCCGCAGGGATTGATGAAGGAGAAATGTTCCATTATGGGGTCGACGTTGAGCGCCAGGCCGTGCATCGTCACCCAACGACTGACACGGACGCCGATGGCGGCGATCTTGTCGTCACCGACCCAGACGCCGACGTGCTGCTCATCACGGTGGGCGGCCACCGAGTAATCGGCGAGGGTACGGATAATCACTTCTTCGAGGTCGTCGATGTACCGGTGAACGTCCTTGCCGCGCCGTCGCAAGTCGATTATCGGATAGGCGACCAACTGACCGGGGCCGTGGTAGGTGATGTCGCCGCCGCGGTCAGTGAAGAATAGCGTCAGCCTGTGATGCTCCATTTCCTCACGGGAAAGCAACATGTTTTCGAGCCGGCCCGACTTGCCGATGGTGAGAGTCGGCGGATGGGTCAGCGCCAGCAGCGCGTCCGGCCCGTCACCGGCCAGCGTCTCTGACCAGATTCGTTTCTGAACATCGTAGGCAGCGGCGTAGTCGACCGGTTCCCGCCACTGGTAAACTCGCAGCATTTCTATCTCACGACTGCCGGTGTATCGGTCTTCAAGGCTTGATCAGCACCTTCACCGAATCGTCGGCGTCTAGCTGTGTTTCGTAGGCTTCGGACGCCTGCTCCAGGGAGAAAGTGTGACTGATCAGCGGTCCGCGGTCAATCTTGCCGGCGCGCATCAGTTCCATACCCTGGCGAAACTCATCGGGGAGCCATGCCCAAGAACCGAGCAACCTTATCCCCTTGCGCATGATGACATTCATTTCGAGTTCGACAGGGCGCTCGAAAACGGCAACGACGACCACGCGGCCGCCCTGCTTGACGAGCGAAAGCGCCTGCTCAAGCACGGCCTGCCCGGTGAACGTCTTTGGGACACCGGCGCAATCGATTACGGCGTCGACATTGCCGCAGCTAACTCCCGGTACGAGCGAAAGTTCCGACGACCCGGTGACATCGAAGATACGAGCGACGGCATCCTCCCGGGAAGCGTTGATAGTAACGTCGGCGCCAAGCCGCCCGGCCAGCGCAAGGCGATTGTCGGAGAGATCGACGACGATCGTCTTCACGTTGGCGGTCGCCTTAAGCAACTGAAGAGCGCCAAGGCCGATGATACCGGCGCCCATGATGACGATTGTCTCGCCGTCGGCCGGCTCAGCCAGCCCAACGCCGTGGAGCGAGGTCGCCAATGGCTCGATGGTGGCGGCCTCGTCGTCGCCGATTTCGTCGGGAAGCGGGTAGATTGCCGGCAGCAGCGCCGCCGGGACGCGGAAGTACTCGGCGTTACCGCCCATGCCGACGGCGCAGACGCGGTCGCCGACTTTGACGACGGTGGTCTCACCGTTGACTTCAACGACCTCGGCGCTGAACTCGTGTCCGAGGATACGTCCGCCAGATTCCAACGGTGCCCCCAATCCCTCGAAGAGGCCGTGGCGATAGGTGTGGAGGTCGGAGCCGCAGATGCCGCAAGCCTTCACCCGGAGAAGCACGTCCCCTTTGTCGAGGACGGGCAACGGGACCTCCGCGAAGCGGACGTCCCTCGGTCCATAGTAGACGGCGGCTCTCATCTCACGCCTCCCCGGCGAGACTGCTGGTTAGTGGTACCCGGTACAGGCTGCTCTCAATACTAAAGCGACGCCGAATCGCTGTCAAACAAGCGCGGGCGACGGAAGGGGCGAAATGGCGTTGTCAAGCGGCCGCCAAGCGTATAGAATATGCCACAGGCCGGAGTGAACCGGCCGCGGCCAAGGAGGACGCGATGGCAATAGACAACCAGCAACTGATCGAGATGTACCGGACGATGGTCAGGATCCGCACCTTCGAGGAACGGGTATCCAAGGAGTTCGCCGCGGGCAACATCCCCGGCTTCGTCCACGTCTACATCGGGGAGGAGGCGACCGCCACCGGCGCCTGCGCCAACCTGAGGACGGAAGACTTCATCACCAGCACCCACCGCGGGCACGGCCACCTCATCGCCAAGGGCGGCCTGACCGACCGAATGATGGCGGAGTTGTACGGCAAGGAGACCGGCTACTGCCGCGGCAAGGGCGGTTCGATGCACATCGCCGATACCGAGATCGGCATCCTCGGCGCAAACGGCATCGTCGGCGCGGGAATTACACTGGCCGCCGGGGCGGCCCTTTCCGCCAAGATGCGGGGCACCGACCAGGTCGTCATCTGCTTCCTTGGCGACGGTGCCAGCAACCGCGGCACCTTCCACGAGGGAGTCAACCTAGCCGCAATATGGCAATTACCGGTCGTTTATGTTATCGAGAACAATCTCTACGCCGAGAAGACAAGAATCAGCGAAACCTACCGACTGCCGGATCTGTCCACCCGGGCCGGCGCGTTCGGAATACCAGACGTCACAGTGGACGGTAATGACGTCGTTGCCGTCTACGAAACGGTCGGCGAAGCGGTTGCCCGCGCCCGCCGAGGCGAAGGACCGACCCTAGTCGAATCCAAGACCTATCGGATGCACGGCCACTTCGAAGGCGACCCGCAGACCTACAAGAGCAAGGAAGAGGTAGAGGCGTGGCGCAAGAAGGATCCGATCGATGGCTTCGGCAA
This sequence comes from uncultured Dehalococcoidales bacterium, assembly GCA_964562625.1. Lineage (GTDB taxonomy): Bacteria > Chloroflexota > Dehalococcoidia > Dehalococcoidales > Fen-1064 > CAZLUE01. The sequence goes on along the minus strand of CAZLUE010000014.1, from coordinate 1,274 downwards.
GCGTCTTGTCGAGACCGGCGTGATGAACCAGACAGCCGCCGAGACAGTCCAGGTCGAGACAACCGCCGAAATCGAAGCGGCCGTTAAGTTCGCAATGGACAGCCCTGCCCCGGACCCGGAAAAAACCCTAGAAGACGTTTTCGCGTAAGGAGACGGTGAGAGAAATGAGAGAGCTAAGTTTCAGCCAGGCACAGAATGAGGCGTTCGACGAGGAGCTTGTCCGTGACGAAAGAGTCTTCATCTTGGGCGAGGACATCGGCGAGCACTGGGGCGGCCCAATGGGCCAGTTCCGCGATCTATACGCCAAGTACGGCACGGAGAGGATACGGGATACGCCGATAGCGGAGACGGCGATTCTCGGCGCCGCCATCGGCGCCGCCGCCACCGGCATGAGAGCGATCGCGGCGATGATGTTCGTTGATTTTCTGGGCGTCGCCGGCGACGAACTGCTCAACCAACTCCAGATGCGCTACATGTACGGCGGCAAGGTCAAGCTACCGTTGACGATAACGGCGGGTATCGGCACCGGCGCCTCGGCCTCCGCCCAGCACTCGAAGAGCCTGTTCGGCTGGCTGGCGGCGATACAGGGACTCAAGATAGTAGTGCCGTCAACGCCTTACGACGCCAAGGGGCTGCTGAAATCGGCAATTCGCGAGGACAACCCAGTCATCTTTCTTTCGCACAAGCGGCTCGCCGGACGGCTGACCAGCGAGATTCCCGACGAGGAATACACAATACCGCTGGGCAAGGCCGACATCAAGCGCGAGGGCAGCGACGTGACGGTGGTGGCCACCGCCTACATGGTGCACCGGGCGCTGGCGGCGGCGACGACCCTACAAGAGGAAGGCATCAGCCTCGAGATTATCGACCCAAGGACGCTGGTACCGCTCGACAAGCAGGCGATCTACGATTCGCTCGGCAAGACAGGAAGACTGGTCATCATCAGTGAAGAACCACGCACCGGCAGCTGGGCGGGCGAGGTGGCAGCGCTGGTCGCCGAGGAAGCCTTCGACTTGCTCGACGCGCCGGTGAAACGCGTCTGCGCGCCGGACACGCCGATCCCGTTCTCGCCGGTCCAGGAACGTTTCTGGACGCCCGACAAACAGGACCTGATTAGAGCCGTCCGCGAAATAACCTGATCGGGCGGGACGACAACCGAGGAGACAGATGACGAAGAAGCTGCTCGAACCGCTCCAGATCAGGAGCATGCGCCTTAAGAACCGGCTGGGATTCGCGCCGTTCCTGAACAACCCGGTGGGTGAGAACGGTGCCGT
>CAZLUE010000013.1:0-15921 GCA_964562625.1 uncultured Dehalococcoidales bacterium | reverse complement strand
AGCGACGTCGTCCTCGTTAACGACAACTTTACCAATCTCCGTGCCGTCTGCGACAGCCACGACTTCGCACCGGTGCACGGTATCCTTCTCGACCTCGGGCTGTCATCCTACCAGATCGACAGTAATGCTCGAGGCTTCAGCTTTCAGCGGGAGGCCGCCCTCGACATGCGCTTCAGTCCCCACCAGGAGACTACTGCTGATGGCATCGTCAACTGCCTGCCCGAAGCAGACCTCGCTAGTTTGATATGGAGATACGGCGAGGAAAAGCAGAGCCGGCGCATTGCCCGGCGCATCGTCGTCGAACGCCCGATCCTGACGACTCTCGAGCTCGTCCGCACCATCGAACTGGCGGTCGGCGGCCGTCATGGTCGTATCCATCCCGCGACCAGGACCTTCCAAGCCTTGCGGATCGCCGTTAACCATGAACTGGAACACCTGCAGCTGGCCATCGACCAGGCCGTTCAATTGCTCGGCTTCTCTGGCCGGTTGGCAATCGTTGCCTACCACTCCATTGAGGATCGCATTGTCAAGCAATTCTTGCAGCGCGAAGCCACTGATTGCCATTGTCTACCGGGAACGCCGGTGTGTGTTTGCGGTCACACCGCTACCCTGAGACTCGTCAACCGGAAAGTGGTAACACCTTCCAGAGATGAAATCAGGCGTAATCCGCGCTGTCGAAGCGCCCGACTCAGGGTGGCCGAGCGTGTCTTCGGACAAAGCAGCCGCGGAGACGGCAAGCGAAACGGCAATACGGTTACTCCAGAAACTAGTGCACAACATCCGGAATCTACCGGAAAGGGGGCGTTGAAGATGTGAGCATGCGGCCAAGTTTGGACTGATGTAACACGCTAGCCACAAGGAGGGGTGAATGAGTAAGTGGAACACTATTTGCGGTATTGATGTGGGCACCACCAAGGTGTGCACAATTGTAGCAGAGGTTAATGACGGCGGACTGATGCGGGTCGCCGGCGTCGGCCTGACGCCGTCCCATGGTATGCACAAGGGACTGGTGGTCAACATCAACGAAGCCAAGGCATCGATTCGTGAGTCTGTCCGTAAGGCGGAACAGACGAGCGGCTATCAGATCGAGTCGGCCTTCGTCGGCGTCACCGGGAGGCACATCAGCGCGCGCAACAACCGCGGTGTCGTCGCCATCGCCCGGAATGACCGGCTTGTCCGCTCGGATGACTTGAAGCGCGTCCTCCAGACCGCCCAGAGCGTCAAAGTCCCCAACGACGAAAAACTTCTTCACCTAATCCCTCGTACCTACGCTGTCGACGGTCAGGAAGGGGTTAGGAACCCGGTCGGTATGCACGGTTTCCGGCTTGACGTCGAAACGCACGTCATTACCGCCGCTGTTTCCTCGGTAAAGAATCTCGTCAAGTGCATTCGCGGCGTTGGTGTCGATATCGACGACCTCGTCTTCGAACCACTTGCCAGCAGTGAAGCCGTCCTCTCAGAAGACGAAAAGCAGGCGGGCATCATCCTCGCCGATATCGGCGGGGGTACCACTGACATATCCGTCTTTAAGGACGGCAGCATCTGGCATAGCTCCATCATTCCAGTGGCCGGCTACCAGTTTACCCGTGACATTGCCATTGGCCTCGGCCTGCCTTTCGAGGTCGCTGAGGAGATGAAGCGTAAATACGGTACCGTGCTCGCTCAAAATGGCGGGCACACGGAAGATGACGGCATTGGACAGAACGGGCACAACATTTCTTACCAGAGCCTGTGCGACATCATCCGCGCCCGTGTCGAAGAACTCATCAGGCTGATCGGCCTGGAACTACCTCGCAACGAGTTTGAGAGCCTGGTACCGGCTGGCCTCGTGCTGACCGGCGGTAGTTCCAATCTACAGGGCATCGATCTTCTCGGACGCGAGATTCTCGGCGTCCCGGTCAGGGTCGGCGGCCCGGTCGGCATCTACGGCATCTCGGACGTCCTGCACAACCCAGCCTACGCGACCAGTGTCGGCCTGCTGCTCTGGGGGTTGAAGCCCAGAAGCACCATCGCCTGGAAATCGCGCAGTTTCAGCAAGGGTCTGAAAGGCATGATGTCACGAATCAAGGGTATCTTCGGCTAGAGGATTCCTTCCCGAAAAATGGCAAAACACTAAAAAGATACAGGAGGATAAAATGGCAAGGACAAGTTTCGCTCCCAATCCGGTCAAGATCAAGGTTATTGGCCTCGGCGGGGGCGGTTGCAATGCCGTGACTCGGATGGTGCGTGAGGAAATCGGCGGTGTCGACTTCGTCGCGATGAATACCGACGCTCAAGCACTGGCCGTAACCGAGGCGCCGCTTCGCATTCAGCTTGGCGACAAGCTGGTCAGAGGACTCGGCGTCGGCGGTGACCACAAGATTGGACAGAAAGCTGCTGAGGAAAGCCGCGACGAAATCAGGGAGCTCATTTCCGGTGCGGACATGGTCTTCATAACCGCCGGCATGGGAGGCGGCACCGGAACCGGTGCCGCCTCGGTAGTTGCCGAGATTGCTCAACAGTCAGGTGCACTGACAATCGCCGTCGTCACCCGGCCGTTCACTTTCGAAGGTAATCACCGTCAGCTCGTCGCCAACGAGGGTATCAGCCGATTGCTCGACAACGTTGTCGATACCCTGATTATCATACCCAACGACCGCCTCCTCGAGCTCTGTGATCACAAGACCGGCGTCGATGAGGCCTTCAGTATGGCCGACGATGTCCTCACCCACGGCGTCCAGTCGATCGCCCAGGTCATCACCGTACCAGGGATGATCAACCTCGACTTCGCTGACGTCAAGGCAGTAATGAAGGATGCCGGTCCGGCTTGGATGTCCATCGGTAAGGGCGCCGGCCAGAACCGCGCCGCCGATGCTGCCAAGGAAGCCCTAGACAGCCCGTTGCTCGACGTTTCGGTAGCCGGTTCTCGCGGAGTTCTCTTCAACGTCGTCGGTGGCGAGAGTCTGTCGCTCTTCGAGGTCAACGAAGCGGCCGAAATAATCAAGGGGGCCGTCGATCCCGAGGCAAACATCATCTTCGGCGTCGTCCACGATCCAGCGCTCGACAAGGAGATCCGTATCACCCTGATTGCTACCGGCTTTACCTCTGCAACCGGAATGCCGGACGGCAAGCGGGAGGACGAGATCAGCGAGTTCCTCAAGGAATGGAAAAGCGAGGACCAACTGGATATCCCCGCTTTCATGCGTCGTTCGATGTATGACCGGCGACTCCCCGCGGCGCCGGTTCCGTCCACCACCAAATCAACCACCCATCCTCTATATCGCTAGCGCTGCGGCCTCCGACGCAGCGAGGCATGGCCGCGGAGCGAGCTTTCGCTCCGCGGCCATGCTGCGTTCCCTTGGCGAGGGTTCTTGATTAGTTTTCGCACGGGAGGGCGAACCGCTTGGGCCAGTCAGAAATCACGCCGTCCACTGCCCGGGAATAGTGAGTGAAGATGGGCGAAGCTCCTATGACGCGAGTCTAAGAAGTCCCTCAGATGCCGATTTATTTTTCCCCCTCTGCTTCGAGAGGAAAGTAGGACAGGTGGTGAGTTTGCACGAATCCTCCATCATCCATCTATTCCGTGACTGTTCCAGACGCCTTCAGCCAGTGGAGTTTACTTATCAAGACCACCCAATTCGATCTTGACAAATACCACATCTTGTGGTTAAATTGCATTCTATCCCTAGATATGGGGTCTGAATATGCTGAGGCACGACTACAATGCGCTGTCCCTATTGTGATTTCTCCGACTCACGCGTTACCGATTCCCGCGAAGTTCGAGAGGGTATCCGCCGCCGACGCCAGTGCCTCGGTTGCGACGCCCGATTCACTACCTATGAACGTCACCAGCCGGCCGCCCTTTTCGTCATTAAGAAGGACGGCCGCCGTGAGCGCTTCGACCGTGACAAGGTCCTCGCCGGAGTGCGCCGCGCTGGTGAAAAGCGCCCATTGGCGGCGGACGCGCTTGAGAACCTGGTAGATGACGTTGAAGCCGAGCTCTATGGCCTCGGCTGCACAGAGGTACCTAGCCGAACCGTCGGTGACCTCGCGATGCATTACCTCAAAACGCTCGACCATATCGCCTATATCCGCTTCGCTAGCGTCTATCGTGATTTCGCCGATATCACCGCCCTCAAGCAAGAGGTCGATACCCTGATGGATGGTGTCGCCGCCGCGCCCCAGAACGGCCAGTTGCCGTTACTCGGTGACGATGACCCGCGATCGGTTGCCAGCGACCTGGTGGAGAACCGCAAATGAGCGTCGAACGTTCGCCAGGACCGAAAATGAACCGTTTGACCCGCTCTCAAATCGCGCGGGCGACTTTCGCCGCTGCCGACAAGATGGGTATATCGGACCGCGTTCGGATCGAACAGTTGACCCAGCAGGTTATCGATCGGCTGGAAGAGAAGCGGACTAAGATCGTCACCGGCAATTTAGGAGCGGCCCAACCGCTGCCGGGTATGGAAGACCTGATGCCGCGCTCGTTCCACGAAGAAAAACATCTCACCAGCCGATCGGAAATACTGGAACTCGTCAGGGAATTCCTCGATGTCGAGGACACGGAGCAGCCCGCAGCAGCGCAATCGGAGACGGCGCAGCCAGAGGCGAGACAACCACAGGAGGTAGTACCGACAGTGAGCACCGAGAACAAGGACGAAATCATCGCTTCGGCAAGTGCGTTGAACCTGACGGAAAACGGGCAGCGTGTCCTCGAACGGCGCTATCTCCGCAAAGACGCGACCGGCCAGGTGGTCGAAACGGCCGAGGAAATGTTCCACCGTGTCGCCCGCGCAATTGCCTCCGCCGAGGTCCAGTACGATGACAAGGCCGACGTCGCCGCTTGGGAGGCAGAATTCTACTGTCTGGTAACCAGTCTCGACTTCCTGCCCAACTCACCGACCTTGATGAACGCTGGTCGGGAACTAGGGCAGCTCTCCGCCTGTTTCGTCCTCCCCGTTGAGGACGACATGGAGTCGATCTTCGAAGCCGTCAAGAACACTGCTCTGATCCACAAGAGTGGCGGCGGCACTGGCTTCTCTTTCTCACGGCTTCGTCCGGCGAGCGACCGCGTCGGCTCGACCGGCGGTGTCGCCAGCGGTCCGGTCTCTTTCATGCGTGCCTTCGATACCGCCACCGACGTCATTAAGCAGGGCGGTATGCGCCGCGGCGCCAACATGGCAATACTCAGTATCGATCACCCTGATGTCGAAAAATTCATCGACGCCAAGAAGGACGATCCCACCGCCTTCACCAACTTCAATCTTTCGGTGGCCGTCACCGACGATTTCATGGAGGCCGTCAAGGCGGGTACGGACTATGACCTGTGCAACCCACACACCAGCGAGACTGAAGGAATTCTCAGTGCCCGCGAGGTGTTCGACAAGATCGTCGCTAATGCCTGGATGACCGGTGACCCCGGCATCATCTTCATCGACCGTATCAACCAGCTCAACCCGACGCCGCAACTCGGCGCCATCGAGAGCACCAATCCATGCGGTGAACAGCCGCTACTTCCCTACGAATCGTGCAATCTCGGTTCGATCAACCTGACACGAATGCTGCGCATCGCCGATGGCAAGACTGAGGTCGACTACGTCCACCTCGGCGAGACCGTCCGCCTCGCCGTCCGCTTTCTCGACAATGTCATCGACATCAACCAGTTCCCGCTCTACGAAATCGCCGAACGGACCAGGGATACGCGGAAGGTCGGTCTCGGCGTAATGGGCTTTGCCGATATTCTGATGCGGATGGGTGTTCCCTACGACTCCGAAGAAGCGATCAAGGCGGCGCATGACGTAATGCGCTTCGTTAACGAAGAGGCACTCAAGGCATCGGCGGTGCTGGCGACTGAGCGCGGTGCTTTTCCCGCCTTCGCCGGCAGTATCTACGACACGCCCGACGGGCCGAAGCTACGAAACGCCTCGCGGACAACCATCGCCCCGACCGGCACGCTGTCGATCATCGCCGGCTGTTCCAGCGGCATCGAGCCGCTCTTCGCCCTCAGCTACGTGCGCAATATCCTCGATAGTACCCGGATGGTTGAAATCAATCCCTATTTCGAGGAAGCCGCCCGCGCCGCTGGCTTCTACTCCGACGAACTGATGCAAGATCTCGCCGGTGGACGGCAACTGCACACCATTGACGGGATTCCCGAAGACATCAAACACAACTTCGTCACCGCTCATGAGATCGCCCCGGAATGGCATGTCCGGATGCAGGCTGCCTTCCAGGAGCACACCGATAACGCCGTTTCGAAAACGGTCAACTTTCCCCATGAGGCCACCGAACAGGATATCGCCGACGTCTACGTCATGGCCCACGAGCATCATCTCAAGGGGATAACTATCTACCGCGACGGCAGCCGTGAGGCCCAGCCGATGAGCACCACCCCCGCGGCGACTAACCGGAAGCCGGTCTCCACCAATATCGCGCCGCGCAAGCGGGGCAAGGTGACCACTGGGGTCACCGAGCGTGTCCGTACCGGTTGTGGTTCGCTCTACGTGACGGTTAACTCTGACGAGTTCGGCATCTGCGAGGTCTTCTCCACGCTCGGTAAATCGGGCGGCTGCGCTTCGGCGCAGTTGGAGGCAACCTGCCGCCTGATCACACAGACTTTGCGCGCCGGCGTCGATATCGAATCGACTCTCAGGCAACTTCGCGGCATCCGTTGCCCGTCGATCTCCTGGGAGAACGGCCGCGCCGTCCTCTCCTGCGCCGATGCCATCGCCACCGTCCTCGATCATCAGATCTTCGGTGAGGTAAAGGTGAATGATTCCGGGGTCGGTGTCCAAGATTACGGTCTAATCCGTAACATTGCCGGTCAGTGCCCCGACTGCGGTGGCCTGCTCGCCTACGAGGAGGGTTGCTTCAAGTGCCCCGGTTGCGGCTACACCAAGTGCTAGCCGCTCAGGACTCCTCTGTCTCCCCAACGGCGAAGGAGACGGCATACTCCCGCGAGTGCGACAGGCTGATCGAGACAGCCCCCAGCCCGAGGTCGTCGGCTTGTTGCTTTGCCCGGCGATGGAGAGTCACCCGCGGACGCCCGTTCGGATCAGCCAATATCTCGATGTCGTGCCAGCCGATGCCACGCTCCCGGGTGCCCAACACCTTGATGACCGCTTCCTTGGCGGCGAAACGTGCCGCCAGCGAAGATGACCGTCCGCGGTAGCGCTCGAGTTCGGCGTCGGTGTAGACCCGCCGCAGAAAGCGGTCGCCCCACTCTCGGGCCGCTACCTCGATCCGCGCTATCTCAATGATGTCGATGCCGATGTACCGCATCGCTCTCCTGCGGCTTCTGCCCCGTCCTAGCCTGTTTGTGCCGGGGGCGACGCCATCTGGCACCTCCGACACAGGCGAACCGTTGCCGTCCGGCCCCACCCTGCCGGTTGGAGAGGAGGCGACTAGCTGTCTTCCTCCGTCGGTGGATAAGGCGGGTCGATGACGATTCGCGCCAGCACCTCGAACCAGGAAGCGTCGACGCTGTACAGGTTCCGTGAATCGGAGACGCGTACGTAGTAGGCGTGGCCGTCGGGTACCGGGTCGCCAACCTCGATGATAACCGTGTCAGCCTCTCCTCGGCTCAGCGTCGCCACCAGCAACGGCGTCGTAAACCCGAAGATCTCCAACTGCTCGTCGCTGGCATCCCTCGTGATCAATCGTTCCGCCGCTGGTCCGCTTAGCAACAGCGGAATACCGCCGCCCCATCTCATCTTGTCGACTCTTGGCCCCGGCGGGTCGTCGAAGTAGAACTGCCGGTCATCGCCTTTGGCGAAGGATTCTTTCATCTTGTCGCGTGGCAGCTCGATGACGATCGCCGTCAGTTCCTGCATCTCGAACAGCCAGACGAATTCCCTCGCCGGTGGTCGCGCCGGCGGTACAATCACGGGGCGGGTTTGAACAAAGATGGCCCCGGCGGCGCCGAGCACGGCAACCAGTATCAGGATGTTTCGCAGTCTCACGTCTCGGACCTCAGTGGGTGGTACCCACGGCTATCGGCGCCGATACCAGATGATGCCCCCGGCAATGAACACGAACAGCGGCAGCAACGCCAGACTAGAATAGTTTATGAACATCCTCGCCTCGGGACGGAGTATCAGGCGTCTCGTCTGGAGGAACTTTCGGTCCATCGAAATCAACTCTGTTCCGGCTGTCAGCCAGTTGATCGAGTTCAGGAAGAGGTTGCCGTTACTCCCGTTAAAGAAGTGCTTGTTGCTGGCGAAGTCGGAATCACCGAACGCGATAATTCGCGTTCCCTCGAGGTCTTCGATCGGCTCTCCGCCTGCTTCCAGAGGTGGCAGTAACGTCTCCATAAGGGCCCCGATCGTGATCGGACCGGGCATTTCCGTTTCTTCGTCAAAGCTCGGTTCGACACCCGGTTCGCTATCTTTTTCCAGCCACGATTCGTTGCTCGTTAAGATTATCGGCGAGGTCTCAATATTTACGCCCTCCGGTAGCTCCAGCGGAATGATTGCCGCTGCTCCCGGAAAGTAGGTCGTCCCCAGGCCGAACAGGTTGCGGTTGGTTGGCACACTGGGGCTGTCCTTGTTCGGTTCCGTGTACGAGGATGGGTCGATTACCGTTCCAGGTACTATCGCGAGCCCCCACGGCCCCATTAGTTCCAAGAGTCCTACCGGCGTGTCCGGGTTGCCCAGTATCATCAAACGTCCTTTATTTGCCAGGTACTGGTGAATGAGTTCCATCTCGCGTGGCTCGAGTGGTATCTCCGGGCTCGGAGCGGCCAGCACCAGCGCCGCCGTGTCGTCCGGTACCAGGTCGACTTGCAGCAGATTCAGTTCTCCCGCTTGGAATAGATTATCTCGCAACCCCTCGGCGGCACTGCTATAGCCTGCCGACGAGGTATCGAAGATGCTGCTCTCATTGTGCCCGCTGATGAAAAAGATCCGTTTCTGGACGGTTCCGGTGACCTCCAAGATGGCACTGGTGAAGGCGTGTTCTGCCTCCCCTATGATCGAGTCCAGACCAACGAATCGCTCACCGGCACTGCCAACGAAGACCACCGTCTGCGCCGTAACCTGATAAGCGCTGAAAAACCACCGTTGATACTCCGTGATGCCGTGATCCCTCGCCTGGTCCGGGTGCTCGTCTGGGTCCACCAGCTTGATGTTCAGCCGCTCGGTGAAGTTCTCATATTCATCGAGCAGGCTGGAGGCGTAGGCGGCGCCCCCCGTCGAGTCGTTTGGCGCGAAGAACTTGATGATCTCGACATCCTCGTCCAGATTGGCCAGCATCTCCTTCGTCTGTGAAGCCAGGGTGTACTGCGCGAAGCCGGTCGTGTCGAAGCGGTAAAAGTTACCGATGCTGATCGCGTTGACCAGCAGTATTATTCCCACGAAGATGGAGACCATCAGCGTCGTCCCGGTGCTGAACCGACCGCGCCGGCTTACCAGGGCGCCGCCGACCCGCCGATAATCGAGAATGGCCGCCACCAGTACCAGGATACCGCCGACCCCCAGCATACCCCAGGAGATATAGCGCAGTTGCGGCACCATCATGGTGATGATCCAACCGGTGAAGAGGAAGACCACACCCAGCATGGCCATCACTCCGGTCGTCACTAGTTCCACCTGCTTGTTTCGAGCGACCGTATCGTCAGAAAGAGGAAGAGCACTATGATGCTCAGGTAGTAGACGACTGCCCGCGTGTCAATCATGCCGAGCGGAAAACCCTGGAAGTTGGACGACAGTGAAATACTGTTGACCACGTTCCCGACCGCCTCTGGCAAATAGCTGGCTGTCATTCCCACGAACCACAGAGCGAACAACGTCGCCCCGGAGACGACCGCAGCGACGATCTGGTTGGCCGTTAGTGAAGACGCGAACAGCCCGATTGCCAGGGCGGCGCTGCCGAGCAGAAACAACCCCAGGTAGCTTGTCACGACCGGCCCGATATCGGGATCGCCGAAGATCATCAGCAGTAGCGGGTAATAGAGCGTGAGGCCCAGCATTACTCCCAGTATCGCGAGCGTGCCTAGAAACTTACCGAGGACGACCTCGACGTCCCTGACCGGCGCCGTCAGCAGGAGTTCCCAGGTGCCCAGCTTCTTCTCTTCGGCCATAAGTCGCATCGTCAGTACCGCCGCGAACAGCAGCAGCAACATGCTGCCCTGATCGACAAAGCCGCGGATACTGGTATCGCCGAATTGGGTGCGTGTCAGATAGTCCGTAAAGAAAAATCCGGTCAGCAACAGGAAGATACCGACAACCGCGTAGGCCGTCGGTGACGTCAGGTGCGAACGGAATTCCTTACCGGCGATCAGCCAGGTATTTCTCACGCGGGATCCTCGTCTGACGCCACGTCGTCGTCATCCGCATTAACCGTTACCATTTCCTCCTCGGTGGTCAACTCGAGGAAGATATCCTCGAGACTCATCTGTTCCGAGGTCATCGACAGGATCACCCAGCCGCCTTCGACGACCGCCTCCATGATGAGCCCGCGTGGGTCTTGTTCTGGAGGGCATTCGATGACGTGAATCGGTGCTTGGTACCTCACCTCGGTGACGCCCTCTATTTGCTTGAGCTTTTCGGTCACTTCTTTGGTCGGCCCTTGGATTTCCAAACGGATGCTGCGCGTGCCGCGCAGTGACGTTCCCAGATTCTCGATTCGGTCTTTGGCGACGATCCGGCCGTTGTCGATGATGATCACCCGGTCGCAGATCATGCTGACTTCCGGCAGAATGTGGCTCGATAACAGGATCGTGCGTTCCCGGCCCAGATCCTTGATTAGTTGTCGTGTCTGAGCCACTTGGATCGGGTCGATGCCAAGCGTCGGTTCGTCGAGGATCAGGACGCTCGGTTCGTGGATCACCGCCTGGGCGACGCCGACACGCTGGCGGAAGCCGCGCGACAGTTTGTTGATGATGACGTCGACGTACTCTTCCAGGTGACACAAATCGACCACGTCTTCGATTCGTGACCGTGCGGCCGCCTTGTCAAGGCCGCGTAGACGGGCGGCAAACTCAAGATAGACACGCACCGGCATGTCGGTGTACAGCGGAATCGCCTCGGGGAGGTAGCCGATCTGGCGCCGTCCCTCAATCGAGTTCTCCGCCATGTTGCAGTTACCCACCCAGACGTCGCCTCGTGACGGCATCAGGAACCCGGTGATAATCCGCATCGTCGTCGTCTTGCCCGCCCCGTTGGGGCCGAGCAGTCCGACGATTTCGCCATTGTTGACGTTAAAGCTGATGTCATCTACGGCCAGGCGTTCGCCGTAGTACTTCGTGAGGTTCTGCACTTTGATCATTTGGTTGCTGTCCGTCCCTTTCGCCTCTCAGGGGTTACTGTCCCGCCTGTCAGTTGCCCCACTGCCGTCTCGCCAACTGCCATTGTATCCATGCTTGGGTTTGGGCGCCAAAAGTGTACCTTTCCGCCGTTTCGCTCCAGTCTATACCGTGGAAGGTGATTTCACTCTGGCTGGCCTCGGCGAGCAGCCATTTCTCCATTACGTCGGCGCGGACGATGCCTAAATTAACCTCGCTTATTTCCCGTGACGCCGCCCGGTCTGTCACTAGGAAGATCCCGAACAGACTACTATCCTCGGTTAACGGCACCGGTGGGCTGCGTTCGCCGATGGCAAGTGCAAAGACGGCTCGGACACCACCGACCGGCAGCGCCGCCTCGGGGTACCATCCCATGTCACCTCCGTTCTCGGTGACTGTCGTGTCAAGCGACACATCGCGCGCTACGTCGCCGAATTCCTCACCTTCATCGAGACGGTTTTGCGCCAGTACCGCATCTTCATAGGTCTCGGTCAGAAGGTATGAAAGACGGATTTGCTCGGCCACCGTCGCAACTCTGGCAGCTTCTATCTCATGGATTCGGGCTTGGATGAGGGCGGTGCGCCACAGATCCCGAAATTGGGCCTCGCTCAGTTGGCTTTCGTTGAGTCCGTCGCGGTACCATCTCTGGAATTCGGCTTCGGCGATCGACTCGTTCTCGCCGCGGGCCAAAAAATGTAGGGCTTCGTCTATGTCTTCATCCGTGATGTTGATGTCGTACCGTGGTGCCGCCTGACGGACGAGTTCCTCGTCCGTCAGGGTCTGCAGCATCTGGAAACTGTCAGTTGACTTACCTGCTTCGAGTCTTCGGATCAAGTAGCCGATGGAGATTTCGACGCCGTTTATGTTGATGATCGTCCGCTGCAGCGGGCGCACCTGAATAAAGTAGAGGCCAATAACGATCGCCAGTGCGATGACAGCGAACGCTACCGTAAAAAGGATGAGATTCCTTCGCCGTTTCGACTGTTTTGCGGGTATAATGACACCATCTGCCGTTGTTGGCTGGTTCCCGCCGCTTCGTCTCTTGGTAGACAATTGTGATACCCCTCTTCGTAACCTTGGGCGGGCGGTTCATGCCGGTCGCGTCGCCGCCACGACCGGCTCGGTTACGCGATGCCATGGCCAATCGTGCCTGCACTGCGGCTATTGCTCGGGTAATCCGGATTCCACCTACACCGGTTCTGCTGGCGTTGGGTCTGCTTCGCGCATCGCGACGGGACAGTCTAGACCCGGTGGCATGCCGTCCAGTGTTCCTTTCCCATCATCCTTAGCTCCGGCGTCTCTTCCCGGCAGATATCGATCGCCATGTAGCACCTCGGGTTGAAGTTACACCCTGGTGGCGGGTTCATCGGGCTCGGCACGTCGCCCGCCAAGATGACCCTTTCCCGCTGCCGGTCGACAATCGGGTCGGGAATCGGTACCGCCGAAAGCAGGGCGATAGTATACGGATGCTTCGGATCGCCGTATAGCGAGTCCGAGTCCGTAATCTCGACGATCTGACCGAGATACATCACTGCCACACGGTCGCTAATGTTGCGTACCACCGAGAGGTCATGGGCGATAAACAGGTAGGTCAGATCCATCTCAGAACGCAGCTTTTCCAGCAAGGTAATGATCTGCGCCTGAATCGACACGTCAAGTGCCGAAACCGGCTCGTCGCAGACGATGAAGTTCGGTCTCACCGCCAGGGCGCGGGCGATTCCGATGCGTTGCCGCTGCCCGCCACTGAACTCGTGCGGGTAACGGCTCGACATGTACGGTTCAAGTTCGACCATACGGAACAACTCGGAAACCTGGTCGCGGTAATCCTGGCCCTTCGCAAGACCGTGTACTTTGAGCGGCTCGCCGATAATTTCACCGGCCGTCATTCGCGGGTCGAGCGAGGCGAACGGATCTTGGAAGATGAGCTGCATGTGGCGTCGCATCCGTCGCATTTGCTCGCGCTTAAGTTCCGTCAGATTGACACCATCGAAGTAGACCTTACCACCGGAGGTTTCGTAGAGTTGCAGGATGCAGCGCCCCGTCGTTGTCTTGCCGCAGCCGCTCTCGCCGACCAGCCCCAGTGTCTCACCTTTCTTGATGAAGAAACTGATACCATCGACTGCCTTGACGTCGGCAACCTTCCTCTGAAGGAGCCCGGCAGTCACCGGGAAATACATTTTCAGGTTCTCGACTTCAACTAGATGACCGTTCTCATTCATTGTTGGACACCCCTCACTCATCCTACTCTTATTGGTCTGACTACGCCTTGCTCAGCTTGTCAGCGTCGTAGAAACAGGCGCGGGAATGCTCGAGGCCGATTTCTTCTAGTTCCGGAGCTTCCTCGCGGCAACGGTCGAAGGCGTAGTTGCAACGGGGATGGAAGGCGCATCCACTGGGCAGTCGCGACAGATTGGGTGGCAGTCCATTGATGACCCGCAGCGTCTCTTTGCGCTCGGTGTCGAGCCGCGGTACCGATGCCAGCAGACCTATCGTGTAGGGATGCTTTGGGTGCGCGTAAAGGTCATCGGTGCGCGCCGTCTCAACCAGACGTCCCGCATACATCACGTTCACTCGGTCGACGTAGCGAGCGACGACTCCGAGGTTGTGTGTAATCAGGATAACCGCCGTCCCCAGCCGTTCCTTAAGGTCGTCGATGATTTCCAGTAGCTGGGCCTGAACCGTGACGTCGAGTGACGTCGTCGGCTCGTCGGCAATCAGCAACTGGGGATCGCAACTCAGAGCCATCGCGATCATGATGCGTTGCTGCATCCCGCCGCTAAACTGGAATGGATAGTCCTGGGCGCGTTGGTCTGGGTCCGGCATACCGACCAACTGCAGCAGTCGAATCGTCTCCTTGAGAGACTCCTCCTTGTTGAGACCGCGGTGCAACTCGAGCGCTTCTGATATCTGGCGTTTTACGGTCAGCACCGGGTTGAGCGACGTCGTCGGCTCCTGGAACACCATGGCGATTCGGTTGCCCCTGATACTACGCATCTCCGCTTCGGATGCTTTGAGGAGGTCCGCCCCCTGGAACATGATCTCTCCCCCGACAATGATTCCCGGTGGGTAGGGTATCAGTCGCAACACTGACAGAGCGCTTACGCTCTTGCCGCAAGCGCTCTCACCGACAATACCGACGCTTTCTCCTTTACGGACGTAGTAGCTCAGCCCATCGACTGCCTTGACCTCTCCTTCTTGCGTGTAGAAGTAGGTCTTGAGTCCGTTTACTTCAAGTACCTTCTCGTCAGTTGTTGTTGCCATTTCGTCTCAACTCGCCTAAGTCCGCTACCGCGTCGCGTCGCCACTCTCCATTCGGGGGTCGTCTCGCTCCGCACCGGCATCGGCGCTGCGCGTCTGCCTCCTCTTTTCTACACACGTCCCAGTCGTGGCTCAACAGATGACACGACTTGCGCCGAATTGTATCACCTGTCTTTCCCTTTGTCAACACGGTGCACTGGGCCAGTAGAAATCAAACAGTGCCTCCTTTCCCACAGGATGCTTGTCCATTCATTCCTGGCAAGACTCGTCTTCGTCGGTGCGAAAAGAGCGCTCTATCTGCCCGTTGCCCTGTGGGTAGTTGGGCCGATTGAAGTAGTGAGGAAACTCGAGTTGAGCCACTGTCTGTCTGGATGACTATGACCGGAGAAGAGGAATTTTTCAGTAGCCGGCGCAGGAAGTCAGATCATTGCTGACTCGACAGGTTCTTGGGCAAACCTACCGCCCGCTTACGAGTGAAGCAGTCCGCCGCCCCAAAGTGATAGAACGCCTTGCCTTCACCGAGTGAGACGTACTTCGTGTCTATTCTGCACCAGAGAGCCACGGGACAGTCTGCCATTCAGTCTGACACTATTCAAGGTGTAGAGGTACGTCGCCGGGAATGCGTATCGGCTCAAGGCTGACAATATGTGTTATCCTTCACCTTGGTGTATAATGGTGGTCGAATCTGGTCGCCGAGGAGGACTCCGCATGGACTGGGGAATGGCTAACCGACTATCACGGCTAATCCAGAAGGACGGACACGTCCTCATCCTGCCGGTCGACCACGGCTACTTCCAGGGGCCGACCAGGAACCTCGAGGTGCCGCGCCGGACGATCGAGCCGTTACTGCCCTACGCCGACGGCCTCTTTATCACCCGCGGTGTGTTGCGCTCGTCGGTCGACCCTGACAACTCGAAACCGGTGATTCTCCGCGTCTCCGGCGGCGCCAGCATGGTCGGCGGTGACCTCGCCAACGAAGGCATCACCACCAGCCTCGAAGAGGCGGTTCGCCTCAACGTCACCGCGATCGGCATTTCGGTCTTCGTCGGCAGCGACTACGAAAAACAGTCCTTACTCAACCTGTCGCAATTAGTCAACGAGGGCGAACGCTACGGCATCCCGGTAATGGCGGTAACCGCCGTCGGCCGCGAGCTTGACAAACGGGACGCTCGCTACCTGGCGCTGGCCAGCCGGATCGCTGCCGAGCTGGGAGCGCGAGTCGTCAAGACGTACTGGTGCGAGGAGTTCGAGACGGTGTCAGCCGGCTGCCCGGTGCCGGTCATCATGGCCGGCGGACCGAAGGTCGATACCGAACGTGAGATGTTCGACTTCGTCCACGACGGCATGCAGCGGGGGGCGATCGGGGTCAACCTCGGACGCAACGTCTGGCAGAGCCCGCACCC